>NZ_KV813357.1:51822-93322 GCF_001813645.1 Pseudomonas sp. HMSC063H08
GTGTTCGCCCTGATCATCTTCTACAGCATCAAGGTCAAGGGCATCGGCGGCTTCCTTGGTGAACTGACCCTGCACCCCTTCAGCAGCAAGAACATCGTCGTTCAGATCCTGCTGATTCCGGTGAACTTCCTGCTCGAGTTCGTGACCCTGATCGCCAAGCCGGTTTCGCTGGCGCTGCGTCTGTTCGGCAACATGTATGCCGGCGAACTGATCTTCATTCTGATCGCCGTCATGTTCGGTAGCGGAATGTTCCTGCTGAGTGCCCTGGGCGTAGCCCTGAACTGGGCGTGGGCTGTGTTCCACATCCTGATCATCACCCTGCAGGCCTTCATCTTCATGATGCTGACCATCGTCTACCTGTCGATGGCGCACGAAGACAACCATTAATCGATTCGCTTCAACCTTTAACCAACACGACAAAAAGTCGGGAGGAAAAATGGAAACTGTAGTTGGACTGACTGCTATCGCCGTTGCTCTGCTGATTGGCCTGGGTGCCCTGGGTACCGCCATCGGTTTCGGTCTGCTGGGTGGCAAGTTCCTGGAAGGCGCAGCTCGTCAGCCTGAAATGGTTCCGATGCTGCAGGTGAAAATGTTCATCGTCGCCGGCCTGCTGGACGCCGTGACCATGATCGGTGTGGGTATCGCCCTGTTCTTCACCTTCGCGAATCCCTTCGTTGGTCAAATCGCCGGCTAATCACTCGAATCATTCGATTTGAGTGTTTGACGGACAACGAACGAGCGAGGTGTTGGCGTGAACATTAATGCAACCCTGATTGGCCAGTCCGTTGCGTTCTTCATCTTTGTGCTGTTCTGCATGAAGTTCGTGTGGCCTCCGGTCATCGCGGCTCTGCAAGAGCGTCAGAAGAAGATCGCTGACGGCCTGGACGCTGCCAACCGCGCGGCTCGTGATCTGGAGCTGGCTCATGAGAAAGCGGGCCAGCAACTGCGCGAAGCCAAGGCTCAGGCAGCCGAAATCGTCGAACAGGCGAAGAAACGCGCTAACCAGATCGTCGATGAAGCCCGCGACCAGGCCCGTACCGAAGGCGAACGCCTGAAGGCCCAGGCCCAAGCGGAAATCGAACAGGAACTGAACAGCGTCAAGGACGCCCTGCGTGCCCAAGTGGGTGCCCTGGCCGTCACCGGCGCAGAGAAGATCCTGGGTGCTTCGATCGACGCAAACGCGCACGAGCAGCTGGTTTCCAAACTGGCAGCCGAGATCTAAGCGAGGGCGCTATGGCAGAACTGACCACGTTGGCTCGTCCCTACGCAAAGGCGGCTTTCGAGTACGCCCAGGCTCATCAGCAACTGGCCGATTGGTCGGCTGCGCTGGGTGTGCTGGCCGCAGTGTCGCAGGACGACACCGTGCGCCAGCTGCTCAAAGAGCCTCAGCTGACCTCTTCGGCCAAGGCCCAGAGCCTGATCGATGTGTGCGGCGACAAGCTGAATGCACCAGCCCAGAACTTCGTCCGGACTGTGGCTGAGAACAAGCGGCTCGAACTGCTGCCGACCATCGCTGAGATGTACGAGCAGTTGAAGGCCGAGCAGGAAAAGTCGGTCGAGGTAGAAGTCACCAGTGCCTTCACCTTGAGCAAAGAACAGCAGGACAAACTCGCCAAGGCTCTCAGCGCCCGGCTCAGTCGCGAAGTGCGGCTACATGCGTCGGAAGACGCGAGCCTGATCGGCGGCGTGATCATTCGCGCCGGTGACTTGGTAATCGATGGCTCGGTGCGCGGCAAGCTCGCGAAACTGGCCGAAGCGTTGAAATCTTGAGTTTGAAGGGGCAGCGGCATGCAGCAACTCAATCCTTCCGAAATTAGTGAAATCATCAAGGGGCGCATCGAGAAACTCGACGTCGCCTCCCAAGCACGAAACGAAGGCACCATCGTCAGCGTGTCCGACGGTATCGTGCGCATCTACGGTCTGGCCGACGTCATGTACGGCGAGATGATCGAGTTCCCGGGCGGCGTCTACGGTATGGCGCTGAACCTGGAGCAGGATTCCGTGGGTGCCGTGGTCCTGGGTGAATACCAGGGCCTCGCCGAAGGCATGAACGCCAAGTGCACCGGGCGCATCCTGGAGGTTCCGGTCGGTCCGGAACTGCTGGGTCGCGTAGTCGATGCACTGGGCAATCCGATCGACGGCAAGGGCCCGATCGACGCCAAGGCCACCGACGCGGTCGAGAAGGTCGCTCCGGGCGTGATCTGGCGTAAGTCGGTAGACCAGCCGGTACAGACCGGCTACAAGTCGGTCGACGCCATGATCCCGGTAGGCCGTGGCCAGCGCGAGCTGATCATCGGCGACCGCCAGATCGGCAAGACCGCCCTCGCGGTCGACGCCATCATCAACCAGAAAGACAGCGGCATTAAGTGCGTCTACGTGGCCATCGGCCAGAAGCAGTCCACTATCGCCAACGTCGTACGCAAGCTGGAAGAGAACGGCGCCCTGGCCAACACCATCGTGGTCGCCGCCAGCGCTTCCGAGTCCGCCGCCCTGCAATACCTGGCGCCGTACTCCGGTTGCACCATGGGCGAATACTTCCGTGATCGCGGTGAAGACGCCCTGATCGTCTACGACGACCTGTCCAAGCAGGCCGTGGCTTATCGCCAGATCTCCCTGCTGCTGCGCCGTCCGCCGGGCCGCGAAGCCTACCCGGGCGACGTGTTCTATCTCCACAGCCGTCTGCTGGAGCGCGCTTCCCGCGTTTCCGAAGAGTATGTCGAGAAGTTCACCAACGGCGCCGTGACCGGCAAGACCGGCTCGCTGACCGCGCTGCCGATCATCGAGACCCAGGCCGGCGACGTTTCCGCGTTCGTTCCGACCAACGTGATCTCGATCACCGACGGCCAGATCTTCCTGGAATCCGCCATGTTCAACTCGGGTATCCGTCCGGCCGTCAACGCCGGTATCTCGGTATCCCGCGTAGGTGGCGCGGCCCAGACCAAGATCATCAAGAAGCTGTCCGGCGGCATTCGTACCGCTCTGGCCCAGTACCGTGAACTGGCGGCCTTCGCCCAGTTCGCCTCGGACCTGGACGAAGCGACCCGCAAGCAGCTGGAGCATGGTCAGCGCGTTACCGAGCTGATGAAGCAGAAGCAGTACGCGCCGATGTCGATCGCCGAGATGTCGCTGTCCCTGTATGCCGCCGAGCGTGGCTTCCTGCAGGACGTCGAAATCGCCAAGGTCGGTAGCTTCGAGCAGGCGTTGATCTCCTACTTCCAGCGCGAGCATGCCGCTCTGCTGGCGAAGATCAACGAGAAAGGTGACTTCAACGACGAAATCGACGCGGGCATCAAGGCCGGCATCGAGAAGTTCAAGGCCACCCAAACCTGGTAAGCCGCAGCGGGAGCCGCGAGGCTCCCGCCTGCTAACCCGATAGGTGTCAAATGGCAGGCGCAAAAGAGATTCGCAGCAAGATTGCGAGCATCAAAAGCACGCAAAAGATCACCAATGCCATGGAAAAAGTGGCGGTGAGCAAGATGCGCAAGGCACAAATGCGCATGGCGGCCGGCCGTCCCTACGCGGAGCGTATTCGCCAGGTGATCGGCCATCTGGCCAACGCCAACCCGGAATACCGTCACCCGTTCATGGTCGAGCGTGAAGTCAAGCGCGTCGGCTACATCGTGGTGAGCAGTGACCGTGGTCTGTGCGGCGGTCTGAACATCAACCTGTTCAAGTCCCTCGTCAAGGACATGAGCGGCTACCGCGAGCAAGGGGCGGAAATCGACCTTTGCGTGATCGGTAGCAAGGGCGCTTCGTTCTTCCGCAGTTTCGGCGGCAACGTCGTGGCAGCTATCAGCCACCTCGGCGAAGAGCCTTCGATCAACGACCTGATCGGCAGTGTCAAGGTGATGCTCGACGCATACCTCGAAGGCCGTATCGATCGCCTGTTCGTGGTCTCCAACAAGTTCGTCAACACCATGACCCAGAAGCCGACCGTGGAACAGCTGATTCCGCTGGTGGCCGATGACGATCAGGAGCTGAAGCACCACTGGGACTATCTCTACGAACCCGACGCCAAGTCGCTCCTCGACGGGCTGCTGGTGCGTTACGTGGAATCCCAGGTGTACCAGGCCGTGGTTGAGAACAACGCCTGTGAGCAGGCGGCCCGGATGATTGCAATGAAGAACGCTACCGACAACGCCGGCGAGCTGATCAGCGATTTGCAGCTGATCTACAACAAGGCGCGTCAGGCGGCGATCACCCAGGAAATCTCGGAAATCGTCGGCGGCGCTGCCGCGGTGTAAGAACAGGTTCAAAATTCAGAGGAACCAGACATGAGTAGCGGACGTATCGTTCAAATCATCGGCGCCGTGATCGACGTGGAATTCCCGCGCGATGCCGTGCCGAGCATCTATGAAGCCCTGAAGGTTCAGGGCGTTGAAACCACCCTGGAAGTCCAGCAGCAGCTGGGCGACGGCGTGGTTCGTTCCATTGCGATGGGTTCCACCGAAGGCCTCAAGCGTGGCCTGAACGTGGACAGCACTGGTGCTGCCATCTCCGTGCCGGTCGGTAAAGCGACCCTGGGCCGGATCATGGACGTACTGGGCAACCCGATCGACGAAGCCGGTCCCATCGGCGAAGAAGAGCGCTGGGGCATCCACCGCGAAGCTCCGTCCTATGCCGACCAGGCTGGCGGCAACGAGCTGCTGGAAACCGGCATCAAGGTGATCGACCTGGTCTGCCCGTTCGCCAAGGGCGGCAAGGTAGGCCTGTTCGGCGGCGCCGGCGTGGGCAAGACCGTCAACATGATGGAACTGATCCGTAACATCGCCATCGAGCACAGCGGTTATTCCGTGTTCGCGGGTGTGGGCGAGCGTACTCGTGAGGGTAACGACTTCTACCACGAGATGAAGGACTCCAACGTACTGGACAAGGTAGCCCTGGTATACGGCCAGATGAACGAGCCGCCGGGCAACCGTCTGCGCGTCGCACTGACCGGCCTGACCATGGCCGAGAAGTTCCGTGACGAAGGCCGTGACGTTCTGTTGTTCATCGACAACATCTACCGTTACACCCTCGCCGGTACCGAAGTGTCCGCACTGCTGGGCCGTATGCCGTCCGCGGTGGGTTATCAGCCGACCCTGGCCGAAGAGATGGGCGTTCTGCAGGAGCGCATCACCTCCACCAAGAAAGGCTCGATCACCTCGATCCAGGCCGTATACGTTCCCGCGGACGACCTCACCGACCCGTCCCCGGCGACCACCTTCGCCCACCTGGACGCGACCGTCGTACTGTCCCGTGACATCGCCTCGCTGGGTATCTACCCTGCGGTCGACCCGTTGGACTCCACCTCTCGCCAGCTCGATCCGCTGGTGATCGGCCAGGATCACTACGACACCGCTCGCGGCGTCCAGTATGTTCTGCAGCGCTACAAGGAGCTGAAGGACATCATCGCGATCCTGGGCATGGACGAACTGTCCGAAGCCGACAAGCTGCTGGTGGCGCGCGCTCGTAAGATCCAGCGCTTCCTGTCCCAGCCGTTCTTCGTAGCGGAAGTCTTCACCGGCTCGCCGGGCAAGTACGTTTCCCTGAAGGACACCATCGCTGGCTTCAAGGGCATTCTCAACGGCGACTACGATCACCTGCCGGAGCAGGCGTTCTACATGGTCGGCGGTATCGAAGAAGCGGTCGAGAAAGCCAAAAAACTGTAATCCTGTGCGCCCGGCGACGGGCGCTCATGTGAGGCAAGCGTATGGCCATAACAGTCCATTGCGACATCGTCAGCGCCGAGGCGGAGATCTTCTCCGGCCTGGTCGAGATGGTTATCGCGCACGGCGCTCTGGGTGACCTGGGTATCGCCCCGGGCCACGCGCCGCTGATCACCGACCTGAAACCGGGCCCCATCCGCCTGGTCAAGCAGGGCGGCGAGCAGGAGGTGTACTACATCTCCGGCGGTTTCCTCGAAGTCCAGCCGAACATGGTCAAGGTCCTCGCCGACACCGTGGTTCGTGCCGGCGACCTCGACGAAGCGGCCGCCCAGGAAGCCCTGAAGGCTGCCGAAAAGGCGCTGCAGGGCAAGGGCGCCGAGTTCGACTACAGCGCCGCTGCCGCGCGTCTGGCCGAAGCCGCAGCCCAGCTGCGCACCGTCCAGCAACTGCGCAAGAAGTTCGGCGGCTGATTTCCAGCCGGTACTTCTAGCGGTGTCAGGGAAAAGGGTAGCCTGTGGGCTACCCTTTTTTCGTTTTGCATCTTCACTCACAGGTTTTGCCTGTGACCACCAGGAACGGTAGTCCAGTCCATGTCCCTTGAAATCGTGATTCTCGCCGCCGGCCAGGGCACCCGCATGCGTTCGGCCCTGCCCAAGGTCCTCCATCCCATTGCCGGCAAGCCGATGCTCGGCCACGTCATCGACTGCGCGCGCCAGTTGCAGCCGGAACGGATCCACGTGGTGATCGGCCACGGCGCGGATCTGGTGCGTGAGCGGATGGCCGCCGACGACCTGAATTTCGTGCTCCAGGCCGAACAGCTCGGTACGGGCCATGCGGTGGCCCAGGCCCTGCCGTTCCTCAGTGCAGACCAGGTGCTGATCCTCTACGGCGACGTGCCGCTGATCCAGCTGGACACCTTGCAGCGCCTGCTGGCGCAAGTCACCCCGGACCAGTTGTCGTTGCTCACCGTCGACATGCTCGACCCCACCGGCTACGGCCGCATCGTCCGTGACGACCAGGGCGCGGTGCAGGCCATCGTCGAGCACAAGGACGCGACCCCGGCGCAGCGCCAGATCGGCGAGATCAACACCGGCATCCTCGCGGTGCCGGGCAAGCGCCTTGCCGACTGGCTCGGCCGCCTGTCCAACGACAACGCCCAGGGCGAGTACTACCTGACCGACGTGATCGCCATGGCGGTCGGCGACGGCCTGGTGGTGGCCAGCGCCCAACCGCTGGACGCGATGGAAGTGCAGGGCGTCAATGACCGCATGCAACAGGCCCAGCTGGAGCGTCACTACCAGCGCCTGCGCGCGGAGGAGCTGATGCGCCAGGGTGTGACCCTGCTCGATCCGCAGCGCCTGGATGTCCGTGGCGAAATCTCGGTCGGCCGCGACGTGCTGATCGACGTCAACGTGGTGCTGGAAGGCCGCGTGGTGATCGAGGACGACGTGCGCATCGGACCGAACTGCGTGATTCGCGACAGCGTCCTGCGGCGTGGCGCGGTGATCAAGGCCAACAGCCACCTGGAAGGCGCGGAGCTGGGCGAGGGTAGCGATGCCGGTCCGTTCGCCCGCCTGCGTCCGGGCAGCGTGCTCGGCGCTCGGGCCCATGTCGGCAACTTCGTCGAACTGAAGAATGCCCGCCTGGGCGAGGGCAGCAAGGCCGGCCACCTGAGCTACCTGGGCGATGCCGAGCTGGGCGCCAACTGCAACATCGGCGCCGGCACCATCACCTGCAACTACGATGGCGCGAACAAGTTCCGCACTGAGCTGGGCGACGATGTGTTCATCGGCTCGAACAACTCGCTGGTGGCGCCGCTGAAGATCGGCGATGGCGCGACGACCGCGGCTGGCTCCACCATCACCCATGAGGTTCCGGCGAAGAACCTGGCCTTCGGCCGCGCCCGGCAGAAGAACCTGGAAAACTGGAAGCGCCCGGAAAAAATCAAGAAGTAACGGAGCGGCACGGATGCCGAAGCCTGCGAAATGGATCGTGCTGGGGCTGCTCATAGCCTGGGCGGTGCTGCCCGAATGGCCGCGGATACCCGTCGAAGGCGCCAGTGCCCGCGACTGGAATCCGCGAACCTTCTGGTTCGAGCCCTGGGGGCGCTCCGGAGTGCACAAGGGCATCGACATCTTCGCCCGCAGCGGCACCCCCGTACGCTCCGCCAGCTACGGCCTGGTGCTCTATCGCGGGGAGATCGCCCTCGGCGGCAAGGTCGTCCTGGTGCTGGCGCCCAAGTGGCGCCTGCATTACTACGCCCATCTCGATAGCCTCGACACCTATCCGGGCCAGCCGGTCCTCGCCGGTTCCCGCCTGGGTGCGGTCGGAACCACCGGCAACGCGCGCGGCAAGCCGGCCCACCTGCACTACGCGATCATCACCTTGCTGCCCTATCCCTGGCTGGCCGACGCCAGCACCCAGGGTTGGAAGAAAATGTTCTACCTCGATCCCAATACGGTGCTGCCGAGCCGATGAAAAGTCATTGACGGAAATCGCCGGATAAGTTTTGATTCGCACACTTTTCTTTCGAAACGAAACTTAAGTGATCTCGAAACGTAATACGCCGCAACGTCGCCATGCCATCCTCGCGCTGCTTTCCGAGCAGGGCGAGGTCAGCGTGGACGCACTCGCCAAGCGCTTTTCCACCTCGGAAGTGACCATCCGCAAGGACCTCGCCGCCATGGAAAGCCACGGCCTGCTGTTGCGTCGCTACGGCGGTGCGGTGCCGATGCCCCAGGAACTGATCGGCGAAGCCGCACAGCCCGTCTCGCCCTACAAGCAGGCTATCGGTCGCGCCGCCGCGGCGCGCATCCGCGAGCATGCGCGGATCATCATCGACAGTGGCAGCACCACCGCGGCGATGATCCCCGAGCTTGGGCACAAGCCGGGCCTGGTGGTGATGACCAACTCGCTGAACGTGGTCAACGCCCTGCGCGAACTGGAGCACGAGCCGGTGCTGCTGATGACCGGGGGGACCTGGGATCCGCATTCCGAGTCGTTCCAGGGGCAGGTTGCCGAGCAGGTGCTGCGTTCCTATGACTTCGACCAACTATTCATCGGTGCCGACGGCATCGATCTCGAACGCGGGACGACCACGTTCAACGAATTGCTGGGCCTGAGCCGGGTGATGGCCGAGGTCGCCCGCGAGGTGATCGTCATGGCCGAGGCCGACAAGGTCGGTCGGCGCATTCCCAACCAGGAATTGCCCTGGAGCAGCATCCATACCCTGATTACCGACGAGCGCCTGGAACCTTCCGCGCGCGAACAGATAACCGCCCGGGGCGTCACGCTGATCTGCGCCCCGGTCGAGCCCTGAAAGGAGAAAGACCCCATGTGTGGAATCGTAGGTGCGATCGCCGAGCGCAACATCACCCCCATCCTCATCGAAGGCCTCAAGCGCCTCGAGTATCGCGGCTACGACAGCGCCGGCGTGGCGGTCTTCGATAACGAAGGCAGGCTGCAGCGCTGCCGCCGGGTCGGCAAGGTCGCCAGCCTGGAGGAAGGCCTGGCCGGTACGCCGCTGCTCGGCCGCCTGGGCATCGCCCATACCCGCTGGGCGACCCACGGGGCGCCAACCGAAGGCAACGCCCACCCGCATTTCTCCAGCGACGAACTGGCGGTGGTGCACAACGGCATCATCGAGAACCACGAACCTCTCCGTGAGCGGCTCAAGGGGCTGGGCTACGTGTTCACCTCGCAGACCGACACCGAGGTCATCGTCCACCTGCTGCATCACAAGCTGCAGTCCATCGGCGACCTGACCCTGGCGCTGAAGGACGCGGTCAAGGAATTGCACGGGGCCTATGGCCTGGCAGTGATCAGCGCGGCGCAGCCGGACCGCATCGTCGCCGCCCGCAGCGGCAGCCCGCTGGTGATCGGCCTCGGGCTTGGCGAGAACTTCCTCGCTTCCGACCAACTGGCGCTGCGCCAGGTGACCGACCGCTTCATCTACCTGGAAGAAGGCGATATCGCCGAGATCCGTCGCGACAGCGTGCGCCTGTGGGATGTCCAGGGCAACGACGTGCAGCGCGAGACCGTGCAGTACCACGAAGGCGCCGAAGCCGCCGACAAGGGCGAGTACCGGCACTTCATGCTCAAGGAAATCCACGAGCAGCCCAGCGTCGTGCAGCGCACCCTGGAAGGCCGCCTCGGGCAGAACCAGGTAATGGTGGAAAGCTTCGGCCCGCAGGCGGCGGAGCTGTTCGCCAAGGTTCGCAACGTGCAGATCGTCGCCTGCGGTACCAGCTACCACGCCGGCATGGTCGCCCGTTACTGGCTGGAAAGCCTGACCGGGATTCCCTGCCAGGTGGAGGTCGCCAGCGAGTTCCGCTACCGCAAGGTCGCGGTGCAGCCGGATTGCCTGTTCGTCACCATCTCCCAGTCCGGTGAGACCGCCGACACCCTGGCTGCCCTGCGCAACGCCAAGGAGCTGGGCTTCCTCTCCAGCGTGGCGATCTGCAACGTTGCCACCAGTTCGCTGGTGCGCGAATCCGACCTGACCCTGCTGACCCAGGCCGGCCCGGAAATCGGCGTGGCCTCGACCAAGGCCTTCACCACCCAGTTGGTCGCCCTGCTGCTGCTGACCCTGGGCATCGGCCAGGTGCAGAAGCGCCTGGCCGATGGCGTCGAAGCCGAGCTGGTGGACGAACTGCGTCGCCTGCCGACCCGGCTGGGCGAGGCGCTGGCGATGAACCGTACGGTGGAGAAGGTTTCCGAGCTGTTCGCCGAGAAGCACCACACCCTGTTCCTCGGCCGTGGCGCGCAGTTCCCGGTGGCCCTGGAAGGCGCGCTGAAGCTCAAGGAAATTTCCTATATCCATGCCGAAGCCTACCCGGCCGGCGAACTCAAGCATGGCCCGCTGGCGCTGGTGGACAGCGACATGCCGGTGGTTACCGTGGCGCCGAACAACGAGCTGGTGGAGAAGCTCAAGTCGAACCTGCAGGAAGTCCGCGCCCGCGGCGGCGAACTGGTGGTGTTCGCCGACGAAGGCGCGGGCATCGAGGCCGGCGAGGGCACCCATGTGGTGGGCATGCCGCACATCGGCGACGTGCTCTCGCCGATCCTTTACACCATCCCGTTGCAATTGCTCTCGTACCATGTCGCCGTGCTCAAGGGCACCGACGTCGACCAGCCGCGCAACCTGGCCAAGTCGGTCACCGTCGAGTAACGCCGGCCGCGTACCCGAGAAGCCGGGGCAGGCATGCGGCCCCGGTGATCGCGGCGCTCGCCGTCAATCGCGCAACGGCAGCGCCTCGTCGCTCCTGCGGCTGGCGAACCAGTCCAGCACGGTGAACCAGGCGCCGATCCCCAGGCCGATGCCCAATACCCACAGGGTGGCGGGCGGCCCCTTCAGCTCCAGCAGTCGCACAGCCAGGGGCACGCTGGCGAGAATGGCGATGTTGTTGAACGTCTCGGCGAACGACAGCACCATGCCCTTGTCCGGCCCGGAGCGCAAGGCGAGTACCACTGTGCCCGCCGGCGCGCCCAGGCCCAGCGCGGCGCCCCAGGCGCCCAGGCAGAAGAGCGCCACGGGCAACGGTAGCGGCAGGAGCATGAAGGTCGACATCGATAGCACCAGGAGCGCCAGCACCAGCAGGAGCATGTCTTCGTCGCGCTTCAGATAGCGTCGCAGGTAACCTGCGGCGAGGTTGCCCACGGCCAGCCCCACGCCGAAGGCGGCGATGCTGATGCCTATCTGCGCGGTGCTGAAGCCGTAGCGCTGGCGCAGCACCTCTCCCGAGAGAAGCAGGCCGGCGACCCCGGTGCCGTTCCAGGCACCCTTGGCGATCAGTGGCCTGAGGATGCTCCATTGCTTGCACCAGCCCAGCGCGTGGCCCTCGGCGCGCGGTGCCACGGCTTGCACGGGAAGGCGCTGGCGCGCCATCAGGAAGACCAGCACGCAACCGCACGAGACCATCAGGAAGGGCGCCGCCCAGCCGAAGAAGTCCGAGAGGAGGCCGGCCAGTGCCGGGCCGGCGGCAATGCCGAGGGTCATGCCGAGCATCACCTGGCCCATGGCACCGGCCTGTCTTTGCGGGGCCACCACCTCCGCGACCAGGGCGAAGGTGGTCGGGATGATGATTGCCGAGGCGATGCCCCCGATTACCCGCAGGACGACGGCAATTTCCAGGGTCGGGGCGATGACGATGGCCAGAGTATCGACCGCGAAGAGGATCAGGGCGAGCAGCAGCAGCTTCCTGCGTTGCATGCGGTCGGAGAAGTAGCCCAGCAACGGCGCGGCGATCGCATAGGAGAACGCGTAGCTGGAGATCAGCCAGGCGGCGCCGCTGGTGGTGGTGTGGAACGCCTGCGCCAGCGGCCCGAGCATGGAGGACAGCATGAATTCGGTCACGCCGACGAAGAACACGGCCATCGACAGGGCCAGCAGGAACAGGCCGTCGATCTTCTGTGAAGGCGGGGAAATCTTCTGGTTCATGATGTTCTCTTTGGCTGAATGAGCGGACGAACGCCAAGGGGGCGCCGGCTCGCGGAGCCGGCGCCAGGGCCAGGGATGAACCGCTCGGGCTATGGAGGGGATGGTTGTGTGGCTGGTGCGGGAACGGCGGGGAGAAAAGAAGGGAACGAAGCGAGATTCCGGGCGCCAGTGCACGATTTCATCGAAGAAGGCTTCGGAGTATCGCCGCAAGCGGAACCGCCCGGGCTTGGGAGCGCAGGAGAAACTACCCTATCGGAACGTTAGCCGAATTCTGCTCTCCTGCCGGATATCGCGACATTCGCCCCGGTTTGGTTCCCACTTTGGATTGATACTCGAACCAGACCATACCCGGCAACAGGTCAGCGGAACGGTTTCCAGAAGCGCTCCAGCGCCGCCGCCAGCAGTTCCGTATCGCCGCGCGAGTCGCCCCAGGCGCGTAGGGAGTATTGGGTCAGCGGACCGTAGTGCCGCTCCAGGCGGCAGACTTTCTCGTCGCGCCGGCAGTTGCGGCCGACGATCCTGCCGGTCAGTACGCCGTCTACCACTTCCAGCTCGGTGGCGATCAGGTGCACCCCGAGCTTCTCGGCGAACGGCCTGAGTAGCAGCGAAGGGGAGGCGGAACAGATGGTCACGGTGCTGCCGCTGCTGACCTGGTCGGCCACCGCGGTCAATGCGTGGGGACGCATCAGTGTTTCCCAGAAGCGGTTCTGGTAGGCCAGCGCCCGCTCTTCCAGCACATGTACGGGCACATCGGTGAGGAAGGTGGCGATCAGGCGCGCCTTCAGGTCGTCGCGGCCGATACGCCGGCAGAGATAGGCCAGGCTGGGTCCTGCCATGCGCAGCATGCGGCGGACGAACACTCGGTTGCCGAAGGCGAAGCGCAGGAAGGGCACGAAGCTGTCTCGGTATGTCAGCGTACCGTCGAAGTCGAACACGGAGAGAAAGCGTACTTCGCGTGTTTCGAGGGACACGGTCTCGTTCATCGGCGTTCCTTATATCGCTTCCTTTCCTTTGACACGGACTATGCGTCGTTCCGTTATTGCAGCAAGGGAAAGTTTGTATATCAAAACTGTCAATTATTCATAGGCAGACTGGCTGCTAACCTGAATCCGAGTGTTCAGGGGTTTTGCATCGATAGATAGGAGGCTAAGTAGCCGATAGCAAAACTCTATCAAGGTACTGGACTATAGTGATTCCGTCTTGTGACCAGGAGGTTTGGCATGATTGCACAGCTCCCCTCTGAGTTGCTGTCCCTGCAACTGCCGTTGCGGATCCGCATCGGCGATGCTCAGGCGTTCGATCTGGGGCCGGATCCACAGGTAACCATGGTCATTCGCGATCCCTCGCTGCTAACCGAGATCACCCATCCCAGCCTCGATGCGCTGGGCAAGGCCTACGTCGAGAAGCGTCTCGACATCGAAGGACCGATCAGCCAGGTCATCGGTATCGGCGATGCCCTCAGCGAAGCGCTCGGCGAACCCGATGGCGGCGCGCCGCCGGTTCGCGAAAGCCACGACAAGGACACCGACGCCGAAGCCATCCATTACCACTACGACCTGTCCAACGATTTCTACCAGCTCTGGCTGGATCCGGAAATGGTCTATTCCTGCGCTTATTTCGAGACCGGCAAGGAAGACCTCGCCACCGCGCAACTGGCCAAGCTCCGTCACCTGTGCCGCAAGCTGCGTTTGCAGCCGGGCGAGAAGCTGCTCGATGTCGGTTGCGGCTGGGGGGGCCTGGCGCGCCTGGCCGCTCGCGAGTTCGGCGTCGAGGTCACTGGCATCACATTGAGCAAGGAGCAGCTGGCGCTCGGGCGGAAGCGGGTCAAGGCCGAAGGCCTGGAGGACCGGGTCACCCTCAAGCTGCTGGACTACCGCGACCTGCCGCGCGATGGTCGCTTCGACAAGGTGGTCAGCGTCGGCATGTTCGAGCACGTCGGGCACGCCAACCTGGGGCTGTACTTCCAGCAACTGTACGATGCGGTGCGTCCCGGCGGCCTGGTGATGAACCACGGCATCACCTCGCGCTACACCGACGGCCGCCCGGTGGGCAAGGGGGCCGGCGACTTCATCGATCGCTACGTGTTTCCCCACGGCGAGCTGCCGCACCTGTCGCTGGCGGTGGCGCGGATGAGCGAAGCCGGGCTGGAAGTAGTCGACGTGGAAAGCCTGCGTCTGCACTACGCCCGGACCCTGGACTTTTGGAGCGCCAACCTGGAAGCCAGGCTGAAGGAGGCGGCTCGCCTGGTGCCCGAGGAAACCCTGCGGATCTGGCGGCTGTACCTGGCCGGATGTGCCTACGGCTTCAAGCGCGGCTGGATCAACCTGCACCAGATCCTCGCCATTCGCCCCCACGAGGATGGCTCCCACGAGCTGCCCTGGTCGCGGCGCGACCTGTACGCCTGAACGCCGGCGACCGGCTCCCTTGCGGAGCCGGTCGCGCAATCGGTCCTTGCGGATTGTCCTGCGTGGCGGGGCGGTCTAGTCTGCACGAAGTCCTGCGCGGTCGAGGGAAGCCGGGACGCTTCCGCGACAGCGCGACAACAACGATAAGAACAGGAGACTTCCCATGTCGCTGAGCAGACGCTTCGGTCTTTTCACGCTTGCCGCAACGGTGACCTTCAGTACCGCGGTCTTCGCCGCGCCGACCTTCATCAATATCCTCACCGGCGGCACCAGCGGGGTCTATTACCCCATAGGGGTCGGCCTCTCGCAGATCTACGGGCACGATATCCAGGGCGCGAAAACCTCGGTGCAGGCCACCAAGGCCTCGGTCGAGAACCTCAACCTGCTGCAGGCCGGGCGTGGAGAACTGGCGCTGGCGCTGGGCGACTCGGTCGCCGACGCCTGGAACGGGGTCGCCGACGCCGGCTTCAAGGCGCCGTTGAAAAAGCTGCGGGCTATCGGCAATACCTATCCGAACTATATCCAGGTAGTGGCCAGCCAAGCCTCGGGCATCAAGACCCTGGCCGACCTGAAAGGCAAACGCATTTCGGTGGGCGCGCCCAAGAGCGGTACCGAGCTGAACGCCCGGGCGATCTTCAAGGCCGCCGGCCTGAGCTACGAGGACATGGGCAAGGTGGAGTACCTGCCCTACGCCGAGTCGGTGGAGCTGATCAAGAACCGCCAGCTCGACGCTACGCTGCAATCCTCCGGCTTGGGCATGGCGGCCATCCGCGACCTGGCCTCGACCATGCCGATCACCTTCGTCGCGATCCCGGCGGACGTGGTGGCGAAGATCGACAGCCCGGCCTACCACGCCGCGAGCATTCCCGCCGGCACCTACGACGGCCAGGAGCAGGACGTGCCGACGGTGGCGATCGACAATATCCTGGTCAGCCACTCCGGGGTCAGCGACGAGCTGGCCTACCAGATGACCAAGCTGATGTTCGACAACCTGCCGCGCCTGGTCACCGCCCATGCTGCCGCCAAGGACATCGCCCTGGACAAGGCGGCGAAGAACCTGCCGATTCCGCTGCATCCCGGCGCCGAGCGCTTCTACAAGGAGAAGGGCGTACTGCCCGAGTGAGGCCCGTTTCTCCGTAGCCCCGGTCCGTGCGGCGGACCGGGTTCCCCGCGTTTCCGGCTGTAGGGAGTCGATGCATGAGCGATCATCAGAACGGGCTGCACCTCGAGGCGGAAAACTGGCCGCGCGCGCTGTTCGCCGTGGCCCTGGCCTTTTCCGTGTTCCAGGTCGTCACCGCGGCCTTTCCCCTGATTTCCACCCAGGTCCTGCGGGCAATGCACGTCGGACTGCTGTTGCTGGTGGTGTACATCAGCTATCCCGCCTTCGGCATACGTCGCCCCTGGCAGCCGTTGGCCTGGTTGCTGGGCATGGCCGGCCTGGGCACGGCGGTCTACCAGTGGGTTTTCGAGGCCGACCTGATCCAGCGCTCCGGAGAGCTGACCCAGGCCGACATGGTCGTCGGCGTGGTGCTGATCGTCCTGGTCTTCGAGGCGGCGCGACGGGTGATGGGCATCGCCTTGCCGATCATCTGCGCGCTGTTTCTTGCCTATGGCCTGTTCGGCGAACACCTGCCGGGCGACCTGGCCCACCGCGGCTACGGCTTCGACCAGATCGTCAACCAGCTGTCGTTCGGTACCGAAGGTCTCTACGGCACGCCGACCTACGTGTCGGCAACCTACATCTATCTGTTCATCCTGTTCGGCGCCTTCCTCGAGCAGGCCGGCATGATCCGCCTGTTCACCGATTTCGCCATGGGCCTGTTCGGCCACCGGGTCGGCGGGCCGGCCAAGGTCTCGGTATTCTCCTCGGCGCTGATGGGCACCATCACCGGCTCCGGCGTGGCCAACGTGGTCACCACCGGACAGTTCACCATCCCGCTGATGAAGCGTTTCGGCTACAAGCCGGCGTTCGCCGGCGGCGTCGAGGCGACCGCGAGCATGGGCAGCCAACTGATGCCGCCGGTGATGGGGGCGGTGGCGTTCATCATGGCCGAGACCATCAACGTCCCCTACGTGGAGATCGCCAAGGCGGCGCTGATCCCGGCCTTGCTGTATTTCGGCTCGGTGTACTGGATGGTCCATCTCGAGGCCCGCCGGGCCGACCTCAAGGGCCTGCCGCGCGAGCAGTGTCCGAGCGCCTGGGGTGCCGTCCGCGAGCGCTGGTTCCTGCTGATTCCGTTGCTGGTGCTGATCGCGCTGCTGTTCTCCGGGCGCACGCCGCTGTTCTCCGGAACCATTGGTCTGGCGCTGACCGCCATCGTCATCCTTGGTTCGGCGATCATCCTGCGGGTGTCCTCGCTCGGCCTGCGCATCGCCTTCTGGGTGGCGCTGGGGCTGCTCTGCGCGGGGTTCTTCCGCCTCGGCATCGGAGTGATCTTCGTTGTGATCGCGGCCCTGGCCCTGGCCTGCTGGTTCGTCCGTGGCGGCCGGGAAACCCTGCGCATCTGCGTCCGCGCCCTCGCAGAAGGTGCGCGACATGCGATTCCGGTGGGCATCGCCTGCACCCTGGTGGGAGTCATCATCGGGGTGATTTCGCTGACCGGCATCGCCACCACCTTCGCCAGCTACGTGCTCGACCTGGGACGGGAGAACCTGCTGCTGTCGCTGGTCCTGACCATGGTCACCTGCCTGGTCCTGGGAATGGGCATCCCGACCATCCCCAACTACATCATCACCAGCTCCATCGCCGCGCCGGCGCTGCTGGAACTGGGGGTGCCGCTGATCGTCTCGCACATGTTCGTCTTCTACTTCGGCATCCTCGCCGACCTCACCCCTCCGGTGGCGCTGGCCTGCTTCGCGGCGGCGCCGATCGCCAAGGAAAGGGGATTGAAGATCAGCTTCTGGGCGGTGCGCATCGCCCTGGCGGGTTTCGTGGTGCCGTTCATGGCGGTGTATTCCCCGGCGCTGATGCTGCAGGAAGGCGGTTGGGGGGCGACGCTCTATGTCACCTGCAAGGCGGTGCTGGCCATCGGCCTGTGGGGCATGGCTTCCATCGGCTACCTGCAGGGGCCGCTGGCCTGGTGGGAGCGCCTGGTGGCGTTCGCCGCGGGAGCCAGCCTGGTCCTGGCCTTGCCGATCAGCGACGAGCTGGGCTTCGTCCTCGGCGCGCTGGTGATCGGCTGGCACCTCTGGCGCCAGCGTGCGCGCGAGGCGGTGGCGTGATCGCGCTGTGCCTGGGCATGGCCGGCAGCGTCTGGGCGACGCTGCCGCTGCAGTCGTTCACCCTGGCCTGGCAACACACGGTCGAGAAGGTGCTCTGGGAAGAAGACTATCGCCTGAGCGAGCGCGGCCTGCTGCTGGAAGAGGCCCGGGTGCGGGGCAGCGGGGCGGGGATGGAGATCCCCGAGGGCGCCGTGCTGCGTGACGGCGCCTGGCATTACCGCCGTGGGGTGCCGCCGCTGCAACCGTTGCGACTGGGGCGCACACCGGAGGCCGGCGACTACCGGATCTGCCGTCAGGGGCGCTGCGATGCGCTGGCGCGCTGGATCGGTCCACCGGACCCTGAGCGCCCGGCGGTCGAACTCTGGGCGTGTCCGATACGGGACCCGAGCGACTGAACGTCCTGTGGATAAGCCTGCGACGCCAGTCCACATCCATAAAACCGACGAAGCCGGAGCTGCTTCCGGTCATAAGGAAAACGTCCATGCGTAGCTGTATATCCGTCTTCCGGCCGGCCCTGCTGGCGCTGTTCGTCTCGGCAAGCGGCTCGGCCGGCGCCGACGCGGCTGTGGAAAACCCGCGGATCGGCCGTGCCGCCGATCTCTATGAACTGATCCCGGAATACCAGCCGGACACCTACCGGAACATGGACAAGGTCTATCCGACCCGGGTTATCCACAAGGGGACCAAGGTCCGTCCGCTGCCGGCGGGTGCGGCCATCGCGCCGCGCTACCGGATCGGCGGCGAGGAATACGGCGTCGACGATTTCATGCGGCGCAACCGCGTTGGCGGCGTGCTGGTCCTCAAGGATGGCAAGATCGCCCTGGAGCGCTACGGCCTGGGCAACGACGAACGCACGCGCTGGACCTCGTTCTCGGTGGTCAAGTCGATCTCCTCGACCCTGGTGGGCGCCGCCGTGCAGCAGGGCCTGCTGGCTCTCGACCAGCCTGTGGACAAGTACCTGCCGAGCCTGGCCGGCTCCGCCTACCAGGGGGTGACGGTGGAGCAGGTCCTGCAGATGAGTTCCGGGGTCCGCTGGAACGAGACCTATCGCGATCCGAAGTCCGACCGCCGGCAGATGTTCGACGCCCAGCTCGCCGAACGTCCCGGTGGCATCCTGCGGCTGCTGGCGAGCCTGCCGCGGCAGTACCCGGCCGGTACCCACTTCACCTACAGCACCGGAGAGTCGCACCTGCAGAGCGAGCTGCTGCACGCGGCGACCCGCATTCCGGTGAGCGACTACCTGTCCGAGCGGATCTGGGCGCGGATGGGCATGGAGAGCGACGGCTTCTGGCAACTGGAATCGCCGGCCGGGCAAGAGATTGGCAGCAGCGGCTTGAGCGCGACCCTGCGCGACTATGGCCGCTTCGGCCAGTTCGTCCTCGAGGACGGGGTGATCGATGGTGAACGCATCCTTCCCGAAGGTTGGGTCGATCGTGCCAGTCGCGTCGAGGCTTCTTCCCACCTGGCCCCGGGCAAGCTCTACGATGGCGAATACGCGCTCGGCTACGGCTACCAGTGGTGGACCTTCCCGGTGGGCGCCAAGGCCCTGCCCGAGCATGACGGCGGGGCCTTCGAAGCCCAGGGCATCTTCGGCCAGTACCTCTACATCAACCGCAAGGAGAAGATCGTGGCGGTGGTCTGGAGCGCCTGGCCGAAGCCGGAGATGGACGATCGCGAGGAGGAGACCTATGCCTTCCTTGGCGCGGCGGTGAAAGCCCTGCGCTAGGGTCGTGGGCGAACGGATATCCACAGCAGGCTGTGGACAAGACTTCAGCGGGAAAACCGCAGGGGCAGTCCCTGGCAATCGTCGGACAGGCGTCCCGCGTGCCAGGCGAGTTGCCCGGAGACGATGGTGGTATCGATCCGATGGTGGAATGCCCGGTGGCGGAACGGCGTCCAGTTGCAGCGCGACAGCAGCGGCATGGCGCTGGCCAGCGCCGGGTGCTCCAGTTCGCTGACCAGCACCAGGTCGGCCCAGTAGCCTTCGCGGAGGAAACCGCGATCGGCGATGGCGAACAGTTCGGCGACCCGGTGGCTGGTCTTCGCCACCAGGGTGGCCAGCGACAGCCAGCCTTCGCGGACCAGCTCCAGGAGTGCCGGCAACGCATGCTGGACCAGTGGCAGGCCGGCCGGCGCCTGTGGATAAGCCTGCTGCTTCTCGGCCCAGGCGTGCGGCGCGTGGTCGGTGCCGATCACGTCCAGGCGGTTGCCGGCCAGCGCCCTGCGCAGGGCGTCGCGGTCCTCGCGGCTCTTGATCGCCGGGTTGCACTTGAGCAGATGGCCGAGGCGGGCGTAGTCGCTGTCGTCGAACAGCAGGTGGTGGACGCAGACTTCCGCGGTGATGCGTTTCTGGCACAGCGGCTTGTCCTCGAACAGGGCCAATTCGCGCGCTGTGGATAAGTGCAGGACATGCAGCAGCGTGCCATGTCGTTGCGCCAGTTCCACCGCCAGGGCGGTGGAACGGTAGCAAGCCTCGGCGTCGCGAATGCGCGGGTGGGCGGCTGCCGGAATACGTTCGCCGAAGCGTTGTCGCCAGCGCGCCAGGTTGGCTTCGATCCGCGGCGTGTCTTCGCAATGGCTCAGCAGCAGGGTCGGAACGCTGGCGAACAGGCGCTCCAGGGTCGGCAGGTCGTCCACCAGCATGTCGCCGGTGGAGGCGCCCATGAACACCTTCACCGCGGCGACCTCGCGTGGATCGAGGGCGGCCACGGTGTCGAGGTTGTCGCGGCTGACGCCGAAGTGGAAACCGTAGTTGGCCACGCTATGGGCGGCGGCGAGGCGCTTCTTTTCCGCCAGCGCTTCGAGGCTCAGCGTCGCCGGGCGGGTATTGGGCATGTCCATGAAACTGGTGATGCCGCCCGCCACGGCGGCGCGGGATTCGCTGGCGATCGAGCCCTTCTGTGGATAACCCGGCTCGCGGAAGTGTACCTGGTCGTCGATCATTCCCGGCAGCAGGTAGCGTCCGGCGGCATCGATCTCCCGGCTGGCGCCGCAGTTTTCCAGGCAGCCGGCGATGCGTTCGATGCGACCGTGGCGGACCAGCAGATCGCCTTCGCGTACCTGTCCCTCGTTGACCATCCGGGCATTGCGGATCAGCAGGCTTTGCATGTTCAGAACTCGTTCTGCAGCGACTTGTAGCCGCGTACCAGGTCGACGTTGGTGCGCGCCACGTCTTCCGAGAACTCGCTGGCCGAAACGCTGACCCGCGGCATGCTCGCCAGGTCGGTGCGCGGACCGATGCGCTCGGTGGACGGTACGTAGAAACCCGCTGGCAGGTCGCAGCCGTCGACCACCGCGTTGTGGCGGACCACGCAGCCATCGCCGACCCGGCAGTTGAACAGCACGCTGTTGAAGCCGATGAAGACCCGGTCGCCGACTTCGCAAGGACCGTGGACGATGGAGCGGTGGGCGATGGAGCTGTGCTCGCCGATGGTCACCGCGGCACCCGACTTGGAATGGATCACCACGCCGTCCTGGATGTTCGAGTTGGCGCCGATCACGATCGGTTGCATGCCGCCGTCGGCGTCGACTTCGTCGGCACGGATCACCGCGTAGGGACCGACGAAGACGTTGGCCTGGATGATCACCTTGCCGCAGATGATCGCGGTCTTGTCCACATAGGCCGATTCGTCGATCACCGGCAGGTCGCCGGAGGGATTCTTGCGGATCATGCGGCACCTCGCTGCCAGTGGCTTTCGGCGACGGCGTCGTGGGCATGCAGGCTTTCCGCATGGACGACCCGTACGGAGAACCGGCTCGCCTGTGGATAACCCTGCAGGGCGCGGTGCAGCCGACGCACCGCGTCTTCGCAGAACATCAGGTTCTGTCCGTTGGCGAGGGCGAAGGCCTGCTCGTCGGCGCGTTTCACCGCAGTCTGCACCGCGGTGCCGAGGGCGCTTTCGCCGAGATCCGCCAGCTCTTCCAGGGGCAGTCCGATGCAGTCTTCCGCCAGGCCGATGCGCAGGTGCGCGCTGCTGCGCTGGCTGTGCGGGGTGGCGACGATGCCGGCGCTACTGCCGAGCCAGGCGAGCACGCTGGCATGATCGAGCGGCTGTCCGGCGAAGTCCTGGTCGAAGCGCTCCTGGATCAATTGCCGGGCCAGTGCCGCCGAACAGGGGCAGGTCGAGGAGTAGGTCAGCTCGAGATGGGCTTCGGCCTGGAAGTCATCGCCTTCCAGGCGCGTGTCCAGCACCAGTGGATAACGTTTCCAGCCGCTCAGCGGGCTGACCAGCGCCGGACGCCGCAGCAGCGGCGCGAGGCGCAGGCGCAGGTAGGCGCGACGCGACAGGCCGGCGTGGCTGTCGAGGAAGCGTTGCAGGACGGCGCGCAGGCGGGAAAGGTCTAGCTCGCCCTGTTCCAGTTCGGCCAGCGCCAGGTAGAGGCGCGACATATGGATGCCGCGGGCCTGCGGGTCGTCCAGGCTGACACCGGCATCGGCTTCGGCGGCGACCCTCTGCCCGCCGATCTGCACGGGGAGGGCGATGCCCTGCATGCCGACCCAGTCCAGGGGAAGATCGGCGGTGGTGGTCTGGCGGGCAATATCGGGAAGCGTCAAGGCATTCATGGAGAACTCGAAGAAGGGCAGGCAAGGCCTGGAAATGGCTTGAATGTTATAATATAACGTATTAGCTAATGCCGACCCTTGCAATCGGGTATTTCGTCGATGAAGCGCCGTCGCCTCCTGCAAAGCCTGCTCGCCGGCCTGGCCCTCCAGCCGTTCCTGGCCGCCAGCGCCAATGTACGAATCCGCCAGGCCCGGGCCTGGAATTCCTCGGAAAGCTGGCGCCTGGTGCTGGAACTGGACGGCCCGCCGCGTTATCGAACCTTTTCCCTGCAGGCCCCCGAGCGGTTGATCCTCGACCTGCCCGACGCGCAATTGCTCGCAACGCTCTCCGAGCTGCCGCTGGACGGCCCCGTGCGCGCCATCCGCAGCGGCCAACTGGGTGGCGGCGGGACGCGCATCGTCCTCGACCTGCGCCAGGCGGTCAGGCCGCGCAGCTTCGCCCTGGAACCGCAGGCAGGAAAGGGCCATCGCCTGGTCCTGGACCTTTATCCACAGGCGCTGGCGGCTCCCCCCGAGCCGATGCTGGCGCTGGCCCGCCCGCTACCCTCGACGGGCCGCGACATCCTCGTGGTGGTCGATGCCGGCCATGGCGGCAAGGACCCCGGCGCGGTCGGTAGCAAGGGCGAGCGCGAAAAGGACGTGGCGCTGGCCATCGCCCGCCTGCTGGCGCGGCGGATCGACCGCGAGAAAGGCTTCAAGGCGCGCCTGGTGCGCAACGGCGACGTGTTCGTTCCGCTGCGCAAGCGGCCGGAAGTGGCTCGGCGCTACAACGCCGACATGTTCGTCTCGGTGCACGCCGACGCGGCGCCGCGACTGACCGCCTCCGGCGCATCGGTATATGCCCTCTCCGAGCATGGCGCCAGCTCGACCATGGCGCGCTGGATGGCCGATCGCGAGAACGGCGCCGACCTGATCGGCAACAGCGGCAACCTGCCGCTACAGGGCCGCGACAAGGTACTCGCCGGGGTGATCCTCGACATGGCCCTGAGTTCGACCATCGCCAGCAGCCTGGACCTCGGCCACAGCGTTCTCGGCCAGTTGTCGGACGTCACCGCGCTGCACCAGAAGCGTGTCGAGCAGGCCGGCTTCGCCGTGCTCAAGTCGCCGGACATCCCTTCGATCCTGGTGGAGACCGGCTTCATCTCGAATCGCGGCGATTGTCGCCGGTTGATGGACGAACGCCATCGCCAGCGCCTGGCCGAGGCGATCTTCGCTGGCGTGCAGGGCTACTTCCGGCAACGCCCTCCCGCCGGCAGCTACCTGGCGGCGCTCAGCGCGCAGCCTCCCGGCTAGGGCCTTCGCTGCAGCCGCTGACCCGCCCGCAGGTCAGGCGTTGGCGCTGGCCCGATGAACTGCTCAGGCGGCTGACGCTGGTCCAGCCGATGTTGCGGCTGAGGCCGACCCAGATTTCCCCGTCGCTGGCGATGCCGCTGAAGAAGGTCAGGCGCCCGTAGCGCGTATTGGTCTGGGCCCAGCGTCGTCCGCTTGCCGCGTCGTAGCCGCGCAGCCAGGTGTCGTTGCCGCCGGTGGCGACGCTGTAGTGGTTGCCCAGCCGATCCATGCAGGCCAGAACGGTGCGCAGGTAGGCGCATTCCGCCGGGCGGGTGCCGGGAAGAAAGCCCTGCGCCTGTGCCGCCGGAGCGAGCAGCAGGAGGGCCAGGCAGTAAAGGCGGAGGACGCGGCGCATCGGTGGATCCCGGGATGACATGGGCCCAGGGTAGCCGGAAGGCGATTGGCGGGCCATCGATTGTGGTGTTAATTGTTATAGTATAACGTTTTAAATTTCCCAGGTTCAGCCTATGACCGAACAGGAACTGCTTGCCCAGCCCGACGCTGCCTACATGGACGAAGCCCAGCAGGACTTCTTCCGCGACCTGCTGCTGCGCCAGCGCCAGGAACTGCAGGCGCGCATCGAAGGCGAATTCGGCGAGCTGCGCGATCTCGAACGCCCCAGCGACGAGGCCGACCTGGCTTCCCGCGAGGAACAGCGGCAATGGCAACTTCGCCTGCTGGAGCGGGAGAAGAAGCTGCTCGACAAGATCGACGAAGCGCTGGAGCGCCTGGCCCGCGGCGACTACGGCTGGTGCCAGGAAACCGGCGAGCCGATCGGCCTGCGCCGCCTGCTGTTGCGTCCCACCGCCACCCTCTGCATCGAGGCGAAAGAGCGCCAGGAGAAGCGCGAACGCCACGTGCGGCACAACTGAAGAGGTTACCAACCGTGAACCAACGCCTACCTGTCACCGTGCTGTCCGGCTTTCTCGGCGCCGGCAAAAGCACGCTGCTCAACCATGTGCTGAAGAACCGCGAGAACCGCCGGGTTGCGGTGATCGTCAACGATATGAGTGAAATCAATATCGATGGCAGCGAAGTCCAGCGCGATGTCAGCCTGAACCGCGCTGAAGAGCGCCTGGTGGAGATGAGCAACGGCTGTATCTGCTGCACCCTGCGCGAAGACCTGCTGGAAGAGGTCGGCCGTCTCGCCCGGGAAGGCCGCTTCGACTACCTGCTGATCGAGTCCACCGGGATTTCCGAGCCGATGCCGGTGGCCGAGACCTTCACCTTCCGCGACGAGCTGGACCGCAGCCTGTCCGACGTGGCGCGACTGGATACCATGGTCACGGTGGTCGACGGGATGAATTTCCTCCGCGACTACCAGGAGGCCGCCAGCCTGGCCAGCCGTGGCGAAACCCTCGGTGAGGAGGATCAGCGCTCGATCACCGACCTGCTGATCGACCAGGTCGAATTCGCCGATGTGATCCTGGTCAGCAAGATCGACCTGATCTCCAGCGAGCAGCGCGAGGAACTGCTGGCGATCCTGCGCCAGCTCAATGCCGAGGCGGAGATCCTGCCGATGGTGATGGGTCAGGTGCCGCTGGCGAAGATCCTCGATACCGGTCGCTTCGATTTCGATCGCGCGGCGTCCGCGCCGGGCTGGCTGAAGGAACTGCGCGGCGAGCACCTGCCGGAAACCGAGGAATATGGCATCGCCTCCATGGCCTACCGGGCGCGCCGTCCGTTCCACCCCGCGCGCTTCCACGCCTTCCTGCACAATCCGCTGAAGCAGGGGCGGCTGCTGCGCTCCAAGGGCTTCTTCTGGCTCGCCAGCCGGCCCCGCGAGGCTGGCAGCTGGTCGCAGGCCGGCGGCCTGATGCGCTACGGCCTGGCGGGCCGCTGGTGGCGCTTCGTGCCGACCGGACAGTGGCCACAGGACGAAGAGGGCCTGCGGGCGATCATGCGGCACTGGGAGGAAGGCGTCGGCGACTGTCGCCAGGAGCTGGTTTTCATCGGCCAGAACCTGGACTTCACGGCCCTGCGCGCAGCCCTCGATGCTTGCCTGCTGGATGATGCCGAGATGAACCTGGGCATTCCGGGCTGGCAGGGCCTGGACGACCCCTTCGAGGACTGGGGGCACGCCGCATGAGCGCACTGCCACAGGAAAGTCTGTTGCCGCGCCAGGCGTTCGGCGAAGACCCCCAGGTGCTGGCCGAGGTGCTTCGCGACGGGGTCAACCTGGCGGTCTGGACACGCCGGCTGAACCCGGCGCTGCGCGACTTCGCCGCCGCCCTGGTACGCAACCGGCCGGGACTGGCGCTGAGCCAGACGCTGGAGATGGAAGAGGAACGGCTACCCGCCTTGGACGGCCTGCTCGACGCGCGGCAACTGCCGGGACAAGCCGATTTCCTCGACGACCTGGGCTGGCTGGTCGAGGCCTTCTTTTGCCTGACCGGGGCGCGGCGTATCGGCCTGCGCCTGCGCGTTCTGGATAAACCGATGTGCCCGCGTTTCCATGTCGACCACGTGCCGCTGCGGCTGGTCACCACCTACCAGGGCGCTGCCAGCGAATGGCTGGACGAGTCCGGCCTGGACCGTCGGCTGCTTGGTGGAGCACAGGCGGAAGTTGTCGATGAACAGCTTATCCATAGCTTGTCCACAGGCGACGTGGCGCTGCTCAAGGGCGAACGCTGGGAGGGTAACGAAGGTGCCGGACTGGTGCATCGCTCGCCGCGAGCGGAGCCCGGGCTGGCGCGCCTGCTGTTGACCCTGGACTGGCTTGCCTGAGCCTGTGGACAAGTGTCTTTCGAGGAATAAAAAAAGGCCATCCGCAGATGGCCTATCACCAAAAAGTCGTCCTACCTTGGGGATGGGGACGAAGGGTGCTGAGGTACCCGACTCCCATTTAGCCCGGACGCTGTGACAGGCTGATGACGCGCTCAGGGCTTTTTCGCGGCGCTAGGCTCTTCCCAGCGGCCTTGGCTCTGGCTGGCGCAGAACGGCTCCAGGTAGCGTGCGTCGGTCGCGATGCCGTAGTAGAAGATGTCCTGCCGATAGGGCGCATTGGGTACCCTGGCGTCGCGGCAGACACCGAAGGCGCCCGTCGGACACTCCTCGGCGAACGCCACCTCGACCTTCTGGCCCTGCAGTTGTGGCTGGCAGAAGCCTTCGCGGAACAGCTTGGCCGGGATGCTGCGGTTCTGCTGGCAGACCTTCACATCGAGATTCTTCGCCTGGCTATGGACGATGCAGGCTTCGGCCAGGGCCAGGCCCGGCAGGCAGGACAGGAAGAACAGGAACGGGCGCATGCGAGGACTCCATTGCAGACGGGCGCGACTCTAGCACGGGGCCTGGCTCCCCGCAGGCAAGGACCGCATTGATCCACAGGCTTTCACATTCCGGTTGCGCAGATGCTTCGAGAGATACCCACACACCTGATCGGCGGCCCCCTGGGGGCCGGCAAGACCAGCCTGATCCGCTCGCTGCTGGCGCAGAAGCCGGCGGGCGAGCGCTGGGCGGTGCTGGTCAACGAGTTCGGCGAGATCGGCCTGGATGCCGCGCTGCTGGCCACGGACGTCGACGGCGTGGCCATCGGCGAGGTGGCGGGCGGGTGCCTCTGCTGCGTCAATGGCGTGCCGTTCCAGGTGGGGCTCGGTCGCTTGTTGCGTCGGGCACGACCGGACCGGCTGTTCATCGAACCCTCCGGGTTGGGACATCCGCTGGCGCTGTGGAAGCAGCTGCAGGCTCCTCCCTGGTCCGGCGTCCTGGCCCTGCAACCCCTGGTAGTGGTGCTGGATGCCGCCGCGCTGGCCTCCGGCCAACCGCTGCCGGAGGCACAGGAACAGGCGCTGGAAGCGGCCGGCATGTTGCTGCTGAACAAATCCGAAGCGCTCGACGCGACGCAGCGCTGCGCCGTGCGCGCGCGCCTGCCGGTCCTGCCGTTGCGCTGGAGCGTGCGCGGCCACCTGGCATTGCGCGATCTGCCGACCAGCGTTGCCGGGGAAGGTAGCGCGACGACCTGGGCGGCCCTGCCGGACGCGCCTGCTCAGTTGGGAACGGTGCTGCCCGCCGAGCGACCGCTGCGCGCCGTGCGCGAGCAGGACGGCCAGTTGGCCATCGGCTGGCGGCTGGCGCCGTCGGTGCGTTTCGATCGGGTCGCAGTGGACGCCTGGCTGAGCCGTTTGTCCGGACTGCGGCGGGCCAAGGCGGTGCTGCATTGCGCGGACGGTTGGTATGCAGCGAATGCCGCGCCGTTTGTGGATAACTGGGGCAAGTCCTCGTGGCGGCGGGATAATCGGCTGGAACTGATCCTCGCCGCAGGCGCGGATGAAGAGGCGCTCGAAGAGGCGTTCCTGGCGTGTCGGATGGTCGCGGAATGATCCGCCAAGGTTGCCCTGAGGACGCGACTGAATGATAATAATTATCAGAAGACTCTACTTCCTTACCTTTCACTTCTCCGCAGGTCGCCCTCATGTCGCCACAGCCTTCACGGTCGCCTGACCGTTTTTCGCTGGCCGCGCTCGCCGAAGACCACCCCACCGCTCCCGCCCAGGGAGACGAAAGCGAGTCCCTGCCATGCGTGAATGCCCAGCGCGGAGAACCCAACCTGCGCGTGGTGGACTGCTCCGGTGCGCGCCGCGACGAGGAAGTGGCGGTCGAGGAAGTGCTGATCCCCTACGCCCATGGCAGCGATCCCGACGACGTCCCCGGCGAGCCGCCCAAGTCGCGCTGGTGGCTGTCTTCCGGCGCGGCGGTGGCGATGCATGTGGCGATCATCGGTGCGCTGGTGTGGGTGATGCCGACCCCGGCCGAACTCAACCTTGGCCACGGCGAACTGCCGAAGACCATGCAGGTGAATTTCGTCCAGCTCGAGAAGAAGGCCGAGCCGACCCCGCAGCCGCCGGCTGCCGCGCCGGAACCGACGCCGCCGAAGATCGAGGAACCCAAGCCGGAGCCGCCGAAGCCGAAGCCGGTGGAAAAACCCAAGCCCAAGCCGAAACCCAAGCCCAAACCGGTGGAAAACGCCATTCCCAAGGCCAAGCCGAAGCCGGAACCCAAACCCAAGCCGGAACCCGAGCCGAGCACGGAAGCATCCAGCCAGCCCAGCCCGTCCAGCGCCGCGCCGCCGCCCGCGCCTACCGTCGGGCAGAGCACGCCCGGCGCGCAGACTGCGCCCAGCGGCTCGCAAGGCCCGGCCGGCCTGCCCAGCGGCAGCCTCAACGACAGCGACATCAAGCCGCTGCGCATGGATCCTCCGGTCTATCCGCGGATGGCCCAGGCGCGGGGTATCGAAGGCCGGGTGAAGGTGCTGTTCACCATCACCAGCGATGGCCGCATCGACGACATCCAGGTGCTGGAGTCGGTGCCGTCGCGCATGTTCGACCGCGAAGTGCGCCAGGCCATGGCCAAGTGGCGTTTCGAGCCGCGTGTCAGCGGTGGCAAGATCGTCGCCCGCCAGGCGACCAAGATGTTCTTCTTCAAGATCGAGAAGCGCCGCTGAGGCGGTTCGCCGACAACGAAAAGAGCCGCGCCTTCGAGCGCGGTTTTTTTATTCCCGGTAGGTCTCGCAGACGGGGCCTCGCTGCCTGGGGACGGCAGGCCCCTTGCGCTGTTCCGCCGTGGGAACGCGAGGAGATCGGCGTTTACGCGCCAAGGTTCCAGCCCCGCCGGAATGACGAGCCGCAGGGTGAATAACCGCTTGCGGTTATCCGCCGTGGAACGCAGGGGCACCGGCGGATTACTCCGCCGGCGTTGCGCGCCCTAGGGTTCCGGTCGGGATGCCGTGCCGTGGACCAACAGCCGGCGGGTGTGGGGAAATCGGTTGCCGCGCCAAAAAGCAGGACGGCGACCCGAAGATCGCCGTCCTGTGGATAAAAAGGCCCGGAGTGTGTCGGGGCCATGAGCACGAGGCTCAATCAATCGGTCGTGATCTTCGAGTGCTTCTGGGTGTCCTTCATGAACACATAGACCAGCAGCGAGCAGGCGATGCAGGCGGTGACGTACCAGTAGAAGCCGCTCTCCAGGCCGACGCTCTTGAACCACAAGGCAACGTATTCGGCGGTGCCGCCGAAGATCGACACGGTCAGGGCATACGGCAGGCCGACGCCCAGGGCGCGGATCTCGGTGGGGAACAGTTCGGCCTTCACTACCGCGTTGATCGAGGTGTAGCCGCTGACGATCACCAGCGCCGCCATGATCAGGAAGAACGCGCCCCACCAGCTGTCGACGCTGTGCAGGGTGCTGAGGATCGGGTAGGTGAAGATGGTGCCGAGTACGCCGAAGGCGATCAGGATCGGCCGCCGGCCGATCTTGTCGGAGAGGGCGCCGACGATGGGCTGCAGCAGCATGAAGAGGAACAGGGTGGCAGCCGAGATCATGGTCGAATCGGTCTTGCTCATGCCTACCGTGTTCACCAGGTACTTCTGCATGTAGGTGGTGTAGGTGTAGAAGGCCAGGGTGCCGCCCATGGTCAGGCCGACCACGGTCAGCACTTCCTTCGGGTGGCGCAGCAGGGTGCGCAGCAGGCTTTCCTTCGGCTCTTCCTTCTTCTTCGAGAAGGACTCGGTCTCTTCCATGCCGCGACGCAGGAACATCGCCACCACTGCGCACAGCGCGCCGATGAAGAAGGGGACGCGCCAGCCCCAGCTTTCCAGTTGTTCTACGGTCAGGGTCTGTTGCAGGACGATCAGCACCGCCAGGGCGATGAGCTGGCCGGAAATCAGGGTCACGTACTGGAAGCTGGAGAAGAACCCGCGCTGTTCCTTGTTCGCCATCTCGCTCAGGTAGGTGGCGGAGGTGCCGTATTCGCCGCCGACCGACAGGCCCTGGAGCAGGCGCGCGACCACCAGCAGGATCGGCGCGGCGACGCCGATGGTTTCGTAGCTGGGGGTCAGGGCGATGATCAGCGAGCCGAAGCACATCAGCAGCACCGAGGCCAGCAACGCCGCCTTGCGGCCCTTGCGGTCGGCATAGATACCCATCAGCCAGCCGCCGATCGGGCGCATCAGGAAGCCCACGGCGAAGATAGCTGCGGTGTTCAGCAGTTGGGCGGTCATGTCGCCCTGGGGGAAGAATGCCTTGGCGAAGTACAGCGAGAAGGCGGCGTAGACGTACCAATCGTACCACTCGACCAGGTTGCCGACGGAACCGCTGAAGATCGACTTGATGCGTTGCGAAGTGGTGCGGGGCTGGGCAGACGCGGAAATGGCGTTGGCGCTTTCCATCGTGTTTCCTCTTTTCGTTGTTGTCTTGGATGTGCTGATCAGGGCGCAGCACACCGGCACATCGCGAGGGCGACGTATTGGATGGCTCGATAGCAGGCGGCGTGCCAACGCGGGAAAGCCGCGTGGGGACTGGGTTGGAAGAGGAGCGGGGTGGTCTTGGCCGAGCGGGAGTCCGCCGACCGGGAGAGTGGATAAGCGGAAATCCGCCGATCCTTCAGGGCAAAGGGTCCGATAGCGACATCAGGTGCAGGCGAGGGCGAATAACCGCAGCGTGGTTATCCGCCGATTCGACGGCAGGCCGGGATCGCTTGGCTCTCAGTGGCTGCCCTTTTCCTGGTCGAGGGTTTCCATCAGGGCGATCTGCATCCGCGAATGCACGCGGATCAGCCAGCGCCAGAGCACTGCGATCACCAGGCCGGCGACCAGGACCACTACGACCAGCAACTCGCCCGGCGGCAGGATGCTCGAGCTGAGCGCAGCCAGCAGCACCATCATGCCGGCCAGCGACAGCAGCGGGATCACCTCGGAGATCACCCGGCGTACCCGCGCCGTATGGCGTCCGGCTTTCTCCGGCTTGACCCCGAGTTCGGCCAGCAGCATCGACAGAGCCTTGAGCTTGCGGTACGCGGCGATCAGGAAGGCCAGCGAGACCAGCAGCGCGCCGCCCCAGATCAATGCCTTGTGCAGTCCATCGTAGGCGACCCACTGGCTCATCCAGGCGGAAAGCGTATCGGCGAAATAGCCGCCGGCGAGGAAGATCGCGATCACCAGCGCCAGGTTCACCCCGACTTGCAGCAGGATGCGCCGGATCATCGCCGCCAGCACCGCACGGTCGCCCTGCGGCTGGATGCTGCGCAGCCAGTCGCCGTAGTGGCCGAAGATCCTCGCCATGCGCTGCGGCATGGCGTTGGCCAGGTGCTGCGAGAGCGGATCGGCGGCGCGGATCAGGTACGGGGTGAGCAGGGTGGTGATGGCCGAGACCGCTACCGCCACCGGGTAGAGGAAGTCGCTGGTGACTTTCAGGGTCATGCCCAGGGCGGCGATGATGAAGGAGAACTCGCCGATCTGCGACAGGCCCATGCCGACCCGCAGCGAGGTGCGTCCATCGTTGCCGGCGATGAACGCGCCCATGCCGCAGGAAAACATCTTGCCGAGCACCACCGCGACGGTGATCAGGGCGATCGGCCAGGCGTACTCGACGAGGATCTTCGGATCGATCAGCAGGCCGATGGCGACGAAGAAGATCGCACTGAACATGTCACGGACCGGCTCGATCAGCCGTTCGATCTGCACCAACTGACGCGACTCGGCCATGATCGCGCCGATCAGGAAGGCGCCGAGCACCATGCTGTACTCCAGCTTCACCACCAGCAGGCAGAAGCCGAAGCACAGGCCGAGCACGGTGACCAGCAGCATCTCGTTGCTCTCGAACTTCGCCACGTAGGCCAGCAGGCGCGGCACCAGGAGGATGCCGACGACCAGCGCGACGATCATGAACAGGCTGAGCTTGCCGACCGTGGAGAACACCTCGCCGGTTTCCACCGAACCGCTCACGGCGATTCCCGACAGCAGGGCGATGATGCCGATGCCGAGGATGTCCTCGACGATCAGCACGCCGAAGATCAGTTGGGCGAAGCGCTCGTTCTTCATCTTCAGGTCGCCGAGCGCCTTGACGATGATGGTGGTGGAGGAGATCGCCAGGATCGCGCCGAGGAACAGCGAGTCCATGGTGCTCCACTCGAAGAAGCGACCGATCTCGAAGCCGATCCAGATCATCAGGACGATTTCCAGGAACGCCGCGATGAACGCCGTGGCGCCGACCTGGAAGAGCTTGCGCAGGCTGAATTCCAGGCCGAGGCAGAACATCAGGAAGATCACCCCGAGTTCGGCCAGGGTCTTGATCGTGTCTTCGTCGTGGATCAGCCCGAAGGGCGGGGTGTGCGGGCCGATGATGAAGCCGGCGACGATGTAGCCGAGGACCACCGGTTGGCGCAGGCGGTGGAAGAGAATGGTGACCACGCCGGCCACCAGCATGATCACGGCGAGGTCCTGGATGAAATCGACGGCATGCATGGCGGCGGTCCTCGCTCGAGTGGGAATGGGTCGGCAAACGCGCGACCGGGAAGCCTCGCAGAGCCGCAGACTAGCACTGGCAAGTGCTTGATCGGGGTACTGAAAAAAACTGTAACAGACCTTTCTGCAAGGCTTTGCGCTGCGCCTTTCCAGCCGCCGGGCGGGCGTTCGTCCGCCGATCCGGGATAGCGCCTGTCATCCTCGTCAACGACGGTGTACCCTGGCGCCGACCCGCGAGCCAGACGCGGCGGGCGAAAAAACGGCGGCCGCGGAGCAATAGCCCGAAACAAAATCCGGCTGGTCCTGCCGCCCGTACCGCCGCAACATGACGCGCGTCGATTCCCCCAAGAGAGAAAGACTACAATGCAGCGTGTTCTCAGCATCGCCCTCGCCTTCTGCCTGGCGCTGACCGTCAGCCTGGATGCCAATGCCAAGCGCTTTGGCGGCGGCAAGAGCCTCGGCTCGGCACCCAGCCACCAGACCCGCCAGGCGCAGCCGGCCACTGCGCCGAACGCCACTGCTGCCGCCCCCAACGCCGCCCGTCCCGCCGCTGCCGCCAGCGGTGCTTCGCGCTGGCTCGGCCCGCTGGCCGGTATCGCCGCCGGCGGCCTGCTCGCCTCCATGTTCATGGGCGACGGCTTCGAAGGCATCCAGATGCTCGATATCCTGTTGATCGCCCTGGTGGCCTTCATTGCCTTCCGCTTCATCGCCGCTCGCCGGCGCCAGCAGAACCAGGGGCAGCCGGCGATGGCCGGGCACGCGCCGATGCAGCGCGAAATGCCGGCCCAGGCGCCGATCTTCGGTGGCGCTGCCGCCACTGCTGCGCCGAGCCCGGTGATCAACGCGCCGAGCTGGTTCAACGAGGAGCGCTTCGTCGGTGCCGCTCGCGAACACTTCATGTCCCTGCAGCAGCATTGGGATGCCAACGAGATGGACAAGATCGCCGAGTTCGTCACCCCGCAGATGTTGCAATGGCTGAAGCAGGAGCGCGCCGAGATCGGCGACGCCTACCAGTCCACCTACATCGACAATCTGGTCGTGCAACTGGACGGCGTCGACGACCAGGCCGACAAGACCATCGCCACCCTGACCTTCAGCGGTGTGTCGAAGACCTCGCGCTTCGACCAGGGCGAAGCCTTCAGCGAAAGCTGGCGGATGGAGCGCGCCCAGGGCGAGAACCAGCCATGGCTGGTGGCCGGTATCCGGCAGAACTGATCCCGAGTGGTTGCGGTCCCTTCGGGGGGCCGCCGAAACCCCCGCTCCCGCCAGGGAGCGGGGGTTTTTCATTTCCGTTGGCGGGTTGACCGACCATTCGTCCGGCGCCATGGCCGAAGGCCAGCCACGACACTTGTCTTGCGCTCGGTGCGGCTACTGTATAAAAAGCGCGCCACCCGTTGCGAGAGAGCCTGTCGTGGAAGACGTCATCGAAAAACTGCGTGAACTCAACGAACCGGTTCCGGTGCCCCTGGAACTGCCGGAAGAAGAACTGCTGGTGGAAATCGAGGAAGAGCTGCTGATCGGTATTCCCGCCGAATTCCGCGAATTCCTCCTGCTGGTCAGCGATGTGGTCTACGGCCGCCTGGAGCCGGTGACCGTGACCGATCCGCACTCGCACACCTACCTGCCCGAAGTGGCGGCCACTGCCTGGGACCTGGGCGTTCCGCGCGAGCTGATCCCGCTTTGCGAGGACGACGGCAGCTACTACTGCGTGGTGGAGGACGGCGAGGTGGTGCTCTGGGCCGGTGGCGACCTCACCGATGAAAGCTGGGATTCGGTGTGGGTCTGGGCTCGCGACGTCTGGCTGGAGAGTTGAACCTGAACCGCCGCAAAGGCTCTGCAACGTGCCTTTTCGGCTGACTTCCCGACGTCGCGCGAGGCTGCCTGGAGGCCCTGCGCGCCGCCGTCGGCGCTTCGTCTCCGACAAAGCGCCGCTGCGCTAAGGAATTTCCCTCGATTGCCACGGTCACAAGGGCAATTCCGCACTTGTCGCTCCGGATGTAGGCAAGTGCGCTGCCCCGTGTGGAGATTCTATGAAGTTCAAAGCTCTGTTCGCTGCATTGCTGCTGACCAGCCTGGCGGGTTGCGCCAACCAGGCGGTGGTCACTTTGCAAGATGGCAGCGAGGTCCTGGTCAAGGATCAGTCGGATTACGACAAATACAATGACTACTACGAGTTCGAACAGCTGAATGGCGACACCATCCTGATCAAGAAGGACAATGTGCGCACCATTCGCCCGCAGTAGCGGCGCTTATCTCCCGTCAGGCGTGCTCGCCGGTACGGTGTCGCTTTCGTGGCCGGGCCTCCAGCTCCAGGAGGTTCAGCAGGTACTGGCCGAAGTAGGCCAGGTCCTGTTCGATCGCCGCGCGCGCGGCCGGGCCGTCGCCGCGGCGTAGCGCGTCCAGGGCGTCCTCGTGGAAATCGTTCAGGCGTAGGGAGAGGTCGGCCTCGGTGAACAGCCGGTTGAAGAACGGCCCGACCTGTAGCCAGAGCGTCTCGATGAGACGCAGCAGCACCGGGTTGCCGCAGGCGCGGTAGAGCGTCAGGTGGAATTCGCTGTTGGCTTCCAGGTAGGCCTGTACCTCGCGTCGGCGCAAGGCGTCCTCCATTCGCCGCAGACAACCTTCGAGTCCTTCCAGTGCCTGCTCGTCCAGCCGGCCGCTGGCGCTTTCGGCCGCCAGCCCTTCGAGGGACAGGCGCACCTGGAGGATCTGCAGGAAACGCTCGCGGGTCATCAGCGGCACCCTGAGCGAGCGTTGTGCCTCGCCCTCCAGCGCCCCTTCCGCCACCAGCCGTTGCAGGGCGGCGCGAACCGGCATCGGGCTGGTGCCCCACTGGTTCGCCAGGTCGCGGATCTTCAGTCGCTCGCCGGGCTGGAAACGTCCGGCCAGCAAGTCTTCCCGCAGTCGTTGGTAGAGTCGTTCCTGGAGATTCTCGGCCATGGTCAGCTCCGGGTCGCCGGTGGCGCCGGAAGCTGGGAAAGCGTCAGGTTGCAGTTGCGCATGTTCAGCTCCGTTTGTTTTCGATCAGGCAGTTGCCGCCGTCCACCACCAGCAGTTCGCCGTTGACGAAGCTGGCTTCGGGCGAGGCGAGGAAGGCCACCGCGGCGGCCACCTCTGCGGGCCGGCCGGCACGTCCGCTGGGGCTGGCCAGGGCGGCCTGGCGTTCTTCGGCGGTGCTCGAGGCGGTGGCGATCCAGCCCGGCGCGACGCTGTTCACCGTGATGCCGCTCTTCGCCACCTCCAGCGCCAGGCCCATGCTCCAGCCGACCAGACCGGCCTTGGCCGCGCTATACGCGGCTTCGCCCGGGTTGCTGCCGCGGGTTCCGGTGGTGGAGGCGACGTTGACGATCCGCCCGTAGCCGCGCTCGCGCATGCCCGGCAGCAGGCCGCGGGTGAGCAGGAAAGCACTGGTCAGGTTGCGCGACAGGGACAGTTGCCAATCCCGCAGCGAGGTCGCTTCCACTGCGCTGAAGGGTTCCGCGCTGTTCAACTGGGCCATGCCGGCATGTTCACCAGGATGTCGACCCGTCCCCACTGGGCTTCGGCCCAGTCCAGCAGACCCTGCACCTGGGCTTCGTCGGTCAGGTCGGCGCTCGCGGCGCGCACGTCGTGACCACATGCGCTCAGTTCCTCCGCTCGTTGCCTAATCCGCTCGCTGCTGGCGGTGATCAGCAGGCGCACGCCTTCGCGGGCCAGCCGCCGGGCAATGGCGAAACCGATGCCGAGTTCGCTGCCGGCGCCGCTGATGAGCGCGACCTGGCCTGTCCACTTCGGAAAATCGTTCATTTTGTGATCACAAAATTGACATGGAAAAACAGATTATCAGTGCTTTCAACTACTGTATTGACTTTTTTGTGATCACAAATGAAAGTTGTGCGAAATAAAAAACGAGGTGTTCGAAATGACCGCCAGTGGCATCGCCGAAGCCGCCGTGGAAACCTTCATGGCCCGCGAGCAGCAACGTTTCCTTGCGCAAAATCCACAGTCCGTCGCGCTCGCCGAGCGAGCCCGGCGTGCGTTGTTCGACGGCGTGCCGATGCACTGGATGAGCGATTGGTCGACACCCTGTCCGCTGTTCGTGGAGCGTGCCCACGGCGCGCGTTTCCATGATGTGGATGGCCACGTCTACGTGGACTTCTGCCTGGGCGACACCGGCAGCATGTTCGGTCATTCTCCGGCGCCGATCGCCCGGGCACTCGCCGAGCAGGGCGCGAACGGCCTGACCACCATGCTTCCGGGGGAGGATGCCATCGTCGCCGGCGAGCTGCTGGCGCAGCGCTTCGGCCTGCCGTTCTGGCAGGTAGCGACCACCGCCACCGACGCCAACCGCTTCGTCCTGCGCTGGGCGCGCGCGATCACCGGTCGCAAGGTGGTGTTGGTATTCGACGGCTGCTACCACGGCACGGTCGACGACGCCCTGGTTCGCTGCCGCGACGGCCGCACCGTGCATCGCTCCGGCCTGCTCGGCCAGGCCCACGACCTCACCCAGTTCAGCCGCGCGGTGCCGTTCAACGACCTCCAGGCCTTGGAGCGGGCGCTGGCCAGCGAAGACGTGGCCGCCGTGCTCTGCGAGCCGGCGATGACCAACATCGGCATGGTCCTGCCGCAACCCGGCTTCCACCAGAAGCTGCGTGAGCTGACCCGTCGTCACGGCACGCTGCTGATCATCGACGAGACCCACACCATCTCCACCGGACCAGGCGGCTGTACCCGCGCCTGGAAACTCGAGCCGGACTTCATCACCCTCGGCAAGCCGATCGCCGGCGGCGTACCGTGCTCGGTGTATGGTTGCAGCGCGGCGATGGCCAGCGCCATGCAACTGGCCAGGACACGCGCCAGCGAGCAGAGCGAAGGCCACGGCCACAGCGGCATGGGTACCACGCTGTCGGCCAACGCCCTGGCGATGCGCTGTATGCGCGCCAACCTGGAAGAAGTGATGACCGATGCCGCCTACGCCCACATGCTGCCCCTGGCGGCGCGTCTGGCCGAGGGCTTCCGCAGGATTATCCACAAGCACGGCCTGGCCTGGTCGGTGACCGAGCTCGGTGCGCGCAGCGAGTTCCAGTTCTGCCCGCAATCCCCACGCGACGGCGCGGCCGCCGAGGCGGCGTTCCACGACAGCCTGCAGATGGCCTTGCACCTGTATCTGATCAACCGCGGCATCCTCATCACGCCGTTCCACAACATGACCCTGTGCTGCCCGGACACTCGCGAAGAAGACGTCGACCGCCTGCTCTCCAGCCTCGACGAGGCGCTCGGCGAGCTGCTCGCCATACCCGGCGCGCGGGAGGCCTGAGATGCATTTCGCCGATCCGCGGGAAGCCCGCGAGTTCCTCGCCGCACACCCCGAGGTGCGCAGCATCGAGCTGTTCCTGATCGACGCTAACGGCGTGCCGCGCGGCAAGCTGCTGCATCGCGACGAGCTGCTGGCTGTCTACGAAAGCGGGCGGCCGCTGCCGAGCACCATCCTCGGCCTGACCATCAATGGCGATGACGTCGAGGAGACCGGCCTGGTCTGGGACGTCGGCGATGCCGATTGCTGGACCTTCCCGCTGCCCGGCAGCCTGACCCTGCAACCCTGGCGGCAGTCACCGACCGGCCAGGTGCAGGTCAGCATGCATCCCGAGCTCGGGCTACCGGCCGCGGCGGGCGATCCCCGACATGTGTTGCAGCGGGTTATCCACAGCCTGCAGGCGGAGGGTTTCCACCCGGTGATGGCGGTGGAACTGGAGTTCTACCTGCTCGACCGCGAACGCGACAGCGATGGCCGGCCGTTGCCGGCGTTGCAGATGAATGGCCAGCGGCCGCGGGCGACCCAGGTCTATGGCGTCTACGAGCTGGAGCAGTTGCAGCCATTCCTCGATGACTTGTATGCCGCCTGCGAGGCCCAGGGCCTGCCGGCGCGCACGGCGATTTCGGAGTACGCGCCGGGGCAGGTGGAAATTACCCTGCAGCATCGCTTCGACACGCTCCAGGCGATCGACGAAGGCGTGCGCTACAAGCGCCTGGTCAAGGGCGTGGCGAATCGCCATGGGTTGCAGGCCTGCTTCATGGCCAAGCCGTTCGCCGATCTTTCCGGCAGCGGCCTGCACCTGCACGTCAGCCTGGCCGACGCCGCTGGCAACAATCTGTTCGCCAGCGAGGACCCGGCCGGGACCCCGCTGCTGCGCCAGGCCATCGGTGGAATGAAGGCGTGCCTGCTGGAGTCTTTGGCGCTGTTCTGTCCGAACGCCAACTCGTTCCGCCGCTTCCAGGCGAACAGCTACGCGCCGCTGGCGCCGACCTGGGGAATCAACAACCGCACCGTGTCGCTGCGGGTTCCCGGCGGCCCGCCGTCCAGCCGGCACATCGAGCACCGCATCTGCGGCGCCGACGCCAATCCCTACCTGGCGGCGGCGGCGTTGCTCGCGGCGGTGCGCCTGGGTATTCGCGAGCGACTCGACCCCGGTGCGCCGATCACTGGCAACGGCTACGCTCAAGCCACCCAGGCGTTGCCGAGTGACTGGCTGACCGCGCTGCGCGCGCTGGAGGGCTCGGCCTGGGCGCGCGAGGCGCTCGGCGAGGATTTCCTGAAGATCTACCTGGCGATCAAGCAGGCCGAATACCGTGCCTTCATGGGCGAGGTCGGCGAGCAGGACTGGCGCTGGTATCTCAACCAGGCCTGAATGAACGGCTGCCGGCGTTGTCGGTCAGTCATTGAAGCGGGCGGCCGATTGGCCGTCGGTGTTTTCCACGCGGCACAGGAGTAAGGAAAAGCAGATGAGCACGCCCGTCGTTCTTATCACTGGTGCAGCCGGCGGCTTGGGCCGGGCAATCGCCAAGCGTTTCGCCCAGAGTCATTGGCGGATCGCCGCCACGGATGTGGATAAGGAGGGCCTGCACGCGCTGAACGCGCAGGTGCCGTTGGACGCCAGCGGGGTCGCCGACCTGCGCAGCGCGGATAACTGCCATACCCTGATGTCGAAGATTCTCGCCCGCACCGGACGCCTCGACGCCCTGGTGAACGCCGCGGGCGTCTGGCGCGAGGGGCCTGTGGAAAACTTCACCGAGGAGGATTTCGACCTGGTCCTGGGAGTCAACCTCAAGGCCTCCTTCTACATGTGCCAGGCGGCGATTCCCTACCTGAAGGAAAACCAGGGCAGCATCGTCAACATCTCCAGTGACTCCGGACGCCAGGCCTACCGGGGTTCGGCGGCGTATTGCGCGAGCAAGGCGGCGCTGACCATGCTGAGCAAGACCCTGGCGCTTGAACTGGCCGAGCAGGGCGTGCGGGTCAACGCCGTGTCGCCGGCGGATATCGCCACGCCGATGCTCGACTACCAGGCCGAACGCTATGGGATGGGCAATCCGGATGGCTACAAGCGCGCGCTGCTGAAGGACTATCCACAGGGCAAGGCGGCGCGTTTCATCCGCCCGGAAGAAGTCGCCGAGCTGGTCTGGTATCTCTGCGGCCCTCAGGCCGAAGCGATCACGGGCGCCGACCTGGCGGTGGACTTCGGCCTGTCCGCTGGCCGCTGAGTGGATTTTCCACGGGTCGCTCCGCTGGAGCGGCCTGTGGAAAAGTTTCAGTCGTCCCTGGCCTGACTGGATATCTTCACCCAGTTACCGGCGGCGGCGATGCCCATGCCGCCGTAACCCTGGCAGTCCCCGCCAAGGCTCTCCACCACTCGCAGGTCGATGCCTTCCTGCCATACCAGCAGGCTGCAGCCGGCGCCCAGGCCTTCGCTGCGCAGCCGGTAGAGGGCGCCTTGCCCCTCCAGCCGACCGGACAACTCGCCGACCGCCGCGGGCCCATATTCCATCAGTTTCTCCGGATTGCCGATGCGCATCAGGGCGAAGCTCGCCTGGTAGCCGCCCTTCACCGGTTCGATCTGCAGGCTTTCCCATTCGGCCTGCCCGGCGTAGCGCAGGTAGTGCCCGGCGAGGCCCTGGAGGGACGGATAGTCGACTTTCAGGGCAACCTGTTCCAGGTTGTAGCGCGTGGCCTTGCCGCTGTAGCCGCGATCCAGCGCCAGGTTCATCCAGGCGCGGGCGTGTCCCGGTTGCCCGGCCTTGAGGCTGGTCAGCGCGAGATTGTTCAGCGCCTGTTCCGAGTCGGCTCCGCCCTGTTCCTGGCGCTCGGCCAGGCGCAATTGCCAGGCGAAGGCTTCCAGCGCCTGTGGATAACTCCCCTGTCGATAAGCCTGGGTGCCGCGCGTGTTGCATTCCGCGGCGGTGGCGCAGGGCGTATCCTCGGCCTGGATGGCAGCGGCACCGATGCCGGCAAGCACGGCCAGGGCCAGGGCCAGGGCCAGGAGAAGGATGCGAATGGCGGCAGGCATTGGCGCGATTCCCGGTGGAAAAGGGCCAGTCTAGAAAAGCCCGCGGATGTCTGCACGACCCGGCGCGATTTCGATCATGACGATTGAAAATTTGTGGCCGCTGCCGTCTTCGTTTGCGTCTATGGTGTCCCCCGCCCGTCCTGATGAGAGAAAAAGCGCTATGCAACCCGGAAACAACCAACTGTCGATGACCGTGCTGATGACCCCGGACATGGCCAATTTCTCCGGCAATGTCCATGGCGGTACCCTCCTGAAGTATCTCGACGAAGTCGCCTATGCATGCGCCAGTCGCTATGCCGGTCGCTACGTGGTGACCCTGTCGGTGGATCAGGT
>NZ_KV813357.1:93422-117900 GCF_001813645.1 Pseudomonas sp. HMSC063H08
TGTCGGTGGATCAGGTGATCTTCCGCGAGCCGGTGCATGTCGGCGAACTGGTGACCTTCCTCGCTTCGGTCAACTACACCGGGCGGACTTCCATGGAAATCGGCGTCAAGGTCATCACCGAAAACATCCGCGAGCAGTCCGTGCGTCATACCAACAGCTGTTTCTTCACCATGGTCGCCCTGGATGACGAGCGCAAGCCGGTGGCCGTCCGCCCGCTGGAGCTGGAAACCGCCGAGCAGAAGCGCCGCTTCGCCCAGGCCCAGCAACGCCGCCAGCTGCGCGCGGAGCTGGAGGCCCGCTACCAGGCGATTCGCGAAGACGGTTGAGGAAGGCTGCCGGTGTCCGGTCGAGCCCGCTTCGGACCTGATGCCGTTTCGCGAATTTTCGCAGCTTTTCATAAGAAAACGCAGAAGTTTGCCTCTGCTGGCGTCCATTCCTGACATTTCTTGATAAGAAACCGGCGTGCCTGTTAAAACTCCAGAAACGTCAACGGGTTAACCTGTCGGTATCGCGCCGGGTTTCTCCAGGAACCATAGCCGCCGTCGGGTCGCTCGAATGCCATGGGCCGGTCGCTCTGCCCGGCTCCGTTGGCGGAAAGCCTTTCCGCCTTGCCGTCACGGGCGCGGGTCCGTGATCCATTTCGAACGTCGTCGTCCGCCGGCCAGGCCGCGGAGGACGCGTTCCCCGTGTTGCCGGGAGTCCTGATGCACCATACGCCGTTACTCACCACACTCGCCGCGGGGTTCGTCCTCGCCTTCCTCTTCGGGGCCCTGGCCAATCGCCTGCGCATTTCGCCGCTGGTCGGCTACTTGCTCGCGGGCGTCCTGGCCGGGCCGTTCACTCCCGGTTATGTCGCCGACCAGGCGCTGTCGCAGGAAATCGCCGAACTCGGCGTGATCCTGCTGATGTTCGGCGTCGGCCTGCACTTCTCGCTCAAGGACCTGCTCTCGGTGAAGGCCATCGCCATTCCCGGGGCGCTGGTGCAGATCGGCGTCGCCACGCTGCTTGGCATCGGCCTGGCCAAGCTGCTCGGCTGGAGCTTCGGCGGCGGCCTGGTATTCGGCCTGAGCCTGTCGGTGGCCAGTACCGTGGTGCTGTTGCGCGCCCTGGAGCAGCGCCAGTTGCTGGACACCAAGCGTGGCAGGATCGCCATCGGCTGGCTGATCGTCGAGGACCTGGCGATGGTCCTGACCCTGGTACTCCTGCCGGCGCTCGCCGGCACCCTCGGCGGCAAGACCGACGGCGGCGAAGCCAGTCTGCTCTGGCCGCTGCTGATTACCCTGGGCAAGGTCGCCGCCTTCGTCGCCCTGATGATCTTCGGCGGTCGCCGGGTGGTGCCCTGGGTGCTGGAGAGGATCGCCGCCAGCGGTTCGCGGGAACTCTTCACCCTGGCCGTGCTGGCCATCGCCCTGGGCATCGCCTATGGCTCGGCGGTGCTGTTCGGGGTGTCCTTCGCGCTAGGCGCCTTCTTCGCCGGGATGATCCTCAACGAGTCCGAACTCAGCCACGAGGCGGCGGAGAACTCGTTGCCGCTGCGCGACGCTTTCGCGGTGTTGTTCTTCGTCTCGGTGGGGATGCTGTTCAATCCGATGATCCTGTTGCAGGAGCCGCTGACGGTCCTGGCCACCTTCCTGGTCATCGTCTTCGGCAAGTCGGTGGCCGCCTACCTGATCGTCCGCGCCTTCGGCCATCCGAACAGCACCGCACTGGTGATCGCCGCCAGCCTGGCGCAGATCGGCGAGTTTTCCTTCATTCTCATCGGCCTGGGCATCGGCCTCGAACTGGTGCCGGAGCAGAGCCGCGACCTGGTGCTGGCCGGGGCGATCCTGTCGATCCTGGTCAATCCGCTGCTGTTCATCGCCATCGATCGCCTGCAGCAACGCAAGGAGCAGCGCCTGGCGGAGGCCGCTGGCGGGGTCCGCGAGATGCCGGCGCAGGACCTGCCGCCGCCGATCCTGGAGCGCGAGCATGCGGTGCTGATCGGTCATGGCCGGGTTGGCGGGTTGGTCAGCGCTCGCCTGCGCGCCGCCGGGACGCCCTTCGTGGTAGTGGTGGACAAGCGCGACAAGGCCGACGAACTGCGCGAACAGGGCTACAGCGTGGTCCTCGGCAATGCCGCCAGTCCCGGCGTGCTGGAACTGGCCAACATCGCCGAGGCGCGCTGGTTGCTGATCGCCATTCCCAACGGCTTCGAGGCCGGGCAGATCGCCAGCCACGCCCGCGCGGTGAACCCGCCGCTGGACATCGTCGCCCGGGCGCATTTCGACGCCGAGGTGGACTACCTGGAGCAGAACGGCGCCAACCTGGTGATCATGGGCGAGCGCGAGATCGCCTGCGGCATGGTCCATCGCCTGGGACTCGACCGTGACGAGCGCGGCGCCGACGCACCGCTGCCGCAGTCGGCCTGACATGTTGCGCCGTCTCTACGACTGGACCCTGCGCCTGGCCGGCCATCCCCGCGCGGAGCTGGCCCTGGGCGGGGTGACCTTCGCCGAAAGCTCGTTCTTCCCGATTCCGCCGGACGCCTTGCTGGTGCCGATGGTCCTGGCCAACCGGGCCAAGGCCTGGCGCTACGCGACGATCTGCGCGATCAGCTCGGTGCTGGGCGGCATCGCCGGCTATTTCATCGGCTTGCTGCTGTTCGAGAGCGTGGCCATGCCGATCCTGGCGTTCTACGGCTTGCTGGAGAACTTCGAACAGGTCGCCGAACGCTACAACGAACTGGGCTGGCTGATGGTGCTGCTGGGCGGCGGCTTCACGCCGCTGCCGTACAAGGTGATCACCATTACCAGCGGAGTGACCCAGCTCGACCTCTGGCTGTTCGTCGGCCTCAGCCTTGTCGCCCGCAGCCTGCGCTTCGCCGCTACCTGCGCTTTGCTGTTCTGGGCTGGCCCACGCCTGAAGACCCTGATCGAGCGGCGCCTGGGCATGGCTTTCGTGCTGATGGCGGTGATGGTGGTCGGTGGGTTGATGCTGGGGAAATACGTTCTTTGAGCTGCCTGTGGATGATTTTCACCCACTGGGATGGAGACTAAAGGCGCACTGCGTCGAAACGAACCCTTGGGTGTGCGATCCGATCCTGCGCCCGCACCAGCTCTAGCTCGTAGCTGCCGCAGGCCTGGGTTTCCAGCAGCACTTCATGGACCGCGGCGCCGGCGAATTCGAAGGCGTTACGCAGGTCGTCGCCGAGCAGCAGGCGAGAGAGGAACAGCCCCGAGGCCAGGTCGCCGACCCCGACCGGTTGCCGCGGGAAGGCCAGCAGCGGGCGTTGCAGGTGCCAGACCTGGTCGGCGGCCACCAGTAGCATCTCGAAGGTGTCGCCGGCCTTGCCCGGATAGTTCAGGTGCTTTACCAGGATTGCCCTGGGACCGCGTGCCAGCAGGCTCCGTGCCATTTCCACGCAGTCGGCGAGGGAGTCCGGCTGGCGGTCGCAGAAGCTGTCCAGCTCCAACTGGTTGGGACACAGGTAGTCGGCGACCGCGGCGGCTTCTTCCAGCAGGAAGTCGCTGACCTCCGGGGCCACGATGCAGCCTTTTTCCGGGTGGCCCATGACCGGGTCGCAGAGGTACAACGCCCGAGGGTTGGCCTGTTTGATCCGTGCCACCACATCGAGAATGGCGCGGCCCTGGGCGGCGCTGCCGAGATAGCCGGACAGCACTGCGTCGCAGTTGCCCAGTTCGCCGATGCCGGCAATACCGTCCACCAGCGCCGGAATCTGCTCCGGCGGCAGCACCTGCCCGGTCCATTGACCGTACTGGGTGTGGTTGGAGAATTGCACCGTGTTCAACGGCCAGACGTTGATTCCGATGCGCTGCATCGGGAACACCGCCGCGGCATTGCCGGCGTGGCCGAAGACCACATGGGACTGGATGGCGAGCAGGTGGGGCGTACGTGGCATGAGACGACTTCCTACAGCTGAGTCGGCGCAGTATGGGGGCTAATTCACATGGCGAAAACACCCCCCACTCGCTGCCTGCCGGGAGAACGGGTAAGCTGGCCGTCCCCCTACACCGGATTCCGCTCGTGACCCTGGGTAACCTTTTCGTCATGCTCCTGTTGGGCGCCGCCGCAGCCTGGTGGTGGCGCGCCCATGGCGTGCGCGAGCGGGCGTTACTGCTGGCCAAACAGCATTGCGCCAAGCAGGGCGTGGAACTGCTCGACGAGAATGTCGCGCGCCGGCGCCTGCGCCTGGCCCGTGACCACCGTGGTCAGTGGCGGCTGAGCCGCGAGTTCGGTTTCGAGTTCACCGTCAGCGGCGAGGAACGCTACGCCGGGCGTATCGTCATGTATGGCTATCACCTCGGCGCCATCGAATTGGCCCCGCATCGCTTCGAGGCGGCCGCCGAGGTCGACAACCCGCCGGTGCATAGCGCCGAGGTGATTCGCCTCGACGAGTGGCGGCAGTCCCGGCAGAAAAAGGTCGGCGACTGAGGCGGCAGAGCGTCAGGGCAGTATCCCGAGAGCCTTGAGACTGGCCTTGCCCAGTTCGACGCGCTTGCCGATGTCGGCCTCGCCGCCGGGCATGTCGATGTTCAGGGCGAAGCCGTAGAGCCGCTCGTTGCGCTTCACCCAGCCCACCCACCAGCCGAGTTCCGGCGTGCAGTCGAAGCACCAGCCGGTCTTGCCGTGCAGCTCCCAGCCCGGGCCGCTTTCCAGCAGGGTCATGGCGCGCACGGTGGACTGCACCGGGGCGGGGAATGGCAATTCTCCCTGCGCCAGTCGGAGCAGAAAGCGGGTCTGCTCCATCGCGCTGATCTTCAGCGGTCCCACCAACCAGAAGTTATCCACAACCTGGCCGATTTCCGCGTTGCCGTAACCCAGGCGCGAGACATTGGCGCGCATCCGCTCCAGGCCGATGCGCCGCGCCAGTTCCTGGTAGACCGGTACGTTCGATGCCTTGATCGCGTCGCGCAGGCTCATGTCGTGCTCCCAGGCCTTGAAGCGCTGGGGTTTGCCGCCATAGGGAAGAACCTCGTCGGCGGATCTAACCGCCCCTGTGGATAAGCCGATCAGGCTGTTCGCCACCTTGTAGGTGGAAGCGGGAACGAAGCGGGTTTCCGCGCGCTCCCGGTCATGGCCGACATAGCGCTGCCGCTGCACATCGTAAAGGACGAAGGTGCCTTTCACACCGGCCGCTCCGAATAGCTTGTCCACGGCCCGGCTGTCGTTCCATTCGCTGGCCTGGGCATGCCCGGAGAGCAGGAGAAGGGCGCTGAAGAGGAGAGGGCGCATGGCTCGGTCCTGTGGGGGTCATCCTCCCTGGGACCGATGGATGAGCGCCGGATTCCCTACGGAAGGAGCGTTCATGGATTGGGCAGGAGAAAGTCGCGTACGCGTTCGGCGGCAGCGGCCGGGTCTTCCTGCATGAAGCAGTGGCCGCCGACCACCGCGTGGGCGCTGACCTGGGGGTTGAGCGAGCACCAGCGCGCCACCGACTTGGCGACGAAAGGGTAGGTGCGGTCACCGTAGAGCACGCGGGTCGGCGTGGTGATCTTGCCCAGCGACGGCCACAGCCGCCTGGGGAAGGAGCTGAAGATCTCCGCTTCGCGGCTTGGCCGGCACTTCAGCTCGACTCCGCCGTCGCTCTCCTTCAGCGCATATTCCACGTAGGCCCACAGCGCCTCGTCGGTCCAGCCCTTGAAGATACCGCGGCCGCGCAAGCCGGCGTAGGCGGCTGCGCGATCCGGCCACTGGCTGCGGCGCAGGCGCGCCTTCTTCGCCAGGCTGCCGCGCAATTGCAGGCCGAGGGTCTCGGAAAGCGCCATCACGCCGATCATCGCCGGGGTGAACAGTACCGGGTCGAGCAGCACGGCGCGGGCGAACAGGGTGGGATGGCGGGCCAGGACGAGGCTGCTGAGGACGCCGCCGAAGCTGTGCCCGCAGGCCAGTCGCTGGACATCGCCATAGGGACCGCGCCCGGCCTCGAAGGCCTCCACCGCCATCTCGGCGTTGCGGTTCCAGCCGTGGAAGCGGCCGCCGTGGTCGCTTTCGCCGTGGCCCTGGATGTCGCACAGCCAGAGGTCGAAATCCTCCGCCAACAGACGCAGCATCGGTTCGTAGGTGCGGCCGCAGAAGCCGTTGCCATGGAGGAAATGCAGCAACGGCTTGCCGCTCGGTTCGCTGCGCCAGCCGCGCAGGGTGAAACCGGCCGAGCAGGAATGGGACCAGGGGGATAGCGACATGGGCGGACTCCTCGTACGGCGCGCAGTGTAACCGGGCGCCGTGCTATCGTCGCCGCTTCCCGCCGCCGTTTCGATCCGCCGATGTCCTTGTCCCGTCCGCTGCGCCTGTTCCTGCTGTTGCTGCCGCTGCTCGGCGGCCTGCTGCTGTCCATGGACTGGGCGGGTCGCCAGGCGCGGCAGCAGGCGCTACGCGCCGAGGGCGAACAGGTGCGCAAGCAGCTGGACCTCTACGCCGGCTCGCTGCAGACCCTGATCGAACGCTTCCGCAGCCTGCCGGCGGTGCTGGCGCTGGATCCGGACCTGCGCGCGGCGCTGGCCGGGCCGATCGACGGCGAGTTGCAGCAGCGCCTCAACCTCAAGCTGGAAAGCATCAACCTGGCCGCCCGCTCCTCCACCCTGGAGCTGCTCGACCGTACCGGGCTGGCCGTGGCGGCGAGCAACTGGAACCTGCCGACCAGCTACGTGGGCCACAACTACGGTTTCCGTCCCTATTTCCGCCAGACCATCGCCCAAGGCTCCGGACGTTTCTATGCGGTCGGGGTGATCAGCGGGATTCCCGGTTATTTCCTGTCCCACGCGGTGCGCGCCGAGGACGGCAGCTTCCTGGGCGCAATCGTGGTCAAGCTGGAGTTTCCCGATCTGGAACGGCAGTGGAACCAGACCCCCGACCTGGTCCTGGCCAGCGACGCCAAGGGCATCGTGTTCCTCGCCAACCACGCCGGTTGGCGCTACCGCGAACTGGAACCGCTGGATACCGTGGACCGCTTCGAACTGGCGGAGACCCGGCAATACGATCGCCAGCCCCTGACACCCCTGCGCCACCAGACCTTGCGCAGCTACGGCGAAGACAGCCGTCTGGCGCGGGTGGAAAGCGCCGACGGCGAGAAGGACTACCTCTGGCAATCGCTGGACCTGCCCAACGACGGCTGGACCCTCCACTTACTGCGCGACACCGCGAGCATCCAGGACGACGTCGCCACCGCGCGCCTGGCCGCCGCCGGCACCTGGCTGGCGCTGGTCTTCCTCGGCTTGTTCCTGCACCAGCGCTGGCGTATCGCCCGCCTGCGGCAACGTAGCCGGGAGGAGCTGGAGCGCCTGGTCGAGCAGCGCACCGCCGACCTGCGTACCGCGCAGGACGGCCTGGTGCAGGCGGCCAAGTTGGCCGCCCTGGGGCAGATGTCGGCGGCCCTGGCCCATGAGATCAACCAGCCGCTCACCGCCCAGCGCATGCAACTGGCCAGCCTGCGCCTGCTGCTCGACGCCGGACGCCACGACGAGGCGCGCCAGGCGTTGCCGCGCATCGACCAGATGCTCGAACGCATGGCCGCGCTCACCGGCCACCTGAAGACCTTCGCGCGCAAGAGCGCCGGCGGCCTGCGCGAGCGTATCGAGTTGGGCCACGTGGTCGAACAGGCGCAGCAGTTGTTGCTACCGCGAATCCGCGCCGAACGGGTGGAGATCGAGCAGGCGCTGCTCTGGCCGGCCTGGGTGATGGGCGACGCGATCCGCCTGGAACAGGTGCTGGTCAACCTGCTGCGCAACGCCCTGGATGCCGTTGCCGGCCAGGAGCGGCCGTGGATCCGCCTGGCCCTGCAACGGCTTGGCGGCGACTGGGTGCTGAGCGTCGCCGACAACGGCGGCGGGATTCCCGCCGAGCACCTGGGCAGCGTCTTCGATCCGTTCTTCACCACCAAGCCGGTGGGAGAGGGACTCGGCCTCGGCCTGGCGGTATCCTATGGGATCGTCCACGAACTCGGCGGCCGCCTGCAGGTCGCCAATGCCGAGGCGGGAGCGGTGTTCAGCCTGATCCTGCCGGCGGCCCCCGATGACACGAGCGTAACGACATGAGCGACCAGGTGATCTTCGTCGACGACGAAGCGACGATCCGCGAAGCGGTGCAGCAATGGCTGGAGCTGTCCGGCTTCGAGGTGCGCCTGTGCCTGCGCGCCGAGGAGTGCCTGGGAGCATTGGACAAGTCCTTCGCCGGGGTGGTCATCAGCGATGTGCGCATGCCTGGCATGGACGGCCTGCAACTGCTCGCCAACCTGCAGGCGGTCGATCGCGACCTGCCGGTGATCATGGTCACCGGGCACGGCGACGTGCCGATGGCGGTGGAGGCCATGCGCCAGGGTGCCTACGACTTCATCGAGAAACCCTTCACGCCCGAGCGCCTGCTCGGCAGTTTGCGGCGCGCGCTGGAAAAGCGCCGCCTGGTGCTGGAGAACCGGCGCCTGAAGGAGCAGGCCAGTCTCAAGGACCAGGTCGATGCGCGTCTGCTCGGCGTGTCCAAGCCGATGGAAGCGTTGCGCCGGCAGGTTCTGGCCCTGGCGCAGACCCCGGTGAACGTCCTGATCCGTGGCGAGACCGGCAGCGGCAAGGAACTGGTTGCCCGCTGCCTGCACGACTTCGGGCCGCGCGCCGACAAGCCGTTCGTGGCGCTGAACTGCGCGGCGATTCCCGAGCAACTGTTCGAGAGCGAGCTGTTCGGTCATGAGAGCGGTGCCTTCACCGGCGCGCAGGGCAAGCGCATCGGCAAGCTCGAGCATGCCCATGGCGGTACCTTGTTCCTCGACGAGATCGAAAGCATGCCGTTGGCGCAGCAGGTCAAGCTGCTGCGCGTCCTGCAGGAGCAGCAACTGGAGCGGCTCGGCTCGAACCAGAGCATCCACGTCGACCTGCGGGTGATTGCCGCGACCAAGCCCGACCTGCTGGCCGAAGCACGTGCCGGACGCTTCCGCGAGGACCTGGTGTATCGCCTGAACGTCGCTGAGCTGCGCCTGCCGCCGATCCGCGAGCGTCGCGAGGACATCCCGCTGCTCTTCGAACATTTCGCCAGCGTTGCCAGCCAGCGCCTCGGCCGCGAGCCGCAGCCCGCCGCGCCGGCGGAACTGGCGCGGCTGATGGCCCACGACTGGCCGGGCAATGTACGCGAGCTGGCCAACGCCGCCGAGCGTCATGTCCTCGGCCTGGAGCGCGGGGACGCGGAGGAAGGCGGCGGCCTCACCTCGGGGCTGGCGGAACGCATGGAAGCCTTCGAGGCGGAGTGCCTGCGCCAGGCGCTCGGCCAGTGCCGCGGGGACATCAAGGCGGTGATGGAGTTGCTGCAACTGCCGCGCCGGACACTCAACGAAAAGATGCTGCGGCATGGCCTCAGCCGCAGCGATTTCGTCGGCGAAGAGCCGGCCTGAAGCAGCCCTCGCGAGGCGTCAGAGATCCTTGGCCAACTCCGTTGGCGCCTGGCGCCCGCCGCGTTGCAGCAACGCCAGGTAGACCAGCCCCACCGCGATCCAGGCCAGTCCGAGCAACTGTGCGTCGAGGCTCATGCTGTACAGCACGTAGGCGATGATCGCCAGGCCCACCAGCGGGAACAGTAGATGCCGCAACCACTGGCCGGAGCGCTGGCGGCGGTAGTAGTGGTTGATCACGCTCAGGTGCAGCAGGCAGAAGCCGGTGAGGGCACCGAAGTTCACCAGTGAGGTGAGCACGTCCGGTGCGTCGAGGAAGGCCCAGCCGATTCCCAGCGACAGCACCGCCACCAGGTACAGGCTGACGTGCGGCGTCTGGTAGCGCGGATGGACCCTGGCCAGCGCGCGCGGCAGCCTGCCGTCGCGGGCCATCGAGTAGAGCAGGCGCGAGACCGCTGCCTGCGAGGTGATCGACACGGTGACACCCCAGGCCAGCGCGGTGGCTACCGCTGTCAGCATCGACAGCCACTGGCCACCGGCCGCTTCGGCGATCTCGTAGAAGGCGGTGTCCGCCGACTTGAAGTTCATCCCGGCGGCGAGGTCGGTGGCCAGCCAGGTCTGCGCGATGAAGATGCCGCCCATGATGAACAGCGCGATCAGCGCGGCGCGGCCGATCTGTCGCGCGGGATCGCCCTTGACCTCCTCGGCGAGGGTGGAGATGGCGTCGAAGCCGAGGAACGACAGTACGGCGATCGAGGCGGCCTTCATCACCAGGCCGAGATCGAAGGCCTCCGGGCGATACAGCGGCTCGAGGGTCAGCCGGCCGTTGCCCAGGCCGCCTTCCAGCGCCTGGTAGCCGACCACCAGGAAGATCGCCAGGACCACCAGCTCTCCGATCAGGAACAACAGGTTGGCGCGGGCGGCGAAGGTGATGCCGCGCAGGTTGACCAGGGTCGCCGAGACCAGGAACAGCAGCATCCAGGCCAGCTTGGGGATCGCCGGGAACAAGTGGTTCAGCGCCAGCGCGCTGAACACGTAGAGCAGCGGCGGGATCAGCAGGTAGTCGAGCAGCAGCACCCAGCCGGCGATGAAGCCGACATGGGGGTGGATGCCGCGCTGGGCGTAGGAATACACCGAGCCGGCAATCGGAAAGGCCTTGGCCATGGCTCCGTAGCTGAGGGCGGTGAAGAGCATCGCCAGCATGCCCACCAGGTAGGCCATCGGCACCATGCCGTGGGCGTCGGCATGGACCCAGCCGTAGACCCCGAACGGGGCGATGGGGATCATGAAGATCATCCCGTAGATGATCAGGTCGCTCAGGGACAGGCTGCGGCGCAGCTGTTGCCGGTATCCGAACTGTTCGATGGCCATGACGGGCTCCTCGGGAAAAGGCAGCGTATTGTCGTTATCGGCGCAGCACGCGAAGCGGGCCTCTTTCTCGTTATTGGCGACCGGCGGCGCCGGTCATCGCATCAGAGCCAGGGATACAGACGCTCGGCCCAGGCGCTCACCGCATCCGGCGTGCGCAATCCATCGTTGCGGATCTCCAGCAGCACCGCTTCCAGACCGCGTGCGTCGCCATGCACCGGAACGGTAGTGTCTTCCGCCGGGTCGATCGCATAGGGCTGGTTGCCGGCGACTTCCAGGCCGTGCCGGCGCAAACCGTCGAGGATGCGCCCGGCGTAGGCGCCGGCGTTGCGATAAAGCACCCCGGCAACCAGCGGGCGGGGTCTGCCGTGGTACACCGGGGTAAAACTGTGCACGCCGACCACGCGGGTCGGCACGCCGGCGGCCTGGCGCTCGTCGAGCAGTTGCGTCAGGCGCTGGTGGAACGGATGGAACAGGCAATCCTGGCGATAGCGGCGCACCGTCTCGGACAGCTCGCGGTTGCCGGGAACCGGGTAGATCTCGCTGTGCGGCGGAATGCTGTCGGGTGCCTCCAGCGGTCGGTTCAGGTCGATCAGCAGGCGCGAGTAGCCGGCCGCCAGCAATGGCGCGTCGAGCCGCCGGGAAAGCTCTTCGGCCAGCGCCAGGGCGCCGATATCCCAGGCGATGTGTTCTTCCGCCGCGGCCTGGTCCAGGCCGAGGCGCTGCAACTCCAGCGGGATGTGCCGGCTGGCGTGCTCGCAGACCAGGACCACCGGGCTGCGCCCTTCGGGGTTGAGCAGGCGGTAGGGTGGCAGCTGGTAGATGCCGAGTTCGGGGTTGTCAGTAAAGCTCGGCATAGTGGCGGCACAGGTCGTCGTCGGAAAGGCCCGCCGTCAGTGCCAGTTCGTGGCGCTTCATGGCGAGGTAAGTGTCCAGCAGCGGCTTTGGCAGCTCGGCGCAGAGCGTCTCGTCGCGCTGCAGGCAGTCGAGCGCATCGCCGAGGGTCGCCGGCAGGGTCTGGATGCCGCGGGCCTGGCGCTCTTCGTCGCTGAGGCCGTGCGGATCGACATCGGCCAGGGCGCGCAGCGGCAGGCGTCGTTCGATGCCCAGGCGGCCGGCGATCAGCACCGCGGCCATCGCCAGGTGCGGACAGGCGGTGGCGTCCATCGGCCGGAATTCCAGGTTGTACTGCTTGCCCAGCGGCTTGCCGCCGACGCTCACCACCGGACAGATGCGCAGCGCCGCTTCGCGGTTGCGCAGTCCCAGGCAGGCGTAGGCGGCGCTCCAGTGGTGGGGTTTCAGGCGCAGGTAGGAGGCGGCGGTAGGCGCGGTCAGCGCGCACAGCGCCGGCAGGTGCGCGAGCACGCCGGCGGCCCAGTGCTCGCCGAGTTCGGAGAGATCGTTGGGTCGACCGGGCTCGTACAGCAGCGGGCTGCCGTCGGCATGTTGCAGGCTCAGGTGCAGGTGCACCCCGTTGGTCACCGCGCCGGGTGCCGGCAGCGGTGCGAAGCAGGTACGCAGGCCCATCTGCCGCGCCACTTCGCGAGTGACCTCGCGGACGTTCACCGCGCGGTCGGCGGCGGCCACGCCCTGCGCCGGGCGGCAGGTGACCTCGTACTGGCGCTGGCCGTATTCGGGGAGGAACATCTCCGGCTCGGTGCCGGCCTGGGCCAGGGCGCTGACCAGCCAGCCGGGGAACTGCCCGGCGGCACGCTGGGCCTGCAGCGAAAACGCCGCGGCCGGACGCTCGCCGGGCAGGCCGAGCAGGCTGAATTCGTGTTCGAACGCCGCGATGACCTGCAGGCCGCTGTCGCGATAGCGCTCCACCTCGGCCAGCAGCAGGCCGCGCGGGCAGGCCGGCCACGGCGTGCCGTCGGTTTCCACCAGGTTGCCGTGCAGGTAGTCGAGCGCCGGCGCAGCGGCGTCGGGACCCTGCTCGACGCGCACCCGGCTGTTCGGGTCGGGCAGCAGGCGCAGGTCGCCGTGGCTGCCCCAGGGGCTGCTCTCGTCGATCAGGTCCTGCGGGGTCAGCGAACTGTTCGCCGGTACCCAGCCGCAACCGCTGGCCAGTTGCTCTTCCAGGGTCGCCAGGGGCAGCGAGCGCCCGCGGGTGATGCCGGCCAGGTCGGTGGTGACGAAGCTGACCAGGCGTACCGGCTGCAGGCGGTTCACAGGTTGCTCCGGCCGAGGGCGGCGATGCGTTGCAGGACGGTCTCGGTGTCGCTGATCCAGCAGTAGCCCTTGATCGCTTCCAGGCAGGCCTGGTGGCGTTCCGGGGTATGGGTGGCACAGGCATCCTCGACCAGGGTGACCAGGTAGCCGCGGTCGGCGGCATCGCGCACGGCCATGTCCACGCACTGGTCGGTGACCACCCCGCAGACGATCAGGTGGCGGGTGCCGAGGTTGCGCAGTACGTAGTCGATGGCGGTGGAGTTGAAAACGCCGGAAGAGGTCTTCGGCAGCACGATCTCGTTGGCGGTCGGCTCCAGGGCGTCGATCACCCTGGCGTCCGGGCTGCCCTTGGGCAGGTGCATCTCCGACAGCTTGTGATCCAGCGAGCGGTCGCGGCCATCGGCGGTGAGGCTCTCGATGATGGTGTGCAGGACGTTCTCGTCCACTGCGCGCATGGCCCCGAGCAGGCGCTGCTGGTTGGGGATCACCTGGTTCTGCACGCGCTCGTAGAAGTAGCCGGCCGCCTGCGGATCGACGTGCGGGTCGCGCCCCGGCTCGACCCAGGCGCGCTGCATGTCGACGAACAGGATGGCGGTCTGCCGGCGGCCGAACGGCAGGTCGCGCGGCGAGTGGTGGGGCAGGCTGAACATCGGGTCATTCCTCCAGAAGATGACTGCTGAACGCGTTGCGGAGCTGGTCGATGCCCTCCAGGCGTTCGTCGAGCGGCGCGCCCATGCGCGCCACCAGGGTCGCTACCAGTGCCTCGACCTGGGCCATGGCCGGCACCAGCGAGTCGAAGGGCGAGGCGGATTCCACCGGCGAACTGACGATCAGGTCGGCGTGTTCGCGCAGCGGCGAGGCGTAGATGTCGGTGAACAGCACCAGCCGCGTGCCGCGTGCCTTGGCGGCCTGGGCCACGTGCTGGGCCTGGCTCTGGTAGCGGCGATAGTCGAACAGGACCAGCAGGTCCTGGCGGCCGAGGTCGTAGAGCTGGTCGGGGAGCAGGGCGCCGTCGTCGAGTAATCGGCATTGCGGGCGCAGCAGGCGCAGATGGGTGACCAGGTAGCCGGCGAGGAAACGGCTGAAGCGTCCGCCGTGGCAGTGCACGCGCAGGCGGCTGTCGAGCAGCCAGTCGGCGAGGCGCTGGATGTCATCGGGGCGGGTCAGGCCGAGGGTCTGTTGCAGGCTCTGGCCAGCCTGGTCGAGGTAGCGCGCCCAGGTGTCGTCGCGGCCCATCCGCTCGCGGCGTTCGGCGAGCAGGGTGCGCGGCGAGCGCAGGCGGTCGTCGACGTCGGCCAGCAGCGCTTCCTGGAAGTCGCCGTAGCCGGCGAAGCCGAGCTTTTTCACCAGGCGCATGATCGTCGGGTCGCTGACTCCGGCGTGCCGGGCCAGGCGCGTCATCGGGCCGAGGCCGAGGCGCGGGTAGTCATCGAGCAGGGCACGCACCACCTTGCGCTCCGCGGGAGTCAGTTCGGCGGGCGGGGAGGCCAGGCGTTGTTTTAGTTCTTGCATGGGGCATCCTCGAAGGTGGGTCGATTGTGTAGTGAATTTTTCAGATTGTTCAATATGTGACGGAATGTTTTTTTCACTACATTCCCCGAAAACGACCGAATGACCGCTGTCGTGGCACGGCAGGCAGACGTGCGGCCGGGCCGGAAACGAAAAAGCCCGGTCGAAGACCGGGCTTTTTCCAGGGGCGGTTACGCAGCGTGGCTCAGAACGCCGGCACCACCGCGCCTTTGTATTTCTCCTGGATGAACTGCTTGACCTCGGCGCTGTGCAGGGCCTTGGCCAGCTTCTGCATGGCGTCGCTGTCCTTGTTGTCCGGCCGCGCGACCAGGATGTTCACGTAGGGCGAGTCGCTGCCTTCGATGGCCAGCGCATCCTTGGTCGGGTTCAGCTTGGCTTCCAGGGCGTAGTTGGTATTGATCAGCGCCATGTCGACCTGGGTCAGCACGCGCGGCAGGGTCGCGGCTTCCAGTTCGCGGATCTTGATGTTCTTCGGATTGTCGACGATGTCCTTCGGCGTGGCGGTGATGCTCTTGTTGTCCTTGAGCTTGATCACCCCAGCCTTGTCCAGCAGGAGCAGGGCGCGGCCGCCGTTGGTGGCGTCGTTGGGGATCACCACGGTAGCGCCGGAAGGCAGTTCGTCGAGCTTCTTGTACTTGCTCGAGTAGGCGCCCAGCGGCTCGATGTGTACGCCGGTCACGGCGACCAGGTCGGTGCCCTTGGCCTTGTTGAACTCATCGAGGTACGGCTGGTGCTGGAAGAAGTTGGCGTCCAGGCGCTTTTCCGAGACCTGCACGTTCGGCTGCACGTAGTCGGTGAACTCCTTGATCTTCAGGTCCACGCCTTCCTTGGCCAGCAGCGGCTTGACCACGTTGAGGATCTCCGCGTGCGGCACCGGGGTGGCCGCGACGGTGAGGGACTCGGCGGCCTGGGCGGCGGTGAGGCCGAGCGCCGCGACAGCGGAGAAAGCAGCAAGCAGTTTTTTCATCTTCAACTCCTTTCGAGGTGTTCCTGGCGGCTGTGGATAACCGCGGCGCTCAGGGTTTTGGGCTTGGCCGGCAAGCTTACTTGCGCGAGAAGTGCACCACCAGCTTGTCGCCCACGGTTTGCAGAATCTGGACGAGGATCAGCAGCATCACCACGGTGACCACCATCACGTCGGTCTGGAAGCGCTGATAGCCGAAGCGGATCGCCAGGTCGCCCAGCCCGCCGGCGCCGACCACTCCGGCCATCGCGGTGTACGAGACCAGGGTGATGGCGGTGACGGTGATGGCGGCGATGATGCCCGGTCGGGCTTCCGGCAGCAGGGCGTTCCAGATGATCTGCCGGGTGCTGGCGCCCATCGCCTGGGTTGCCTCGATGATGCCCTTGTCGACCTCGCGCAGCGCGGTTTCCACCAGGCGCGCGAAGAACGGCGTGGCGCCCACCACCAGCGGCGGGATGGCCCCGGCGACGCCCAGCGAGGTACCGGTTATCAGTACGGTCAGCGGGATCATCACGATCAGCAGGATGATGAACGGCAACGAACGGAGGATGTTCACCACTAGCGAGAGCAGGGTGTAGACCGCCTTCTGCTCGAACATCTGCCGTGGCCCGGTAAGGAACAGCAGGACGCCGAGGGGCAGGCCGAGGACCACCGTGAATAGCAGCGAACCGCCGAGCATCCAGAAGGTGTCGACGCTGGCCAGCCAGATTTCGTACCAGTCGATGTTGGCGAAGCTCATGGTTTCGAAGAAGTCCATCAGCGCAGTACCTCCACATGTACGTCAGCGGCGTTCAACTGGCTCATGGCGGCTTCCAGGTCACCGCCGACCAGGGCCAGGGTCAGCTGGCCGTAGGGCGTGTCCTTGATGCGGTCGATGCGTCCGGAAAGGATGCTGTAGTCGACCCCGGTCTGCCGCGCCACGGTGCCCAGCAGCGGCGCATAGGTGGCTTCGCCGCGGAAGGTCAGGCGCAGGATGAGACCCGGCACGTGGGCGAAATCGTCGTGGCGCTCGTCCTCGTCGACCCGTTCGGCCTCGAACACGAAGCGGCGGGTGGTCGGGTGCTGCGGATGGAGGAAGACATCGGCGACATCGCCCTGCTCGACGATGGCGCCGCCGTCCATGACCGCGACCTGGTCGCAGACACGACGGATCACGTCCATCTCGTGGGTGATGAGGACGATGGTCAGCTTCAGCTCGCGATTGATTTCCGCCAGCAGTTGCAGGACCGAGGCGGTGGTCTGCGGATCGAGGGCGCTGGTGGCCTCGTCGCAGAGCAGGATGCTCGGCCGGCAGGCCAGGGCGCGAGCGATGCCGACGCGCTGTTTCTGTCCGCCGGAGAGCTGGGCCGGATACTTGCGCGCGTGGTCGGACAGGCCGACCCGCGCGAGCAGCTCGGAGACCCGCGCATCGACTTCGGCACGGCTGAAGCCGCCGGCCAGGCGCAGGGGCATGGCGATGTTGTCGGCGACGGTCTTCGAGGACAGCAGGTTGAAGTGCTGGAAGATCATCCCGACGCGCTGGCGGAAACGGCGCAGGCCTTCGGCGTCGAGGGCGGTGACGTCTTCGCCCTCGACCAGGATGCGGCCGCCGCTGGGCTCCTCGAGGCGGTTGATCAGGCGCAGCAGGGTGCTCTTGCCGGCACCGGAATGGCCGATCAGGCCGAAAATCTGCCCGGCCTGGATGTTCAGGCGGGTCGGTTGCAAGGCGGGGATTTCCCGACCGGCAACTCGATAGGTCTTGTGGACGTCGTGGAATTCGATCACTGGGCGAACCTTGTGGGTGCGGCGATGCTGTTACGGCTGGAGCACGGGCTTGGCGGGAAGCATGGGCGGTCAGCTAAACCGAGCATTTTACCTTGCTTTCTTATGCATTATTAATATTTATTGGTGATGAAAAAACATTGAAATGGAATAAGCGTCTGGCTCGCTCCCGACAAGCGCTTTCTGCTGCGGCCGGGGCTGGACCGGCCTCAATTCCGGGGGGTAAGTATCAATCGGGTCGGCTTGTCGGCCTGTACGACATGGCTGAGATGCAGGTCGAAATCGGGTGAGAGCTTCTTCACCCGCGCCAGGAGCTGGTCGGAAACCAGCGGATAGTCGCTGTCCCGGCGCACTTCGATATGCACCCTGCAACGGTAGGCGACGACATCCGCGGCCACCGCGTCGAGCACCGCACCGAGGCCGCCCTGGCCGGTGCCGTCGAGCATCGGCAGGGGCACGGCGCTGCTGGCCGCTTGCGGATCGATCAGGTGGGGAGCGCCGGGCAGCGGCTTCAGTTGGCCGTCGGGCGGCGTCTGGATGATCTGCTGCATCTGCTGCTGGGCCGCCTGCTGCATGCGTCGGGCCTGCTCGGCACGGGCGGGATCGACCTTGGCGCGGTTGATCGCACCGTCCAGCCCGGCGGTCAGCGCCGGCGCCTTGGGCATCAGTCCGCGGGCATGGCCGAGGGCACTGGTGGCGGTGTTGAGGTCTCCTTGGCGCAGCGCGGTTTCCCCGCGCTGCATGTAGGCCTCGGCCAACTGGCGGCGGAATGCTTCGACGCGCTCGTCGCCGGCGGCGGCGCTGCGCAGGGCCAGCCATTGTTGCTCGGCCTGTTCGAGCTTGCCGGCGGCCAGGGTTTCCTGCAGTTCGGCATAGGGATCGGCGGGCTGCGCCTGGGGCGCGACCACCGGCGTCGGTTGCGACGACGCATTGCCCTGGCAGGCGCTGACCAGCAGCGCCGCCGCCAGGATGGACAGCAGGCGAAAGAAGGACGACATCATTCCTGCGGGTTCTCGTTTGGTCAAAAAATCGCCAGATTCTACACCGTGCGGCGGGGCAGGACAAAACTCAGCAGGAACAGGCCGGCGGCGCTGACCACGATCGAGGGGCCGGCGGGGGTATCCTTGAACCAGGACAGGGCCAGGCCGGCGCACACCGCGACCAGTCCCAGCAGGCTGGCACCGACCGCCATCTGCTCGGGACTGCGGGCATGGCGCTGGGCGGCGGCGGCGGGAATGATCAGCAGCGAGGTGATCAGCAGTACGCCGACGATCTTCATCGCCACGGCGATGACGATGGCGATCAGCAACATCAGCGCCAGGCGGATCGCTCCGACCGGCAGGCCTTCCACCTTCGCCAGTTCCTCGTGCACGGTGATCGCCAGCAGCGGCCGCCAGAGGAAGCAGATCAGTGCCAGGACCAGCGCGCTGCCGGCGATTATCCACAGCAGGTCGCTGGCGCTCACCGCCAGCAGATCGCCGAACAGGTAAGCCATCAGGTCGACCCGCACTTCCTTCATGAAGCTCAGGGTGACCAGGCCCAGCGACAGGGTGCTGTGGGCGAGGATGCCCAGCAGGGTGTCGGCGGCCAGCGGCTGGCGCTGCTGCAGGGTCACCAGCAGCACTGCGAGCAGCACGCAGCCGACGGTCACTGCCAGGGTCGGGCTGACATCGAGGAGGAAACCCAGGGCTACCCCGAGCAGTGCGGCGTGGGACAGGGTATCGCCGAAATAGGCCATCCGTCGCCAGACCACGAAGGAGCCCAGGGGGCCGGCCACCAGGGCCAGGGCGAGGCCGGCGAGGAGGGCGTTGAGCAGGAAGTCAGCCATGGTTGCAGTCGGGGCCGTGCTTGTGGACAGGAGTGAAGCGGGTGCCTGGAGGCAAGGCGCCGGGTCCGGCCTTGACCACCTCGCCGTGGAGGTCGTGGGCGTGATCGTGGTGGTGGTGGTAGATCGCCAGGCTGCGAGCGTCCTGGCCGAACAGCTCGACGAAGGCCGGGTCGCCGCTGACCTGCTCGGGGTGCCCGGAGCAGCAGACATGGCGGTTCAGGCAGACCACCTGGTCGGTGGCGCTCATCACCAGGTGCAGGTCGTGGGAGACCATCAGCACACCGCAGCCGTAGCGGTCGCGCAGTTTGCCGATGAGGCGGTAGAGTTCGGCCTGGCCGGCAACGTCGACGCCCTGCACCGGCTCGTCGAGCACCAGTAGCTCGGGCTTGCGCAGCAGAGCGCGGGCCAGCAGCACGCGTTGCAGTTCGCCACCGGAAATGCTTTGCAGCGGGCGCTCCAGCACGTGCGCCGCGCCGACCTCGCGCAACGCCGCCAGCGCCTGCTCGCGCCTGACCCCGGGTACCAGGCGGAGGAAGCGCAGTACGCTGAGCGGCAGGGTGGCGTCGACGTGGAGTTTCTGCGGCATGTAGCCGATGGTCAGCCGCGGCCGTCGCCAGACCTCGCCGACGTGCGGCTTGAGCAGGCCGAGCACGCTGCGTACCAGGGTGGTCTTGCCGGCGCCGTTGGGGCCGATCAGGGTGACGATCTGGCCGGGCTCGATGGCCAGGTCGACATCGCTCAGCACCGCCTGGCCGTTGAAGGACACGCCGACCTGGGTCAGCCGCACCAGCGCGTTGTCCATCAGGCGTCCTTCTGGTCCCGGCAGGTGCCGCAGAGGCCGACCACCTCGACGGTCTGGCTTTCAACGGCGAAGCCGACGCTGTTCGCTCCGGCGACGATGGCCCGGCTGATATCCGGCTGTTCCAGCTCGATCGCGGTGTGGCAGGTGCGGCAGATGAGGAACTGGCCCTGGTGGCTGTGCTCCGGGTTGTTGCAGCCGACGAATGCGTTGAGCGAGGCGATGCGGTGCACCAGGCCGTTCTCCTGGAGGAAGTCCAGCGCGCGGTAGACGGTCGGCGGCGCGGCGCGGCGGCCGTCGGTTTCGCTGAGCACCGCGAGGATATCGTAGGCCCCCAGCGGCTTGTGGCTCTGCCAGACCAGTTCCAGCACGCGCCGCCGCAGTTCGGTCAGGCGCACGCCCTGGCGCGCGCACAGCGCATCGGCCTCGGCCAGCGCGGTGCTGACGCACTGGCTGTGGTCATGGGGCTGGCAGGCCAGCGGGGTCTTGGGCGCAATCTTGTACATGGGCTGCGACGCTCGAGGGTAGAGACGTTATTATATTACCCGCTAACCACCTTTCATGTGAGTGCCGCCGTGACCCTGCGTCCCTTTGCCCTGCTGTCCGCCTGCTTCGCCCTGTTCCTGCTGGCTTCGCCGGCGCGCGCCGAGGTCAGCGTGCTGACCAGCATCAAACCGCTGCAACTGGTCGCCGCGGCCATCCAGGACGGCGTCGGCCAGCCGGACGTACTGCTGCCGCCGGGCGCCTCGCCACACCAGTACGCCCTGCGTCCTTCCGACGTACGGCGGCTGCGCGAGGTGCAATTGTTCTACTGGATCGGCCCGGACCTGGAGAACTTCCTGCCCAAGGTGCTCGCCGGCCGCCAGGGCACCAGCGTCGCGGTGCAGGACCTGCCGGGCATGCACCTGCGCAAGTTCGTCAATTTCGAGGAAGAGGAGCATGCCGGGCACGACGAGCACGACCATGACCATCGTCCCGGCATGCTCGACGCCCACCTCTGGCTGTTGCCGGCCAACGCCCGCACCATCGCCGCGCGGATGGCCGAGGACCTGGCCCAGGTCGACCCGGCCAACGCCGGGCGCTACCGGGCCAACCTGAAGGCCTTCGAGGAGCGCCTCGGCGGGCTCGACGGGAAACTCCGCAAACGCCTGGGCAAGCTTGCCGGCAAGCCTTTCTTCGTCTTCCACGAAGCCTTCGACTATTTCGAGGAAGCCTACGGGTTGCGCCATACCGGCGTGTTCGCGGTATCCGCGGAGGTCCAGCCGGGAGCACGCCATGTCGCCGCCATGCGCGCCCAGCTGAAGGCCGCCGGTCCGGCCTGCATCTTCAGCGAGCCGCCGCTTCGACCGCGGCTGGCCGACACCCTCAGCGAAGGCCTGCCGGTGCGCCTGGCCGAACTGGACGACCTGGGCGTGAACGTGAGCGTGGACGCCAACGGCTATGAGAATCTTCTGAACAACCTGGCAGGCGAATTTGCCGGCTGTCTGGAAAAGCTCTGAAAACCCGTGACTGATGGCCGCGCCCTCTTGCGCGCGGCGTCCCGATGACTAAGGTTGTCTGTTGCTGCCTGACACAAGATATTGATTCCCGTCAGGTACGGATAACTAGATGTTGCGTACGGTGGCCGGCTTCGGACGCCCCAACAACCATCGGGAGGTTAATCAGCGGATGGCCAAGACAGACGCACGCAGTCCCCGCACCGAACGCGGGACCATCGCCCTGCAGGACGCGTCGCAGGATATCTGGGACAAGAAGTACCGGCTCAAGAGCAAGGACGGTACGCCGGTGGATGCCAGCGTCGACGGTACCTGGCAACGCGTCGCCCGCGCCCTTGCCGATGTCGAGGACAAGGCCTCCCGCGAACACTGGTACGGGCGCTTCCTCTGGGCCCTGCGCAACGGCGCCATCCCGGCCGGCCGGATCATTTCCAATGCCGGCGCCCTGGGGCACAAGCCGGCCACCTCGACCATCAACTGCACGGTGTCCGGGACCATCCAGGACTCCATGGACCACATCCTCGAGAAAGTCCACGAGGCCGGGCTGACGCTCAAGGCCGGCTGCGGCATCGGCTATGAGTTCAGCACCCTGCGCCCGCGCGGCGCCTACGTTTCCGGTGCCGGTGCCTACACCAGCGGGCCGCTGTCGTTCATGGACATCTACGACAAGATGTGCTTCACCGTCAGCTCCGCCGGCGGCCGCCGCGGCGCGCAGATGGGCACCTTCGATGTCAGCCACCCGGACGTCCGCGAATTCATCCGCGCCAAGCGCGAGGACGGGCGCTTGCGCCAGTTCAACCTGAGCCTGCTGATCACCGACCAGTTCATGCAGGCGGTGGAACAGGACGCCGACTGGCCGCTGGTATTCCCGGTGCACGTGAAGGAGCGCGACGAGATCGACCTCGACGACCCCAACGCGGTGGTCTGGCGCGAATGGCCGATCCAGGACGACTACGTCCAGCGCGCCGACGGGCTGGTCGCCTGCAAGGTCTACGGCCAGGTCCGCGCCCGTCACCTGTGGGACATGATCATGGTCTCCACCTACGACTATGCGGAGCCGGGCTTCATCCTCATCGACCGGGTCAACGAACTGAACAACAACTGGTGGTGCGAGGCGATCCGCGCCACCAACCCCTGCGGCGAGCAACCGCTGCCGCCGTATGGCTCGTGCCTGCTCGGCTCGGTGAATCTCACCTGCTTCGTCGAGCAGCCATTTGGCGACGAGGCGCGCTTCGACTGGGACCGTTTCCGCGAAGTGGTGCGGGTGTTTACCCGGATGCTCGACAACGTGGTGGAAATCAACGGCCTGCCGCTGGAACAGCAACGCCAGGAAATCCTTGGCAAGCGCCGGCATGGCATGGGCTTCCTCGGCCTGGGCTCGACCCTGACCTTGCTCAAGCTGCGCTACGGCAGTCCCGAGGCCTGCGTATTCACCGAGGAAGTGGCGCGGGAAATGGCCCTGGTGGGCTGGGAAGTGGCCCTGGAGCTGGCCAGGGAGAAGGGCCCGGCGCCGATCCTGGCGCAGGACTACGAAGTCACCGCGGAAATGCTTCGCAAGCGTCCGGAAATGGCCGCCGATGGCTATAAGGCCGGCGACCGCATCCGCGGCAGCGTGCTTCACGCCAAGTATTCCCGCTACATGCAGCGAGTCGCCGAACATGCTCCGGAACTGATCGAGGCGTTGGCTGAAACCGGCGCGCGCTTCACCCACCACAGCTCCATCGCGCCGACCGGGACCATCAGCCTGAGCCTGGCGAACAACGCCTCCAACGGCATCGAGCCGAGCTTCGCCCACCATTATTCGCGCAACCTTATCCGCGAAGGCCGCAAGACCAAGGAAAAGGTAGAGGTCTACAGCTACGAGCTGCTGGCCTACCGGACCCTGGTCAACGCCCAGGCCCTGCCGGACAGCGACGACCCGGCGCGACGCCTGCCGGACTACTTCATCACCGCCGACAGCGTCACCCCGGCGCAACACGTGGACATCCAGGCGGCGGCGCAGAAGTGGGTCGATTCGTCGATCTCCAAGACCGCCAACGTGCCCACCGACTACCCGTTCGAGGACTTCAAGGACATCTATCGCTACGCCTGGCACCAGGGACTCAAGGGCTGCACCACCTTCCGCTTCAATCCCGAGGCGTTCCAGGGCGTGCTGGTCAAGGAGTCCGACCTGGAGAAGACCCGCTACCGCTTCGAACTGGAGGACGGCAGCGTGGTGGAGTTCAAGGGCAACGAGCAGGTCGAGTACGACGGTGAGATCCATACCGCCGCCAACCTCTTCGACGCCTTGAAAGAAGGCTATTACGGCAAGTACTGAGGCCGGGGGAATCGATATGTCAGCAGTCAAGATCACGCAGAAGATCAAGGGCTTCAAGGTCGTCAACGAAGCCGAGGAGCAGGCCCTTGCCGCCGCCGCGGAAGCCGCGTCGGTGGTGCAGATGGACGAGACCCTGGAGCGCCCGGATACCCTGATCGGCGCCACCTACAAGATCAAGTCGCCGCTGTTCGAGCACGCGCTCTACGTGACCATCAACGACATGGTCCTCAATGCGGGCACGGCGCACGAGCAGCGGCGTCCCTTCGAGATCTTCATCAACTCGAAGAACATGGATCATTTCCAGTGGATCGTCGCACTTACCCGCATCATGTCCGCGGTTTTCCGCAAGGGCGGCGACTGCACCTTCCTTGTCGAGGAACTCAAGGCGGTATTCGACCCGCGCGGGGGCTACCTGAAGAAAGGCGGCATCTACATGCCCTCCATCGTCGCCGAGATCGGCGGCGTGCTGGAGCGCCACCTGACGGCCATCGGTCTGTTGCGTGGCCCTGAACTGGACGAGGAACAGCGTCTTTTCCTCGCGGAAAAACGCGCCGCCTACGAGGCCGCCCAGGGCACCAGCAAGGTCGAGCCGGGCGAAGGCTTCCCCGCCGGCGCGCAACTGTGCGGCAAGTGCAACAGCATGGCGGTGGTACAGATGGACGGCTGCGCCACCTGCCTCAACTGCGGACACTCGAAATGTGGGTGAGCCCGTTCAAAACGCATGCGTTTTGAAGAGCGAACGACCGGCCAGGATGGCCGGGCCGGGGGTGGGCTGAACGACGAGGCCTCGACAGGATGTCAGCTCGACCTTACCCAAGACGCCGAACCGCATGCGTTTTTCAATGCGAACGACCGGCCAGGATGGCCGGGCCGGGG
>NZ_KV813358.1:0-1681 GCF_001813645.1 Pseudomonas sp. HMSC063H08
GCGGTCTGCACGTTCTGGTTATCGACCACCGGAGCCCCGGCGGCAGTGGTCAAACGTACTCCTGTTGACATTTTCCACCTATAGAATTGGAAGTCTCGCTGGTAACTATAGCCGGCACGAGGCCTAAGATTAATATTAAAAATGGAATTCTGAATTCCGATTAAAAAATCAAACAGAGCAACCTCGAAAAACAGGAAAAACAAAGTGCAATAAAACTAAATAATTGCTCGTTTACCAAGCACTCACGCAAGAAAAGTATCACCCCAGACATCTACACAGCGATATCACAACAATATAAATCAATACAAAGCCAGAATAGAGATCAAAAACATATAAACCATGTTAAATATTAACTTTCTCGTAGAATCCCTCTGTCAGAAATATCAAAGTTTGCAGTAATCCTCTCACGAAGGCCTTCCAGTACGCTCAGAATCTGGTGAAATACGCCGATCCCATTGCCCGCGTATTCCAATGAAGCAGATGACCTTCTCCGACGCCGAGTGCGCCGGCAAGTGCAAGCAGACCCGCAAGGAACTGTTCCCGATCGAGATAGATCAGGAGGTGCTGTAGAAGGGTTTGGTTGCCCTGATCCAGCCGCACTACCCGAAGGGTGAAGGCGGTCGCCCAGCTTACCCGTTGATGGCGATGCTGCACGTGCACCTGATACAGAACTGGTTCAGCTACAGCGATCCGACGATGGAGGAAGCCCTGTATGAGACAACCATCTTGCGCCAGTTCACCGGCTTGAGCCTGGAGCGCATTCCGAACGAAACCACCATCCTCAACTTCCTCCGGCTGCTGGAGCAGCACGAGTTGACGGCTGGAGTTCTGGCGATGATCAATGGCTATCTGGGGGATCGTGGCTTGTCGCTGCGGGAGGGCGCCATTGTCGATGCCACGCTGATCCATACGCCGAGTTCAGCCAAGAACAAGGATGGCAAGCTCGATCCAGAAATGCACCAGACCAAGAAGGGTAACCAGTACTACTTCGGCATGAAGGCGCATATCGGTGTGGATGACGCGTCTGGTGGTGCACAGCGTAGTGGGTACGGCGGGCAACGTTGTGGACGTTACTCCGGCCGACAAATTGCTGCACGGCGACGGAACGTAGTTTGTACGGATGCGGGCTACGGGGTTGAAAAGCGTCCAGAGCATGCAGTTCGCGGCTACCCACAGGCGACCCGCACGGACCAAGGCCCCGTATTCACCGGCAAGGCGCTTGATCAGTGTGCGTATCAGCGCGACATCAAGCTGAAGCTGATTCAGCCTGGCAAGCCCACGCAGAATGCCTTCATCGAGTCATTTAACGGCAAGTTCTGGGACGAATGCCTCAATGAGCACTGGTTCTACTCGCAGGCCGAAGCGAGAGTCCAGATCACGGCCTGCCGGTGGGATTACAACGAGCACCGACCGCACAGCACCATTGGCAATCTCACCCCGGCAGAATTTGCTGCAAGTTGGCGAACTCACCAGCAGCAACTGAAGCAGGAAAAATTGATCTCAACCCCAGAGCCTACTAACTAGGCAGAGGTACTAAAACTGGGGCAGGTCAGCAATCCGAAAGAAAATCCCTCCCCCTCCTACCGAGTATTTCCTACTGCATCAACGTTGTCCATTTGAGAGGTTGTCCCCAGCTTCGTGCGAGGACCCTCATGAAACGCCCATCCCCTGCATCAATGAT
>NZ_KV813359.1:0-105961 GCF_001813645.1 Pseudomonas sp. HMSC063H08
TGCTTTTGCGCGCGGAAAAAGGCGTGCTTCCTCGCTTCTTTTCTCGACTGCGAATGCCGGCGGCGACTGTCACAATTGCCCTGGAAACTACCCATCCTGCATGAAACGGATGGACGGCTACCTCCCCCAGGCGGATCGAAAACGCGCTCCAGAGGGCCTCCCGGGCCCCTCCGTGAAAGGCTGGAGCCCTTGTGTTTCCAGGCTTTTAGGGGTGTGGCAGGGCTTCTCCCAAGGCTTGCGGAAAAATGTCGGAAGGCTGATGGCATTTCATCCAACTGTCACATTCCTTTCATAGAGTCTTCATGCGGCCTGACGATACTGGCCCCCGTTCCATCCAACCCCATCCTGTCCAAGGAGCAAGGCATGAAACTCAAGCGTTTGATGGCGGCCCTGACGTTCGTCGCCGCAGGCGTAGGCGCCGCTTCCGCGGTAGCCGCGATCGACCCGGCGCTGCCGGAATATCAGAAAGCCAGCGGTGTGTCGGGCAACCTGTCGAGCGTCGGCTCCGACACTCTGGCCAACCTGATGACCATGTGGGCCGAGGAGTACAAGCGCCTCTATCCGAACGTGAACATCCAGATCCAGGCTGCCGGCTCTTCTACCGCGCCGCCGGCCCTGACCGAAGGCACCGCCAACCTGGGCCCGATGAGCCGCAAGATGAAGGACGTCGAGCTGCAGGCTTTCGAGCAGAAGTACGGCTATAAGCCGACCGCCGTCCCGGTCGCTGTCGACGCCCTGGCGATCTTCGTGCACAAGGACAACCCGATCAAAGGCCTGACCATGCAGCAGGTCGATGCGATCTTCTCCGCTACCCGCCTGTGCGGCAGCAAGCAGGACGTGAAGACCTGGGGCGACCTGGGCCTGACCGGTGACTGGGCGAAGAAGCCGGTGCAACTGTTCGGCCGCAACTCGGTTTCCGGCACCTACGGCTACTTCAAGGAAGAAGCCCTGTGCAAAGGCGACTTCCGTCCGAACGTCAACGAGCAGCCGGGTTCGGCTTCCGTGGTGCAGTCGGTCAGCCAGTCGCTGAACGGCATCGGCTACTCCGGTATCGGCTACAAGACCGCCAGCGTGAAGACCGTGGCCCTGGCCAAGAAGGAAGGCGCTGCCTTCGTCGAGGACAACGAGCAGAACGCCCTGAACGGCACCTACCCGCTGTCGCGCTTCCTCTACGTCTACGTGAACAAGGCGCCGAACAAGCCGCTGGATCCGCTGGAGGCTCAGTTCCTCAAGCTGGTTCTGTCCAAGACCGGCCAGCAGGTCGTGGTCAAGGACGGCTACATCCCGCTGCCGGCCAAGGTGGCCGAGAAGGCGATCAAGGAACTGGGCCTGTAATCCAGTGACTTGAGCGGATGGCCCAGCGATGGGCCGTCCAGGCATGAAGGCTCTGCCGGCGGGCGCTAGGACCCGCCGGCCTTTCCCGCCAGCGAGGCTCTGCTGGCGGGCTTTGTTGCGTCATGTTGCTGTCATCTGTCTGTCATACAGAGCCTTTAGGGTGTCACCCCATGAACGACATGGCCAACTCCCCGATGAACTCCTCCCTTGCTCCCGAGCGGATTGACTTCAATACGCCAGCCCTGCAACGCAAGCGCCGCATCCGTGCCCTCAAGGACCGCCTGACCCGCTGGTACGTGCTGGTCGGCGGCCTGGCCGTGCTGGCGGCGATCACCCTGATCTTCTTCTACCTGGCATACGTCGTGCTCCCGCTGTTCCGCGGCGCCGACCTGGAGACCCGCGAAGCGCTGACTCCGGCCTGGATGCAGCAGGCGCAGGTGCCCCTGCTGCTCAGCATCGAGGAGCAGAACCAGGTGGCCATGCGCGTTGGCGGCCAGGGCGAGATCCTCTTCTTCAACGCCAAGACCGGTGTCGAACTGAAGCGTGTCGCTCTGCCGCTTCCGGCGGGCAGCGAGATCCGCTCGATCGCCCAGGACCAGCCGGGCAGCCCGACGGTCGCCCTGGGCCTGTCCAACGGACAGGTGCTGGTGTTCCAGCACACCTACAAGGTCACCTACCCGGACAACAAGAAGACCATCACCCCGGAGATCGCCTTCCCCTACGGCGAGACCCCGATCGGTCTCGATCCGCAGGGCCGCCCGCTGGAGCATGTGAGCATCAATGCCGGCGACGACAGCCTGCTGCTGGCTGGCTCCGTCGACAAGCAACTGCTGCTGTTGAGCATGACTCGCGAAGAGAACATGCTGACCGGCGAAAGCACGCTGGACGAGGAGCGCATCGAACTCCCGCAGATCGCCGAACCGGTGAAAGCCATCTACCTCGACCCGCGCAAGCAGTGGCTGTACGTGATCAACGGACGTGCCACCGCCGATGTGTTCGACCTGCACAGCCGCCAGTTGAACGGTCGCTACAAGCTGCTGGAAGACCCCAACGCCGAGGTCACCGCGAGCACCCAGCTGCTGGGCGGCATCTCGCTGCTGGTGGGCGATTCCAAGGGTGGCATCGCCCAGTGGTTCATGGCTCGCGATACCGACGGCGAACCGCGCCTGTCGCACGTTCGCGACTTCAACCTGGATGGCGCGCCGATCAGCGCCATCGCTCCGGAACAACGGCGCAAGGGCTTCATCGCCCTGGACGAGAAGGGCAACCTCGGCGTCTTCCACAGCACGGCGCACCGTACCCTGCTGGTCCAGCCGGTCGCCGACTCTTCCGGGGTCATCACCCTGTCGCCGCGGGCCAACCGCCTGCTGCTGGAGCAGGGTGGCAAGATCCACCGCTTCGCCCTGAGCAACCCGCACCCGGAAATCTCCTGGAGCGCGCTCTGGGGCAAGGTCTGGTACGAGAGCTACGACAAGCCGGCCTACGTCTGGCAGTCCACCGCCGCGACCACCGACTTCGAACCGAAGCTGAGCCTCTCGCCGCTGACCTTCGGCACGCTCAAGGCCGCCTTCTACGCGATGATCCTGGCAGCTCCGCTGGCCATCGCGGCCGCCGTCTACACCGCCTATTTCATGGCTCCGGCGATGCGCCGCAAGGTCAAGCCGGTGATCGAGCTGATGGAGGCGCTGCCGACGGTGATCCTCGGCTTCTTCGCCGGCCTGTTCCTGGCGCCCTACGTCGAAGGCCACCTGCCGGGGGTGTTCAGCCTGCTGTTGCTGACGCCGCTGGGCATCCTTCTCGCCGGCCTGCTCTGGAGCCGCCTGCCCGAGCGTATCCGCCTGAGCCTGCCGGCCGGCTGGGAAGCCGCGCTGCTGATCCCGGTGGTGCTCGCCGTCGGCGCCTTCGCCCTGTGGCTGAGCCCGCACCTGGAGACCACCTTCTTCGGCGGCGACATGCGCCTCTGGCTGAGCCACGACCTGGGCATCACCTACGACCAGCGCAATGCCCTGATCGTCGGGCTGGCAATGGGCTTCGCGGTGATCCCGAATATCTTCTCGATCGCCGAGGACGCCATCTTCAGCGTGCCGCGCAGCCTTACCTACGGCTCCCTGGCCCTGGGCGCCACGCCCTGGCAGACGCTGACCCGCGTGGTGATCCTGACCGCCAGCCCAGGCATCTTCTCGGCGCTGATGATCGGCATGGGCCGCGCCGTCGGCGAGACCATGATCGTGCTGATGGCGACCGGCAATACCCCGGTGATGGAACTGAACATCTTCGAAGGCATGCGCACCCTGGCGGCCAACGTCGCGGTGGAGATGCCCGAGTCGGAGGTCGGCGGCAGCCACTACCGCGTGCTGTTCCTCTCGGCGCTGGTACTGCTGACGTTCACCTTCGTGATGAACACCCTGGCAGAGCTGATCCGTCAGCGTCTGCGCAAGAAATACGCGTCGTTGTAAGCGGCGGAGGTATAGCTCTGTGAAACAGAAACAGGAAACCGTCAAAGCCTGGTTCGGCAGCGGCTCGCCCTGGGTGTGGATGAACGCCGGCGCGGTGTCGATCGCGGTGATCATGACCATCGGCCTGCTGGCGGTGATCGCGGTACGCGGCCTCGGCCACTTCTGGCCGGCGAACGTCATCGAGGCGACTTACCAGATCCCTGGCGAAGCCGCCAAGACCGTGATCGGCGAGGTGGTCCAGGCCGAGGAAGTGCCGCGCGCGCGCCTGCGCAGCGCCGGCATGCCGGTCCCGGAGGCCGGCCCCGAATTCATGACCCGCGAGCTGCTCAAGCTGGGCAACCGCGAGCTTTACGGCAGCGATTTCTCCTGGGTCGTCGGCGAGTGGCTGCAGGACATCAAGCGTCCCGAAGCGCTGATGGTTCTCGAACGCCGCGAGTGGGGCAACTTCTACGGCTACCTGCTGAGCGTCAAGGAGAACGGCCAGGTGGTCGCCGAAGGCGACGCCGCGGTAGGCGAACTGCAGAAGCGCATGCAGCGGGTGGATGACCTCTACGCCAAGCTCTACAAGCTGGAGAAGGGCGACATCGGCGGGATCAACCACGGTCTCGAGCGCCTGCGCCTGAAAGAGCGCAAGTTGCAGTTGGACGGCAAGCTGGACGCCGCCGCCCAGGCCGACCTGGCCGCCGAGCGCAGCGAGTTGCAGGCGCGCTACAAGGTCCTGGAAGAGCAGCTCAACGGCCTGCACCAGGAGTTCAACCGCGACAGCGTGGTAATGCGCGACGCCAGCGGCCGCGAGAGCGAAATCACCCTTGGCAAGCTGGTGCATGCCTACCAGCCCAACGCCATGGGCCTGGGCACCAAGATGACGGTGTACTTCAAGAAGCTCTGGGAGTTCCTCAGCGACGATCCGCGCGAGGCCAATACCGAGGGCGGTATCTTCCCGGCGATCTTCGGCACCGTGATGATGACCCTGGTGATGGCGCTGATCGTCACCCCGTTCGGCGTGATCGCTGCGGTCTACCTGCGCGAGTACGCCAAGCAGGGGCCGCTGACCCGGGTGATCCGCATCGCCGTGAACAACCTCGCCGGCGTACCGGCGATCGTCTACGGCGTGTTCGGCCTGGGCTTCTTCGTCTACGTGCTGGGCGGTTCCATCGACCGGCTGTTCTTCCCCGAGGCCCTGCCGGCGCCGACCTTCGGTACCCCCGGACTGTTCTGGGCCTCGCTGACCCTGGCGATCCTCGCCGTGCCGGTGGTGATCGTCGCCACCGAGGAAGGCCTGGCGCGGATTCCGCGCGCGGTCCGCGAAGGCTCCCTGGCGCTCGGCGCGACCAAGGCGGAAACGCTGTGGAAGATCGTCCTGCCGATGGCCAGCCCGGCGATGATGACCGGCCTGATCCTCGCCGTGGCTCGTGCCGCCGGCGAAGTGGCGCCGCTGATGCTGGTCGGCGTGGTGAAACTGGCACCGTCGCTGCCGGTCGACGGTAACTATCCGTACGTGCATCTCGACCAGAAGATCATGCACCTCGGTTTCCATATCTACGACGTCGGTTTCCAGAGCCCCAACGTCGAGGCCGCACGGCCGCTGGTATACGCTACGGCGTTGCTGCTGGTCGTGGTGATCGCCCTGCTGAACTTCTCCGCCATCGCGATCCGCAATCGCCTGCGCGAGAAGTACAAGGCCCTGGAAAACTGATTGAGGGAGCTTCCCATGCAAAACGAGACCGCCAGCCACGGCATCAACTTCGATGCGCTCGGCCGCGACCGCCAGAGCCTCGACCTGGCTTCCGAAAGTGTCGAACTGGAAGTGCCCGGGCTGAACCTGTTCTACGGCGCCAAGCAGGCCCTGTTCGACGTCCGGATGAACATTCCGAAGCAGCGCGTGACCGCCTTCATCGGCCCGTCCGGCTGCGGCAAGTCGACCCTGCTGCGCTGCTTCAACCGGATGAACGACCTGGTGGACGGCTGCCGCGTCGAAGGCGAGATCCGCCTCGATGGCCACAACATCTTCGCCAAGGGCGTCGACGTCGCCGAGCTGCGCCGTCGCGTCGGCATGGTGTTCCAGAAGCCCAACCCGTTCCCCAAGAGCATCTACGAGAACGTGGTCTACGGCCTGCGTATCCAGGGCATCAACAAGAAGCGCGTACTTGACGAGGCCGTCGAGTGGGCGCTGAAGGGGGCTGCGCTGTGGGAGGAGGTGAAGGATCGCCTGCACGAGTCCGCCCTCGGCCTGTCCGGTGGCCAGCAGCAGCGCCTTGTGATCGCCCGGACCATCGCGGTGGAACCGGAAGTGCTGCTGCTCGACGAGCCGTGCTCGGCGCTGGACCCGATCTCCACGCTGAAGATCGAAGAGCTGATCTACGAGTTGAAGTCGAAGTTCACCATCGTCATCGTTACCCACAACATGCAGCAGGCCGCGCGGGTTTCCGACTATACGGCGTTCATGTACATGGGCAAGCTGATCGAGTTCGGCGACACCGATACGCTGTTCACCAACCCGGCGAAGAAGCAGACCGAAGACTACATCACCGGCCGCTACGGCTAGCGGCGCGTCCGGAGGCGCGGCGATACCGCTGCCTCCGGCGCTCTCCGTAGCTCGTTGATGTCACCGGTCGCAGCGGCTTCAGAAGGATTCCCCACATGATCAACAAAGACAGTCTCACCCATCACATCTCCCAGCAGTTCAACGCCGAGCTGGAGGATGTGCGCAGCCACCTCCTGGCCATGGGCGGGCTGGTGGAAAAGCAGGTCAACGACGCGGTCAACGCGCTGATCGACGCCGACTCCGGCCTCGCCCAGCAGGTCCGCGAGATCGACGACCAGATCAACCAGATGGAGCGCAACATCGACGAGGAGTGCGTGCGTATCCTCGCCCGGCGTCAGCCGGCGGCCTCCGACCTGCGCCTGATCATCAGCATCTCGAAGTCGGTGATCGACCTCGAGCGGATCGGCGACGAGGCCTCCAAGGTCGCCCGCCGCGCCATCCAGCTGTGCGAGGAAGGCGAGTCGCCGCGCGGCTACGTCGAGGTTCGGCACATCGGCAGCCAGGTACAGAAGATGGTGCAGGAGGCACTGGACGCCTTCGCCCGCTTCGATGCCGACCTGGCGCTGTCCGTGGCGCAGTACGACAAGACCGTCGATCGCGAATACAAGACCGCCCTGCGCGAGCTGGTCACCTACATGATGGAAGACCCGCGGGCGATATCCCGCGTGCTCAACATCATCTGGGCCCTGCGCTCGCTGGAGCGCATCGGCGACCATGCGCGCAACATCGCCGAGCTGGTGATCTACCTGGTTCGCGGCACCGACGTTCGTCACATCGGTCTGACCCGCATGAAGGAAGAGGTCGAGAACAACCGCGGCGAGTGATCTTCCGCAGGCAAGGCTCCCTTGACCTGGAGCCTTGTTTCTTCGCGCGACTGCAGCAAGGCTTGGCATCCTGCCAGCAGGGGAGGCTATCCTAGGCGAACCTGTCCAGGAGAAGTCGATGAGCAAAGTCAGCGCGCTAGTGGTGGATGACGCCCCCTTCATCCGAGATCTGATGAAGAAAGGGTTGCGCGACAACTTCCCCGGCCTTCATATCGAGGAGGCCGTGAACGGCCGCAAGGCCCAGCAACTGCTCAGTCGGCAGAACGTCGACCTGATCCTCTGCGACTGGGAGATGCCGGAGATGTCCGGCCTCGAACTGCTGACCTGGTGCCGTGCCCAGGAAAACCTCAAGACTACCCCGTTCATCATGGTCACCAGTCGCGGCGACAAGGAGAACGTGGTCCAGGCGATCCAGGCCGGGGTGTCGGACTACATCGGCAAGCCATTCTCCAATGACCAGCTGGTGGCCAAGATCAAGAAGGCCCTGAGCCGCAGCGGCAAGCTGGAAGCCCTGGCGGCCCACGCGCCGCGCCGGGAGATCGCCAGCGGCATGGCCAACGATTCGCTGGCCGCCCTGACCGGCGGTCGCGCCGAGGTGATCAAGCCCGCCGCCAGTCCGGCAAAACCGGCTCCCGCGCCGAAGCCGGCTTCGGCTCCCCAGGCCAGCGCGCGTCCCGCCGGCAGCGGCAACCCGCTGGGCCAGGCGCAATTGCGCCTGCCGCAGAGCAGCATGCCCTGCGTGATCAAGGCGGTCAGTCTGAAGGAAGCGCAACTGGTGGTGAAGCGCGCCGACCCGTTGCCGCAGGTGCTGGAAAGCGCGGTGCTGGACCTCGAGGAAAACAGCGACGTGGCGCGCCTGAACGGCTACCTGCACGCCATCGCCGCGCTGGAGCCGAAGCCGGATAGCGATTGGCTGCTGCTGACCCTGCGTTTCGTCGACCGCGACCCGCAGAAGCTCGACTACCTGTCGCGCCTGATCGCCCGCGGAAGTACCCAGAAGCACTACGTTCCCGGCGCCTGAGCGGGTTTTTTCCCGACGATCCGTTCACAGCCCGCTCGCTGTCGTCTCGCCCTGGCAATAAAGCGCTGCTAGTCTTGCCGATTCGGGATAACCAGAACGACACGATCCGTGCAGTCATGCTAGGGCGCCTTCTCCTTCTCTGTGGCCTGTTCGCCGCGGCAGCTCCGGCTGCGGCCCTGACCATCTACAAGTACACCGACGCCAATGGCGTGGTGACCTACTCCGACCGCGCCGTGGCCGGGGCGCAGGTGTTCGTCTTCCGCGACCGGATGGTCGAGCACCTGGAACGGGAAGTGAAGCTGGAGACGAAGAAGCACGCGGGTGGCGAGACCCTGCAGGTGCGCAACGACCTCTACGCGCCGGTCGAGGTCGAGTTGCGGATCCGCAACCCGCGCAATGCCGTTGGGGTGCCCGACGGGCCGATTCGCTGGGTGGTCCCGGCGCGCAGCCAGGTGCGCCTGGCGACCCTGGCGCCGCGCAAGGCCGGCAAGCCGATGAGCTACACGCCGAAGCTGCGCTATGCGCTCGGCGACCCGCGCCAGCAGCCGCTGCTCTATCGCTATCCGCTGCCCTGGCGCGGCGGGCCGTTCCGCCTGTCCCAGGGCGCCAATGGCAAGTACAGCCACTTCACCCCCAAGGGCCGCTACGCGATGGACATCGCCATGCCCGAGGGCACGCCGATCATCGCCGCCCGCGGCGGCACCGTGGTGAAGATCGAGAACAACCAGAGCGGGCGCGGCAACAATCCCTCGGGCAACTTCGTCCGCATCCTGCACGACGACGGCACCATGGGCGTCTACCTGCACCTGATGCGCCATTCGGTGCTGGTCGCCGAGGGCCAGCGGGTCCAGGTCGGCACGCCGCTGGCGCGCTCCGGCAACACCGGCAACAGCAGCGGGCCGCACCTGCACTTCGTGATCCAGCGCAACGTCGGCCTGGCGCTGGAGTCGATTCCCTACGACTTCGCCCAGCCGGTCGACAGCCTGCCGAACTTCGCTATCGTCCGCGAGCCTTGAAAAGTCACCGGCGCCGTGGCGGCGCCGGCTCGTCTCAGTCGAGCTTGACCACCTTGGCCAGGACGATCTTCGGACCGCGCATCTTCTTCACGATGATCCGCAGGCCCTCGGTGTCGAGGACTTCCTCTTCCTCCGGCACCCGCTTCAGGGTGTCGTAGACCAGCCCGGCGAGAGTGTCCGCCTCGACATGATCGAGGTCGATGCCGAGCAGGCGCTCGAGCTTGAACAGCGGTGTGTCGCCGCGCACCAGCAGCTTGCCCGGCTGGTAGGCGAGGATGCCGCGCTCGGTCTTGCGGTGTTCGTCCTGGATGTCGCCGACCAGCACTTCCAGCACGTCCTCCATGGTCAGGAAGCCGACCACCTTGTGATCGGCCTCTTCCACCACGGCGAAGTGCGCGCCGCCCTTGCGGAACTGCTCCAGCAGGCGCGACAGCGGGGTGTGCTTGGTGACGATCTCCAGCGGGCGCACCAGTTCGTCGAGGTCGAAGGTCTCCGGCAGGCTGTCCAGGGCGGACAGTGCCAGCAGCAGGTCCTTGATGTGCAGCAGGCCGATGAACTCGCCCTTGTGGCTGTCCCAGACCGGGTAGCGGCTGTACTTGTGGCGGCGGATCACCGCGAGGATGTCCGCCAGCGGCGCATCGTGCTCGAGGTAGACCAGGTCTTCGCGGGAGTTGGCCCAGTCGACCACCTCCAGCTCGCCCAGCTCCACCGCCGAGGCCAGCACGCGCATGCCCTGGTCGCTGGGGTCCTGGGCGCGGCTGGAGTGGAGGATCAGCTTCAGTTCGTCGCGGCTGTAGTGATGCTCGTGGTGCGGGCCGGGCTCGCCCTGGCCGGCGATCTTGAGGATGGCGTTGGCGCTGGCGTTGAGCAGCCAGATCGCCGGGTACATCAGCCAGTAGAAGAGGTACAGCGGCACCGCCGTCCACAGCGACAGCAGTTCCGGCTTGCGGATCGCCCAGGACTTGGGCGCCAGCTCGCCGACCACGATGTGCAGGTAGGAAATGATGAAGAACGCGGTGAAGAAGGAGATCCCGCGGATCAGTTCGTCGGAATGCACGCCGATCATCGCCAGCAGCGGTTCCAGGAGTTCGGCGAAGGCCGGCTCGCCGACCCAGCCCAGGCCCAGGGAGGCCAGGGTGATGCCCAGCTGGCAGGCGGACAGGTAGGCGTCCAGCTGGTTGTGTACCTTGCGCAGGATGGCGCCGCGCCAGCCGTGCTGCTTGGCGATGGTTTCCACGCGGGTGGCGCGGAGCTTGACCATGGCGAACTCGGCGGCGACGAAGAAGCCGTTGAGCAGGACGAGGAAAAGCGCAAAGAGGATCAGGCCGGCATCGGCGAAATAGGTGGCGATGCTGGTACTAGGAGAAGGGTCCATGGGGGTGTGCGGTAGCCAAAAGGCCCTTAAGAATGAGGGGCTGTGTCGTCGCTTGCAAGCCTTGGCCGTGCCGACGCCGGCGGCGCGGCACCGCGACGAGGCTCACTTCGACGCCTTGCGCTCGGCCTCGGCGACCTGCGCCGGGGCGAAATGGCAGGTGAAGGTGCTGCCCTTGCCGGGCACGCTGCTGATTTCCAGGCGCGCGCGGTGGCGGATCAGCACGTGCTTGACGATGGCCAGGCCGAGGCCGGTGCCGCCGGTGTTGGAGGCGCGGCTGGAGTCCACCCGGTAGAAGCGCTCGGTCAGGCGCGGCAGGTGCTTGGGATCGACGCCGATACCGGTGTCCTGCACCGACAGGTGCGCGCCCTGTTCGTCGGCCCACCAGCGGATGCGGATCTCGCCCTCGTCGGGGGTGTACTTCACCGCGTTGAATACCAGGTTGGAGAAGGCGCTGCGCAGTTCCGCCTCGCTGCCCTTGAGCTGCACCGCGGGTGTGGCGTCCAGGCTGATGCGGTGGTTGCGCCCGGCGGACAGGGCCTGGGCGTCGTTGCGGATGCTGGCGAGGAGAGCGTCCACCGCCACCGGCTTGTTGTCGCCGGGGTATTCGGTGGCCTCCAGCTTGGCCAGCAGGAGCAGGTCGTTGAGCAGGTTCTGCATGCGTCCGGCCTGCTGCTGCATCTGTTGCAGGGCGCGCAGCCAGCGCGGGTTCACATCCTCGACGTTGTCGAGGAGGGTCTCCAGGTAGCCGGCGATCACCGTCAGCGGCGTGCGCAGCTCGTGGGAGACGTTGGCCACGAAGTCCTTGCGCATCTGCTCCAGCTGGTGGACGCGGGTGACGTCGCGGACCAGCATCAGGTGCTCGCGGTTGCCGTAGAGGGTGATGTGGAACTGCAGGCGCAGGCGCTCGTTGATCGGCGAGGGGATTTCCAGCGGCTCGCGGTAATCCTCCTGGTCGAAGTATTCCTTGAAGCGCGGATGGCGGATCAGGTTGCTCACCGGCTGGCCACCGTCCTGCGGGGTCTTCAGGCCGAGCAGGTTTTCCGCGGCGAGGTTCCACCATTCCAGATTGCCGTCGCTGTCGAGCATGATCACCGCGTCACGCAGCGCCGCGGTGGACTCCTGGATCCGGTCGATCACCGCCTGCAGGCGGCCACGGGCGCGCTGGTTGCGGCGTTGCAGGTGGTAGATATTGTCGAAGACTTCGCCCCAGAGGCCGTAGCTGTCCGGCGGTGGCTCGTCTGGCTGGTGGTTGCGCAGCCACTGGTGCAGGCGCAGTAGCTGCCAGAGGGTCCAGCCGAGGTAGAGAGCCAGGCCGAGGGCCAGGGCCCAGCCGTAATGGCCGCTGACCACGCCGAGCACGAGGCTGGCGGCCAGCACGAGAAGCAGGTGGCGGATCAGCGCTCCACGCCAGTCTTGGTTCACGACGGATTGCATCCTGTCCAGTGGCGGTCCGTCACGGACCGTCCAGGGGAAACGACTCCGGCCGCCGGGCGGCCGGGCGCGGGGTCAGCTCTTGGTGGAGAAACGATAGCCGGTCCCGCGGACAGTCTGAACCAGATTTTCGTAGACCTCGCCGAGCGCCTTGCGCAGGCGGCGGATATGCACGTCGACGGTGCGCTCCTCGACATAGACGTTGCCGCCCCAGACCTGGTCCAGCAGTTGGCCGCGGGTATAGGCGCGTTCCTGGTGAGTCATGAAGAACTGCAGCAGGCGGTACTCGGTGGGGCCCATCTCGGCCGGCTTGCCGTCGATGGTCACGCGGTGGCTGATCGGGTCCAGCAGCAGGCCGCCAACCTCGATCGGCGCCTCGCTGTCGCCAGGCCCGGTGCGGCGCAGTACGGCCTTCAGGCGGGCGACCAGCTCGCGGGGCGAGAACGGCTTGGTGATGTAGTCGTCGGCGCCGACCTCCAGGCCCTGGATCTTGTTGTCCTCCTCGCCCTTGGCGGTGAGCATGATGATCGGGATGTCGACGGTCAGTTCGTCACGCTTCAGGCGTCGCGCCAGTTCGATGCCGGAAGTGCCGGGGAGCATCCAGTCGAGCAGGATCAGGTCCGGCTTGCGGTCGACGATCACCGCGTGCGCCTGCTGGGTATTTTCCGCCTCCAGGCACTCGTAGCCGGCCATCTCCAGGGCCACGGCGATCATCTCGCGAATCGGTGCTTCGTCATCAACGATGAGGATTGTCTTGCCAACCATGGTCTTGCCTCGGGTCGATCTGTCTTGCGCCGCATTAGATAACGAAATTGTGTCAGGTATGTGACACAACGGCGTAGTTTCCGCCGACTGCCCGCGGCGGGGCTATGCTCAACAGGTTCCGGTGCCGTCCCTGCGGGCGGCGAACGCTCCACCTGAAGACACAGGAGAGAGACGCGATGAACAGAATCCACCTGGCGCTGGGTCTGGCGCTGGCCCTGCCGGCGTTCGCCGCGCTGGCCCAGGAAACGGTGGCGCCGGCCACCGAGAAGGACGGCGTGCTGGTCGATGGCAAGGGCATGACGCTCTATACCTACGACAAGGACAGCGAAGGGCAATCCGCCTGTTCCGGGCAGTGCGCGAAGAACTGGCCGCCGCTGGCAGCGGCCCAGGGAGCGCAGGCCAGCGGCGACTGGAGCCTGGTCGCTCGCGAGGACGGCACCCAGCAGTGGGCCTACTACGGCAAGCCCCTTTATACCTTCATCCAGGACAAGAAGCCTGGCGACAAGAACGGTGACGGCAAGATGGGCGCCTGGCACGTCGCCCAGCCGGACATGGACTAGACGGTCGCCGGCCTGCGCGCCGCTCAACGCAGCGCGTAGTCGGCGACCGTGCCGAGGAAGATCGCCAGGCCAGCCCAGTGGTTGTGCAGGAAGGCGCGGAAGCAGGCCTGCGGGTCGCGGTCGCGGGTCGACCAGGCTTCCCAGACGAAGCAGGCCGCCGCCACCGCCAGGCCGAGGTAGAAGCACAGGCCCAGTTCGAAGCGGTTGCCGGCCAGCGCCAGCAGGAGCAAGGTCAGGCCCTGCAGGCTGCCGATGATCAGGCGGTCGGCATCGCCGAAGAGGATTGCGGTGGACTTGATGCCGATCTTCAGGTCGTCCTCGCGGTCGGTCATCGCGTAGTAGGAGTCATAGGCGACCGTCCACAGCACGTTGGCCAGGAACAGCAGCCAGGCGCTGGCCGGCAGTTCACCGCGCTCGGCGGTGAAGGCCATCAGGATGCCCCAGGAATAGGCGGCGCCCAGCACCACCTGCGGATAGTAGGTGTAGCGCTTCATGAAGGGGTAGAGCGAGGCCACGGCTACCGCGCCGAACGACAGCCAGACGGTCGTTGCGTTGGTCAGCAGGACCAGGCCGAAGCTCAGCGCGACCAGGACGGCGAAGGTGATCCAGGCCTCGCGCACGCTGATCTTGCCGGTGGCCAGCGGGCGCGCCTTGGTGCGTGCGACATGGCCGTCGAAATTGCGGTCGGCGAAATCGTTGATCACGCAGCCGGCGGCGCGCATCAGGATGACGCCGAGGACGAAGATCAGCAGGTTCTTCAGCTCCGGCACGCCGTCCGCGGCGATCCACAGCGACCAGAGGGTCGGCCAGAGCAGCAGGTAGATGCCGATCGGCCGGTCCAGCCGCACCAGTTGGACGAAGTCCCAGGCGCGGGGGTGCAGGCGGGCCAGCGGCTTGATCAGGGTGACGAACATGGGGACCTCCGGAGTCGACCGGGGGATTATACGTCGGCGATTCCCGCCTGGTCCCACAGGCGCGGTAGGAACACCTCCGCCACCAGCACCCCGAGCGCGCCGCGGGAAAACCGTGAGCGACGGCCCCAGAGACCCTCGGCGCGGACCTCGGCGGGCAGACCGGCCGCCGGATAGCGGCAGACTTCGATGGGCCCGCGCTCGAAGGCGCTGTCGCTGAACAGCAACTCGCCCAGCGAGCGGGTGCCGAGCAGCGCCAGGTCGAAGCCCGAGCCTTCCAGGGCGCTGCGCGCCGCCACGCTGCGGGCGAACACCCAGGGACGGTCGTGGCCATGCAGGTAGACCTCGCGGACCCAGCCGCTACTGCCGGGAGGGACGTCGAGCCCCTGGCATTCGTCGTCGCGCAGGGTCTGCCAGCCTTCCAGCAGGGGTTCGACGCGGAACGCGCCGTCGGCCAGGGCGGTCAGGCGCCGGGTCAGCGACCCTTCGTCGAACAGCCAGTCGAGGACGGCGGGGGAGACGCTGGACAGTTGGTCGGCGCGAAGCCAGAGCGCATTGCTGGGCATGACGGGACTACGAGACGGCGGCAGAAGGCGGCGAGGGTAGCACGTTCGGTCGGCGGCCGGTCTGCGACGCGGTGGCGCGTCACCCCCAGCCGTTCAGGCGCAGGGTGGCGCGGACCAGGCGCTGTTCTTCCTGCTCGATCTCCCGCAGGTTGTCGCGGATGCTGTGGATATGTTCGCGCGCCGCCCGTTGCGCCTGGTCCGGCTGGCGCTCGCGGAGGGCCGCGTAGAGGCGCGCGTGCTGGCGGTCGATCTGGCGTTTCTGCGGCGGCCGGTGATAGAGGTTGTTCACCGAGGCGAACACCGTGCTCAGCAGCAGTTCGTTGAGCGATTGCAGGGTATGCACCAGCACCGGATTGTGCGATGCCTCGCTGATCGCCCGGTGGAACGCGTGGTCGCGGCGGGCGTGCTCGCGGGGATCGATCGGCTGGGTTTCCTCGTGGCTGGCGAGCATCTCTTCGTAGCGCCGGGCGAGCAGGACGAAGTCTGCCTCGGTGCCGCGTAGCGCTGCCAGGCGGGCCGCCTCGCCCTCCAGCAGGGCGCGGACTTCGAGCAGGTCGTAGAGGGTGCGCGGCTGGGAGCCGAACAGGTGCATCAGCGGGCTGGCGTCGGCGTTGCGGTCGAGATCGGCGACGAACGACCCACGGCCATGCTCGGTATCGATGATGCCGCGCCCGCGCAGCGCCCGCAGGCCCTCGCGCAGGGCCGAGCGCGAGCAGCCGAGCTTGGCCACCAGGCGCCGCTCGGACGGCAGTGCCTGGCCGACCTTGAGCACGCCGTCGACGATCAGCCGCTCGATACGCTCTGCGACCTGGTCGGCCACCCGCTGTTTCTGCATGGAAGCTCCCGTTGCACTGGTAGGACCAGTTGGCTGTCGTTACTCACTATAGAAGCTCAGGGACTTTCTAGCATGCGCCTCATGCCCATGGCTCCTGGTGATACTGGTAGGACCAGTTAGACGCCTGCTGGACCCCGGCGTCCGCGCGGTACAGGCTGTGGACGCTTGCTGATCCCGCCGACAACCACAACAAGGACAGCCGCCATGAACATCCTCTACGACGAGCGTCTGGACGGTCCGCTGCCGCAGGTGGACAAGGATGGCCTGCTGGCCGAGTTGCGCCTCCGCCTGCCCGACCTCGAACTACTGCACGCCGCGGAAGACCTGCGTCCCTACGAGTGCGACGGACTCTCGGCGTATCGCTGCACGCCGTTGCTGGTGGCATTGCCGGAACGCATCGAACAGGTTCAGGGCCTGCTCGCCCTCTGCCATCGGCTGAAGGTACCGGTCGTGGCGCGCGGTGCCGGCACCGGCCTGTCCGGCGGCGCGCTGCCGCTGGAGAACGGCGTGCTGCTGGTGATGGCGCGTTTCCGGCGGATCCTCGAGATCGATCCGCTGGGTCGTTTCGCCCGGGTCCAGCCTGGCGTGCGCAACCTGGCGATCTCCCAGGCCGCTGCCCCTCATGGTCTGTACTACGCACCGGACCCGTCCTCGCAGATCGCCTGCTCCATCGGCGGCAACGTCGCGGAGAACGCCGGCGGCGTGCATTGCCTGAAGTACGGCCTGACCGTGCACAACCTGTTGCAGGTGGACATCGTGACCCTGGAAGGCGAGCGCCTGAGCCTGGGGTCCAGCGCCCTGGACAGCGCCGGCTTCGACCTGCTAGCGCTGTTCACCGGCTCCGAAGGGCTGCTCGGCGTGGTGGTGGAGGTCACCGTCAGGCTGTTGCCGCGCCCGCCGGTGGCGAAGGTCCTGCTGGCCAGCTTCGACGATGTGGAAAGCGCCGGGCGGGCGGTGGCCGACCTGATCGGTGCCGGCATCGTCCCGGCCGGGCTGGAAATGATGGACAACCTGTCGATCCGCGCCGCCGAGGACTTCATCCATGCCGGCTATCCGGTCGATGCGGCGGCGATCCTGCTCTGCGAACTGGATGGCGTGGAAGCCGACGTGCACGAGGATTGCGAGCGGGTCCGCGAGCTGTTCGAGGCGGCTGGCGCCACCTCGGTGCGACAGGCCCAAGACGAGGCCGAGCGCCAGCGCTTCTGGGCCGGGCGCAAGAATGCGTTTCCGGCGGTCGGGCGGATTTCCCCCGATTACTACTGCATGGACGGCAGCATCCCGCGCCGCGAGCTGCCGCGGGTGCTGCATGGCATCGCCGAGCTTTCGCGCGAATACGGCCTGCGGGTGGCCAACGTATTCCACGCCGGCGACGGCAACATGCACCCGCTGATCCTCTTCGACGCCAACCTGCCGGGCGAGCTGGAGCGCGCCGAAGCGCTGGGCGGCAGGATCCTCGAGTTGTGCGTGGCGGTAGGCGGCAGCATCACCGGCGAACATGGCGTCGGCCGCGAGAAGATCAACCAGATGTGCGCTCAGTTCAATGCCGACGAGCTGACCCTGTTCCACGCCGTGAAGGCGGCGTTCGACCCGGCCGGGCTGCTCAATCCCGGCAAGAACGTGCCCACCCTGCATCGCTGCGCCGAGTTCGGCGCCATGCACGTCCACCACGGTCGACTGCCGTTCCCCGAACTGGAGCGTTTCTGATGAGCCAGCCGTATTTCGATCCGGACGCTGGCGCCGACCATGCCGGCGCGCTGCTCGAGCGGGTCCGCGACGCCCTGGCGCGGCGCGCCCCGCTGCGCATCGTCGGCGGCGATAGCAAGGCGTTCCTCGGCAGGCCGGTCGCGGGCGAACCGCTGGCGCTCGCCGAACACCGCGGGATCGTCGCCTACGATCCCTGCGAACTGGTGATCACCGCCCGTGCCGGTACGCCGCTGGACGAGCTACAGGCCGTGCTGGCGCGCGGCGGGCAGATGCTTGCCTGCGAGGCGCCGGGTTTCGGCGGCCGGGCGACGGTCGGCGGGGTGCTCGCCAGCGGCCTGTCCGGACCGCGCCGGCCCTGGGCGGGAGCGGTACGCGATTTCGTCCTCGGCACGCGGCTGATCAGTGGCCTGGGCACCCACCTGCGCTTCGGCGGCGAGGTGATGAAGAACGTCGCCGGCTACGACCTGTCGCGGTTGCTGGCGGGCAGCTTCGGTTGCCTCGGGGTGGTCACCGAAGTGTCCTTCAAGGTGCTGCCCATGCCGCGCTGCCAGGCCGGCCTGAGCCTGGACCTGCCGGTGGCGACGGCGTTGCGCAAGCTGGCCGAGTGGGGAGGCCAGCCATTGCCGATCAGTGCGGCCTGCCACGACGGCGAAGCCCTGCGCCTGCGCCTGGAGGGCGGCGAGGGCTCGGTACGCTCGGCGCGCGACCGCCTCGGTGGCGAAGCGCTCGAGGACGGCTTCTGGGCCGACCTGCGCGAGCAGCGCCTGCCGTTCTTCGACGACCCGCGACCGCTCTGGCGCCTGTCGCTGCCGGCGCTGGCGCCGGAGACGCCGTTGCCCGGTCGTCAGTTGCTGGACTGGGGCGGGGCGCTGCGCTGGCTGAAGAGCGACGCGCCGGCCGCGGACATCCGCGCGTGGGCCGCCGCCCATGGCGGTCACGCCACCTGCTACCGCGCCGGCCATCTCGATGCGCCGTTCCAGCCGCTACCGCCTGGACTGCTCGGTCTGCACCGGGCACTCAAACGCCAGCTCGACCCGCAGGGCATCTTCAATCCCGGGCGGATGTACGCCGAACTCTGAGGAGGCGCGATGCAAACCAACCTCTGCGATTCCGCCCGGCAACGCGCCGAGGCCGCCGAAGCCGAGCGCATCCTGCGCAGCTGCGTGCACTGCGGTTTCTGCAACGCCACCTGCCCGACCTACCAGGAGCTGGGCGACGAACTCGACGGCCCGCGCGGACGGATCTACCTGATCAAGCAGTTCCTCGAGCGCGACGAGGCCAGCGAGCGCACCCGCCTGCACCTCGATCGCTGCCTGAGCTGCCGCAACTGCGAAACCACCTGCCCGTCCGGAGTCGAGTACCACAAGCTGCTGGATATCGGCCGCGACCTCCTCGCCGAACGCCTGCCGCGCGGCTTCCGGCAACGCCTGCTGCGCGACGGGCTGCGCCTGCTGGCCCCGCGCCCGGGGTTGTTCGGCGCGCTGGCCGGCGCTGCCGGGCGGCTGAGGCCTCTGCTGCCTGAGGCGATGCAGGGCAAGCTGCCACGTCGGGTCGCGGCGCCGGGCAGGCGGCCGCAGCCCCGGCATGCGCGGCGCGTGCTGCTGCTCGAAGGTTGCGTGCAGCCGGCGCTGTCGCCGAACACCAACGCCGCCGCCGCGCGGGTTCTGGACCGCCTGGGAATCAGCGTGACGCCGGCGGCCGCGGCCGGCTGCTGCGGCGCGCTGGATTTCCACCTGGATGCGCAGGAGCGCGGCCGCCAGCGCGCGCGGCGCAATATCGACGCCTGGTGGCCGTTGTTGCGCGAGGGTGCCGAGGCCATCGTGCAGACCGCCAGCGGCTGCGGCGCCTTCGTCAAGGACTACGCCTACCTGCTGCGCGACGACCCACGGTACGCGGACAAGGCGCGCGAGGTCGCCGCCGCTGCCCGCGACCTGGTGGAAGTGCTTCGCGACGAGCCGCTGGAATCCCTCGGCCTGCGCTGCGACCAGCGCCTGGCATTCCACTGCCCATGCACACTGCAGCACGCGCAACGACTGGGCGGGGCCGTGGAGGCGGTGCTGCGGCGACTGGGCTTCCATCTCACCGAGGTGGCCGACGGTCATCTCTGCTGCGGCTCCGCCGGCACCTACTCGCTGACCCAGCCGGCGCTGTCCCGGCGTCTGCGCGACAACCGCCTGGACGCCCTGGAAAGCGGCGCGCCGGATGTCATCGCCACGGCCAACGTCGGTTGCCAGGCCCATCTCGACGGGGCCGGACGGACCCCGGTACGCCACTGGATCGAGCTGCTCGACCAGGCCTTGCCCGGAGGAGAGTGAAACCATGCACAGCAAGCCGGTACTCGGCCGCGAGGAGGTCGCCCGCGTCCTTGGCGCGGCCCGCGAGGAGGCACAGCGCCAAGGCTGGGCGGTGAGCATCGCGGTGGTCGACGACGGGGGCCACCCGCTGGCGCTGGAGCGCCTCGACGGCTGCGCGCCGATCGGTGCCTACATCGCGACGGAAAAGGCCCGCAGCGCCGCCCTCGGGCGCCGGGAAACGAAGCGCTACGAGGACATGATCAACGGCGGACGCAGTGCCTTCCTCTCGGTGCCGCTGCTGCAGGCCACCCTGGAGGGCGGCGTGCCGATCCTGGTGGACGGACAGGTGGTCGGCGCGGTCGGGGTTTCCGGCGTACGCGCCGAAGAGGACGCCCAGGTGGCGCGGATCGGAGCCGAGGGGCTGTGAGGCGACCGGTGGGCACCACCCATCTTTGGTTGGCCCGTTCGGCACCACCTTGCCTTTCGGGCAGGTTGGCGGACAGGGTGGATTTGTTATAGGTTGCCGGCGCTGAACCGTGGTAACCCGCCCGAGGTAAACAATGAAGAAGTGGCAATGCGTGGTGTGTGGACTGATCTATGACGAGGCCAAAGGCTGGCCGGAAGAAGGCATCGAGGCGGGAACGCGCTGGGAAGACGTGCCTGAAGACTGGCTGTGCCCCGACTGCGGCGTCGGCAAGCTGGACTTCGAGATGATCGAAATCGGCTGAGCCCCGCTCGCCGGCGAAGAAGGCGGCCCTGGCCGCCTTTTTTCATGCCTGGCCAGCGGCCGTCCAGGGGTTATCCTTGGGGCTTGGGTCCGGTCATTGACTGTCCTGCCGGGAACGCCCGGCAGCCTTGCCGTTGGCCGGCCACCGACGCTGAGCTAGGTTCGACGAACGAGGAGGGTGGCTATGCGCAAGTGGCAATGCGTGGTCTGCGGCTTCATCTACGACGAAGCCCTGGGCCTGCCCGAAGAAGGCATTCCGGCGGGAACCCGTTGGGAGGACATCCCGGCGGACTGGGTCTGCCCGGACTGCGGTGTCGGCAAGATCGATTTCGAGATGATCGAGATCGCCTGAGCGAAATCCACAGAAGCGGCGCCCGGCGCCGGCAATCACAGAGGAACGGAAATGAGCGAGCGTGCGCCCCTGGTAATCATCGGAACCGGCCTGGCGGGCTACAACCTGGCCCGCGAGTGGCGCAAGCTGGACGGCGAGACGCCGCTGCTGATGATCACCGCCGACGACGGCCGTTCCTATTCCAAGCCGATGCTCTCCACCGGCTTCTCGAAGAACAAGGACGCCGACGGCCTGGCCATGGCCGAACCGGGCGCCATGGCCGAGCAACTGAACGCGCGCATCCTGACCCATACCCGGGTCACCGGTATCGATCCGGGCCATCAGCGGATCTGGATCGGCGAGGAAGAGGTGCGTTATCGCGACCTGGTCCTGGCCTGGGGTGCGGAGCCGATCCGGGTGCCGGTCGAGGGCGATGCCCAGGACGCGCTCTACCCGATCAACGATCTGGAAGACTACGCGCGCTTCCGCCAGGCGGCTGCCGGCAAGCGCCGGGTACTGCTGCTCGGTGCGGGGCTGATCGGTTGCGAATTCGCCAACGACCTCTCCAGCGGCGGCTACCAGCTCGACGTGGTGGCGCCTTGCGAGCAGGTCATGCCGGGCCTGCTCCACCCGGCCGCGGCAAAGGCCGTGCAGGCCGGCCTGGAAGGCCTCGGCGTGCGCTTCCACCTGGGGCCGGTGCTGGCCAGCCTGAAGAAGGCCGGCGAGGGGCTGGAAGCGCATCTTTCGGATGGCGAGGTGATTCCCTGCGACCTGGTGGTCTCCGCCGTCGGCCTGCGTCCGCGCACCGAACTGGCCTTCGCCGCCGGGCTGGCGGTCAACCGCGGGATCGTCGTCGACCGCTCGCTGCGCACCTCCCACGCCAACATCTACGCGCTGGGCGACTGCGCCGAAGTGGACGGCCTCAACCTGCTCTATGTGATGCCGCTGATGGCTTGCGCACGCGCGCTGGCGCACACCCTCGCCGGCAACCCCAGCCAGGTGGCCTACGGTCCCATGCCGGTGACGGTGAAGACCCCGGCCTGCCCGCTGGTGGTGTCGCCGCCGCCGCGCGGAATGGATGGCCAATGGCTAGTGGAAGGCTCTGGAACGGACCTCAAGGTCCTGTGCCGGGATACCGCTGGTCGAGTGATCGGTTATGCCCTGACCGGAGCGGCGGTGAACGAAAAATTGGCCCTGAACAAAGAGTTACCCGGCCTCATGGCTTGAATGCCATTGGTTCCGGCCGTTATGCCGTCGAGACTTGCGGCAAAATTGTCGGACGATACTGGCGCAGTCCTCGGGAGCATGCCATCCTCCATCGCGTCTACCGCAGTCTAGAGCCTATGGTTCCGGTGGACTGCGGTGCCTTTGAGCGCTGCTGGGAAGACAGCACGGACACAAAAACAACAAACCGTCAAAGAGGCAACTATGCGTAAACCAGAACTAGCCGCCGCTATCGCCGAAAAGGCCGATCTCACCAAGGAACAGGCCAATCGCGTTCTCAACGCCCTGTTGGATGAAATCACCGGCGCGCTGAACCGCAAGGACAGCGTGACCCTGGTCGGTTTCGGCACCTTCCTGCAACGCCATCGCGGAGCCCGCACGGGGAAGAACCCGCAGACCGGCCAGCCGGTGAAGATCAAGGCCAGCAACACCGTCGCCTTCAAGCCGGGCAAGGCCCTGCGCGACGCGGTCAACTGACCGCCGAGAGCCCGGAGTCAGAGCGGCTCCGGGCTTCGTCGAAGACGCTTCCGCGCTCATCGAAAGGACAGCTGTAGTCCTCCTCGCGAACAGCTACAATGCGCCGCTCATCTCCCCGGATATCGAGGCGCGTGCATGAAATTTCGTCTTCTCCTGTGGATGCTTGGTCGCCTGATGGCCAAGGCCAGCCGCGACAATCCCGCTTTCCAGAAGCAGCTCGAGGGCAAGGACCTGGTGTTCCAGTTGCATACCCTCGACGGCAAGGTGGCGCGCCACTACCTGGTCAGGGACCTGCGCGTCAGCAGCAAGCGCGGTACCCATCCGCAACCGGCATTTTCCCTGGGGTTCAAGGACGGAGCCTACGGTTTCGCCGCGATGACTTCGAAGAACCCGCAGTTGGCCTTCATGCAGGGCATCCAGAACAAGGACATCCAGATACAGGGCAATCCGGCGCTGGTGATCTGGTTCCAGGGTCTGGTGAAGTACCTCAAGCCGAGGAAGAAGGCTCCGGAGAAGAAAGCCGCCTGAGGGCGGCTTTCGATCTCATCCGGGCTGCGGCCGCAGCCTTTCGGTAGTGCGTTTCGCGGCGGACTACCCGGTCACCCCGGCAAGCGATTGAACTGGGCCGCCAGTTCGCGCAGGGCCGCTTCCGCTTCCAACACCTTTTTCACGGCGTCCCCGGCCTTCTCCGGGGTGATCCCCAGGCGCTCGTACAATGCCGCCGGAATCGCTTGCTGCGGGCCATCGCCGATGCCGCTGTTGCGCAGCAACCGGTTGGTCAGGCAGATCAGGTTGGCGTAGACCGCGTTCGGCCCGGTGTAGCTGGGGTCCTGCTGGAAGCGCAGGGCGCAATAGAGGTCGTCAGGCATGTCCCAGACGCGCATCAGCCAGGCGCCGATCTGCTCGCGGGTGATCCCCAGCAGGTGCTGTTCGATGTAGGCATGGCCGAGGTGCGGGTTGACCTCCAGGTGCCGGCAGATCAGCGAGAAATGCGGCGGGAAGACATGCGCCAGGACCAGGTAACCGAAATTGTGCAGCAGGCCGCCCAGGTAGCTCAGGCCGGACTCCGGGCGCAGTTCGCGTGGCATGGCGCGGGTCAGGCCCTCGATCACCGCGGCGGTGTAGATCGCCTGCTGCCAGTAGGGCGTGGCCTGCTGCGGCTGGTCCTTGGGCAGGCTCAGGCTCTTGCCCAGGGCGAGGCCGAGGGCCAGGTTGATCACCAGGTCGAAACCGAGGACGCGGACGATCGCGTCTTCCACCGAGCGGATCTTGCCCGGCGCGGCGTAGTAGGGCGAGGCCGCCCAACTGACCACCTGGGCGGCGAGCGCCGGATCGGTTTCCACCAGGCCGGTGATGTCGTCGACGCTGGCGTTGGGGTCGACCCGCAGCTTGATGATCTTCTGCGCCGTCTGCGGCAGCGGTGGAATCTCGATGGTCTGCTCCAGGCGCTGCTGGATGCGCCGGGCGGTGAAGGCCTGCACGGCCTGGCTGATTTCCGCGCGGTCATCGTCCGGGCGGTCAAGGTTCAGGTTGATGTTTTCCAGCGGTTCGCCGAAGCGCGCGGCGCTGGCCTTGCCCAGCAGGCCGCGGAAGTCGTTGCTGGCGATCTCCAGGAGGATGCCGGGCTGGCCGGACTCGATCAGCAGGCGCGGTTCCTGCAACAGGCGCTCGTCGTACAGGCAGGGCGAACTGGTCAGGGGCGGCAACGCCGGCAGGCGGTGCAACTCGTGCTTGCCGAGCATTCGTTCCAGGCGCTCGGGCTCGATCGCCAGCAGCTTGCGGCCGGTCAGTTCGGTGAGCCGGGCGAGGTCCAGCAACTGGCTCTGCGGGAACAGCACCAGCAGGGTGCCGACGGCGTCGTCCAGCAGCACCGCCTGGACCCGGCGGGCGGCAGGCAGCTCCGCGCTGTCGCTGACCTCGCGGCAGGCGATGCCTAGCTTGGCGAGCAGCTGGAGGATGACCTGGGGGGCGTGAGGAGCATCGGCGGAGGCCAGGGCGGCTTCTGTCATGACGAGACCATGCGAGCTGGATTTTCCCTCAGTATAACCAGAGCTGCTTCAAGACTGAGACCTACGCCGGTCAGCGAGAGCGAAATAGATCACACTTGACCGTATTGCTGGCCGTGGCGCAACCACCGTTCGAGCAGCGGGCTGACATGCTGCGGCCAGTGCGCCAGGAGGGATTGGGCGGCATCGCGGACCGCCGGCAGCAGGTCTGCGTCGCGCATCAGGTCGGCGACCTTGAATTGCAGCAGGCCGGTCTGGCGGGTGCCGAGCATTTCGCCGGGGCCGCGCAATTCCAGGTCCTTCTCGGCGATGACGAAGCCGTCGCTGGTTTCGCGCATGATGCCCAGCCGCTCGCGGCCGATCTGCGACAGCGGCGGGTGGTAGAGCAGCACGCAGTGGCTGGCGGCGCTGCCCCGGCCAACCCGGCCGCGTAGCTGGTGCAGTTGGGCCAGGCCAAGGCGCTCGGGGTTCTCGATGATCATCAGGCTGGCGTTGGGCACGTCGACGCCGACCTCGATCACCGTGGTCGCCACCAGCAGTTGCAACATGCCTTCCTTGAAGGCCTCCATCACCACGGCCTTGTCCGCCGGCTTCATGCGCCCGTGGATCAGGCCGACACGCAGTTCGCCCAGCGCCGAGGAAAGCTCTTCGTAGGTGGTCTCGGCGGCCTGGCAGGTAAGCTCCTCGGACTCTTCGATCAGGGTACACACCCAGTAGGCCTGGCGCCCTTCGCGGCAAGCCGCGCGGACTCGCTCGATCACCTCGATACGGCGGCTGTCGGCCACCAGCACGGTATTCACCGGGGTACGCCCGGGCGGCAGCTCGTCGAGGATCGAGGTGTCGAGGTCGGCATAGGCGCTCATCGCCAGGGTCCGCGGGATCGGCGTGGCGGTCATGAACAACTGGTGCGGGCAGAGCCTGCCGTCCACGCCCTTCTGGCGCAGGGCCAGGCGCTGCTGCACGCCGAAGCGGTGCTGTTCGTCGATGATCGCCAGTGCAAGGCGCTTGAATTTCACTTCATCCTGGAACAGCGCGTGGGTGCCGACCACCATCGGCGCGCCGTCGCCGATGCGTTCCAGTGCCGCCGCGCGGGCCTTGCCCTTGAGCTTGCCGGCCAGCCAGGCGACTTCGATGTCCAGCGGCTGGAGCCACTTGCTGAAGTTGAGGAAATGCTGCTCGGCGAGGATCTCGGTCGGCGCCATCAGCGCCACCTGGTAGCCGGCCTCTATGGCTTGCAGGGCGGCGAGGGCGGCGACCACGGTCTTGCCGGCGCCGACGTCGCCTTGCACCAGGCGCAGCATCGGTTCGTCCTGGGCCAGGTCGTAGGCGATCTCCGCGCCGACCCGGCGTTGCGCGCCGGTTGGCTGGAAGCCGAGGTTGGCAAGGAAGCGTTTCGGCAAGCGGCTGGCCGCCGGCAAGCGCGGCGCTGCCTGCGAACGCACGGCTTCGCGCAGGCGCTGCAGGGATAACTGGTGGGTCAGCAGTTCTTCGAAGGCCAGGCGCAACTGCGCCCAGTGCCGGCCTTCGGCCAGTTCCTCGATGTCGGCATCCGGCGGCGGCCGGTGCAGGTAGCGGATCGCCTGGTCGAGCGGGCCAAGTTGGTAATCGCGGGCCAGTTCCGCCGGTAGCCAGTCGGGCAGGCTGCTGGGACCGAGCATGGCCAGGGCCTGTTGGCTCAACTGGCGCAGGCGCTGCTGGGTGAGTCCTTCGGTAGTCGGGTAGATCGGCGTCAGGGTCTGCTCCACCGGAATCGGCTCGTCGCCGTTCAGCGCGCGGTATTCCGGATGGTAGATCTCCAGGCCCGAGGCGCCCGGCCGGACTTCGCCGTAGCAGCGCAGGTGGGTGCCGCGCTTGAGACCGTCCTTCTGCGCCTGGCTGAAATGGTAGAAGCGCAGGCTCAGGGTGCCGCTGCCGTCCTGCAGGCGCACCAGCAGGCTGCGGCGGCGCCCCATCACCACGTCGGCGCCGGCCACCACGCCCTCGACCACCGCGTCGGCCCCTGGCCGCAGGGCGCCGATGGCGGTGACGCGGGTACGGTCCTGGTAGCGCAGGGGCAGGTGGAACAGGATGTCCTGCAGGGTTTCCAGGCCTACCCGAGCGAGCTTCTCCGCCAGCGCGGCGCCTACGCCCTTTAGCGCGGTGACCGGGACCCTGGACAGCTCGGTCATGCGATTTGCGGTTGTTCCTGGGTTTGCGGGCGGGCCACCGAGCACAGGCGGATCGAGTCGGCCAGCACTTCGATGGCGCGTGGACGCGGGAAGCTGGCGCGCCAGGCGATGGCAACGGTACGGAACGGCACCGGCGCGCTGAACGGGCGCACTTCGATGACGCCCGGGGCGTAGTGGTGGCTGTCCACCGCGGAGAACGGCAGCACCGAGACGCCCAGTCCGGAGGCGACCATGTGGCGGATGGTCTCCAGCGACGAGGACTCCACCGTGGTGTGCTTGTTCTCGTCGCCCTTGCGCACGGTCGGGCAGGCTTCCAGCACCTGGTCGCGGAAGCAGTGGCCTTCGCCGAGCAGGAGCAGGCTCTTGTCGTTGAGCAGCTCGGAATCGATGCTGGCCTTGGCGGTCCAGGGGTGGTCGGCCGGCATCAGCACATAGAAAGGCTCGTCGAACAGCGGCTTGGTCAGGACGTCGGCTTCCTGGAACGGCAGGGCGATGATGATCGCGTCGAGTTCGCCGGTGCGCAGCTTGTCGCGGAGGATATGGGTGAAGTTCTCCTCGATGTACAGCGGCATCTGCGGCGCGACCCGGTGCAGCTGGGGAATCAGGTGCGGGAACAGGTACGGTCCGATGGTGTAGATGGCGCCGACCTTCAGCGGCGCGGCCAGCTGGTTCTTGCCGGCCTGGGCCAGCTCGCGGATGCCCTGGGCCTGTTCGAGGACCTTCTGCGCCTGGGCGACGATGCCTTCGCCCACTGGCGTCAGGCGCACGGCGCTCTTGCTGCGCTCGAAGATCAGCACCCCCAGCTCGTCCTCGAGCTTCTTCACGCCGACCGAGAGGGTCGGTTGGCTGACGTGGCAACGCTCGGCGGCGCGGCCGAAGTGTTGTTCCTGGGCGAGGGTGACGATGTAGCGCAGTTCGGTGAGGGTCATGGCTGCTCATCCGTTAAGATCGGCCAAGCATAGCGGCTGCACCGCCGCGAACCAACCTCCGGGGGCATGATCGGGCGTGCATTGCAGACGATTCGACGCCTACACTGCCCGCCTTGTTGTAGGAAGGAGACGGCTTCATGTCGCAAACAGTGATGATCGCCGGCTGCGGCGATGTCGGCGGGCGCCTCGGCGAGGCGCTGCTGGCCGATGGCTGGCGGGTCCATGGCCTGCGTCGCTCGGTGGACGCCTTGCCGCAGGGGATCCTGCCGGTGGCTGGCGATCTGCAGGCTCCGGAGTGTCCCGCGCAGTGGCCGAGCGAGCCGCTCGACTACCTGGTGTACAGCGCCGCCGCCAGTCAGCACGACGAGGCTGGCTACCGTGCCGCCTACGTCGACGGCCTGCGCCATGTGCTGGGCTGGTTGCAGGCCCACGGCCAGCGGCCCAGGCGCCTGCTGTTCGTCTCCAGCACCGGGGTCTACGCGCAGACCGATGGCGGCTGGATCGACGAGGAGTCGCCGGCGCTTTCCCAGGCCTATTCCGGACGGATCATGCTCGACGCCGAGCAGGTCGCGCTGGACAGCGGGATACCGGCTACCCGCGTGCGCCTGGCCGGCATCTACGGTCCGGGGCGGGAATGGCTGCTCAACCAGGTGCGCCAGGGTTACCGGGTGGTCAGCGAGCCGCCGCTGTATGCCAACCGGATCCACGCCGACGATGCGGCCGGGCTGCTGGCCTTCCTGTTGCGCGCCGATGCCGGCGGCCAGGCGCTGGAGGACTGCTACATCGGTGTCGACGACGCGCCCGTGGCGATGCACGAGGTGGTCGACTACCTGCGCCAGCGCCTGGGCGTCAGCCAATGGGCCGACGAACATTCGGTACGCCGCGCCGGCAGCAAGCGTTGCAGCAACCGCCGCGCCCGGGCGCTCGGCTGGGTGCCGCGCTATCCGAGCTACCGCGAGGGCTACGCGGCGGTGCTCGGGGACGCCTGATGGCTGCCAACCGGTTGTTGGCGCGTCCCTGGCTGCCTGGCGTGGAGCTGTTCCATGCGGACTTCTCCGGCCAGGCGTTCGGCCGCCACAGCCATTCGGCCTTCGCCATCGGCTCGATCCTCCACGGCGTCGGCGGCTACCAGTGCCGCGGGCGGCGCCATGCGCTGCCGGCCGGCACCCTGTCGCTGATGAACCCGGAAGAGCCGCATACCGGGCACGCCGAATCCGAGCGGCTGGTCTACCGGATGCTCTATGTCGAGGAAACGCGCCTGCTCGGCCTGCTCGGCCGCAAACAGTTGCCGCGCGGCTTCGGCGAACTGAACCCGGCCGACGACGGCAGCGTGGCGGTTGGCCTGGCGCGACTGGCCGAGGACTTCCAGCGCAGCGACGCATTGGGGTTGGAAAGCCGCCTGCTGGCCTTGCTCGAACAGGTCTTCGTGCGCCACGGCGGCTTGCGCCCGGCGGCCGCGGCGCCCCGCGACGGCGGAACCACCGCACGCCTGCGCGATTACCTGGAAGCGCATGCCACCGAGGCGCTCGGTCTGGACCAGCTGGCGCAGTTGCTGCAGCGCCACCCGCGCCACCTGATCGAGGCTTTCCGGCGTGCCTACGGCGTGCCGCCGCATACCTACCAACTGCAATGCCGGGTGCGCCAGGCCAAGCGCCTGTTGCTGGAAGAACGGCCGCTGGCGGAACTCGCCCAGCACCTCGGCTTCTACGACCAGGCGCACTTCTCCACGACCTTCCGGCGTTTCACCGGGGTCACTCCGGGGCAGTTCCGGCGCAGCGCCAAGACCTGAGTTTTTTCCAATACGGCGCCCGCCGCGCTGCACAGACTGGAGGCCTTCGCGTTTCGAGGGGCCTTCATGTTCGCCGCGTTCGTCCTTGTCGCCAGTACCCATTTCGCTGCCCTGCTGTCGCCGGGGCCGGACTTCTTCCTGTTGGTGCGCGCCGCCCTGCTGCGCGGCCGGCGCCAGGCCGACGGGGTGGCCGCCGGCATCGCCCTGGCCAACCTCCTGAGCATGCTGCTGGTGCTCGGCCTGCTGGCCAGCGTGCCGGACTCGGCGCACAGCGCCTTGCGCTGGCTGCAGGCGCTCGGCGGACTGTACTTCCTCTGGCTGGCGGGCCAGGCGCTGCTTGCGCAGAGGCGACTGGAAATGCCGGCGCAGCGCGACGTCCCGTCCCGCGGCGGCTATCTGCGCGGGCTGCGCGACGGCCTGCTGGCGAGCAGCCTGAATCCCAAGCTGCCGATCTTCTATGCGGGGCTGTTCGGCGTGCTGGCGCGCTTCAGCCTGCCGGGCTGGGCACTGGCCCTGTGCCTGGCGTGGATGAGCCTGGCGGTGCTGTGCTGGGACATGGCGCTGGTGCGCCTGCTGGACAGGCCGCGCTGGCGCGGCTGGTTGCAACGGCGGGTAGGTGCGCTGGACCGGCTGTGCGGCGTCCTGCTGCTGGCGCTGGGCGGCTGGCTGGTGCTGGCCGCCCTCTGAGAGGCGTCAGCGCTCCAGCAGCCAGACGCGCTTGCCGGGCACGTAGCTGGGCATCTCGTTGGCGCCGGCGGTATTGACCGCTTCGAACAGTTGCAGCTCGTCGTCGTCGAGGCTGAACAGCAATTCGCGGCCGCGGTTGCCTTGTTGCAGCCAGATGCTGTCGTTGTCGCCGCTCATCGCCGCGCAATCGCCGGCCAGGCACAACGCGTAGCGTTCGGCGCCGGGCAGACCGCTGACCAGGCCATTGGCCTGGAACTCGACCTTGCCGCCCTGGCCCTGGCCTTCGCGGATCTTCCAGCTGCCCTTCAGATAGCTGCCGTACAAGGCCCGCTCGAAACCGCTGCCGGCAGGGCTGTTGGCCGCGGGTTGCGGGTCGAGACGGCGGAAACGCTGTTCCGGGCCGTTGGCGCTGGCCTGCTGGATCAGCTCCTTGCCGTCCAGTTCGAGGCTCTCCTGGTTGTCGTCGCCATAGAAGGCAACCTTCCAGTGCTCGTCATCGCTCTTGCTCAGGGTCCCTTCGCCCAGTTCGAAGCCGTTGCTGAAGGTGGCTTCGCCTGCCTTGCTGTCGAGCTTCCATTCCAGGTTCGGGCCATAGGCGAGCAGGGCCTCGCGCAGCTTGCCGTCCTTGCTCGCGGCGTCGATGGCGGCCTGGTTGATCCAGGTGCCGGACGGATCGGCCGTGCCGGCGCAGCCGGCCAGCAGGGTGGCGGCTGCGGCGAGGAAAATCACGCGGCGCATCGTGCTACTCCATGCAGAGCGACGGGGCCTTGGGCCCCGTCGCGAACATCCGGCTTACTCGAGGACGACGATGGCGTCCATTTCCACCTGTGCGCCCTTCGGCAGGGCGGCCACGCCGATGGCGGCGCGCGCCGGGTAGGGCTGGGTGAAGTAGCGGCCCATGATCTCGTTGACCTTGGCGAAGTGCGACAGGTCGGTGAGGAAGATGTTCAGCTTGGCGACGTCGTGCAGGTAGCCGCCGGAAGCCTCGATCACCGCCTTGAGGTTCTCGAACACCTGGACGGTCTGCTCCTCGAAGCCTTCCACCAGTTCCATGGTCTTCGGGTCCAGCGGGATCTGCCCGGACACGTAGACGGTATTGCCGGCCTTGATGGCCTGGGAGTAGGTGCCGATGGCGGCCGGGGCGTTGTCGGTGTGGATAACGGTCTTGGTCATGGGAACTCCTTGCTGAAATCGAGTGGGCGCGGGGGCGCCGGATGACACAGGAAAAAGCGGGTCAGCTGCGCAGGCGGGTGATCCGGATCACTCCCTTGAGGGCGCGCAGCTTCTTGATGACGCGGGCCAGGTGGACGCGATCGTGCACGCTGACGACCAGCTGGACCACGCTGATGCGACCGTCGCGCTCGTCCATGCTGATCTTCTCGATGTTGCCGTCGGCCGCGTTGACGCTGGTGGCGAGCAGGGCGATCAGGCCACGCTGGTGCTCCAGCTCGACGCGCAGTTCGACATTGAATTCGCCGGTGACATCCTTGGCCCAGCTGAGCTGGATGCATTTTTCCGGGTTGTGGCGTACTTCGCTGATGTTCTTGCAGCTTTCCAGGTGCACCACCATGCCCTTGCCGGCGGACAGGTGGCCGACGATCGGGTCGCCGGGAATCGGCGTGCAGCACTTGGCGTAGCTCAGGACCAGGCCTTCGGTGCCGCGGATCGCCAGCGGACCCTCGGCGCTCGGCGCTTCCTCGCCCTCGCTGGACAGCAGGCGGCGGGCGACCACGTAGGCCATGCGGTTGCCCAGGCCGATCTCTTCCAGCAGGTCCTCGAAGACTTCCATGCGGTACTCGGCGAGCACGGCCTGGATGCGTTCCTGGGGAATCTTCTCGAGGTGGCTGTCGAAGCCGGTGAGGGTCTTGTTCAGCAGGCGCTCGCCGAGGTTGATCGACTCGGAGCGGCGTTGCAGCTTGAGCGCATGGCGGATATGGGTGCGCGCCTTGCCGGTGACCACGAAGCTCAGCCAGGCCGGGTTCGGCCGGGCGCCCGGGGCGGTGACGATTTCCACCGTCTGGCCGCTCTGCAACGGCTCGGAGAGCGGCGCCAGGCGGCGGTTGATGCGGCAGGCGATGCAACTGTTGCCGACGTCGGTGTGCACCGCGTAGGCGAAGTCGACCGCGGTGGAACCCTTGGGCAGTTCCATGATGCGGCCCTTGGGCGTGAACACGTAGACCTCGTCCGGGAACAGGTCGATCTTCACGTTCTCGATGAATTCCAGCGAGTTGCCGGCGCGCTGCTGCAGTTCCAGCACGCCCTTCACCCATTGCCGGGCGCGGGCATGGGTGCCCTTGGGCGTCTCGTCGTTGGACTTGTACAGCCAGTGCGCGGCGATCCCGTGGTTGGCCATCTCCTCCATCTCGCGGGTACGGATCTGGATCTCGATGGGCACCCCGTGCATGCCGAACAGGGTGGTATGCAGCGACTGGTAGCCGTTGGCCTTGGGAATCGCGATGTAGTCCTTGAAGCGTCCGGGGAACGGCTTGTACAGGCTGTGCACGGCGCCCAGTACGCGATAGCAGGTATCGACCTTGTCGACGATGATGCGGAAGGCGTAGACGTCCATGATCTCGTTGAACGCCTTACGCTTGCCGCGCATCTTCTGGTAGATGCTGTAGAGGTGCTTCTCGCGGCCGATCACCTGGCCTTCCATGCCTTCGCGGGCGAGGCAGTTGACCAGCGACTCCTGGATCTTGCCGACGATCTCGCGGCGGTTGCCGCGGGCCTTCTTCACCGCCTGGCGGATGCGCTCGGCGCGCATCGGGTGCATGGCCTTGAAACCGAGGTCCTCGAACTCCACGCGCATGGTGTGCATGCCCAGGCGGTTGGCGATGGGCGCGTAGATTTCCAGGGTTTCCTTGGCGATGCGCCGGCGCTTCTCGCCGGACAGCACCTCGAGGGTGCGCATGTTGTGCAGGCGGTCGGCCAGCTTGACCAGGATCACGCGGATATCGCGGGCCATGGCCATGGCCATCTTCTGGAAGTTCTCGGCCTGGGCCTCGGCCTTGGTCTCGAAGTTCATCTGGGTCAGCTTGCTGACCCCGTCGACCAGTTCCGAAACCGTCTCGCCGAACTGCGCGGTGAGCGCTTCCTTGGCGATGCCGGTGTCCTCGATCACGTCGTGCAGCATCGCGGCCATCAGGCTCTGATGGTCCATGTGCATGTCGGCGAGGATGTTGGAGACCGCCAGCGGGTGGGTCACGTACGGCTCGCCGCTGCGGCGGCGTTGCCCGTCGTGGGCCTGCTCGGCGTAGTAGTAGGCGCGGCGGACCAGGTTGACCTGGTCCGGCCCGAGGTAGCTCGACAGTCTGTCGGCGAAGGCGTCTATGCCCGGCAAGGGTTCACCCCCTGCCCGTAGGCGGGTTGCGGCGCTCGCAGGCGACGTCGAGCCGAGGCCATGGCTTACAGGGCCTCGGTGTTGGCCTCGTCGTCGAACGCTGCGAACAGCGGTTCGTCCTCGACGATGTCTTCCTGCTGGACGACGTTCTCATCGACCAGGCCGGAAGCGATCTCGCGCAGGGCGACGACGGTCGGCTTGTCGTTTTCCCAGGCCACTTTCGGCTCCTTGCCGCCGGTAGCCAGCTGACGGGCGCGCTTGGTGGCGAGCATGACCAGCTCGAAACGGTTATCGACGTTGTCCAGGCAGTCTTCAACGGTGACGCGGGCCATGGTGTTCCTCGTAACGAAAAGTGAGCCCGACGTTTGCCGGGCGGACTGAATAGTCTAAAAAATCGCCAATCTTTATGGAAGAGCCGATTTAGGCGAGCAGACGACCGAGCAGTTCGGCGTGGCGTTGCTGCTGGGCGTCCTGGCGCAACTGGCGGGCGCGGAAGATCGCCTTGAGGTCGTCCAGGGCGTGGGCGAAATCGTCGTTGATCACCAGGTGATCGTACTCCACGTAGTGGCTCATTTCGCTGACGGCTTCGCGCATGCGCCGCTCGATCACCTCGTCGCTGTCCTGGCCGCGGTTGGTCAGGCGCTGGCGCAGGGCTTCCTGGCTCGGCGGGAGGATGAAGATCGATTGGGCCTCGGGCATCAGCCGGCGCACCTGCTGGGCGCCCTGCCAGTCGATCTCGAGGATCAGGTCGAGGCCTTCGGCGAGGGTTTTCTCGACCCAGCGCTGCGAGGTGCCGTAGAGGTTGCCGAAGACTTCGGCGTGCTCGAGGAACTCGTTGCGTTCGAGCATGGCGAGGAATTCCTCGCGGCTGGTGAAGTGGTAGTTGACCCCGTCCACCTCGCCCGGACGCATGCCGCGGGTGGTATGGGAGACGGACACGCGGACCTCGGGGGCGGCGTCGAGCAGGGCCTTCACCAGGCTGGTCTTGCCGGCGCCGGAGGGAGCGGAAACGATGTACAGGGTGCCGGACATGAGGTGTTCCTGGTGCTTCGTACGGGTTGGAAAGAGATCGGGCGGAGGCGCCCGCCGGTCATTCGATGTTCTGGACCTGCTCGCGCATCTGCTCGATCAGGACCTTGAGGTTGACCGCCGCCTGGGTCGAGCGCGGGTCGAACGCCTTGGAGCCTAGAGTGTTGGCTTCCCGGTTGAGTTCCTGCATCAGGAAGTCCAGGCGCCGACCGGCGGCGCCGCCGGCCTTGAGGACCCGGCGGACCTCGCCGACGTGGGTGGCGAGGCGGTCCAGCTCCTCGGCGACATCGCTCTTCTGCGCCAGCAGGACCAGTTCCTGCTCCAGGCGCTGCGGATCGAGTTCGGCCTTGAGTTCGGCGAAGCGGTCGAGGATCTTCTGCCGCTGGTTGGCCAGCATGGTCGGCACCAGTTCGCGCAGGTTGCCGACTTCCACCAGCATCGCGTCGAGCCGATCGTTGAGCAGCTTCGCCAGCTCCTGGCCTTCGCGCGAGCGGCCGGCCTTGAGTTGCTCCAGGGCCTGGCCGAAGGCTTCCAGGGCGGCGGCGTTGAGCGCCTGCGGATCGGCCGAGTCGGCCACCAGTACGCCGGGCCAGGCCAGCACGGCGAGCGGATCGAGAGGCGCCGGCTGGCGGATCAGGGCGGCTACGCCTTCGGCGGCGGCGACCAGTTGGCGGGCGCGCTCCTGGTCGACCTGCAGGCTCTTGCCGGCGGTTTCCTCGGCGAAGCGCAGGGTGCATTCCACCTTGCCACGCGACAGGCCCTGGCGCAGCGCCTCGCGCACCGCGCCTTCGAGGTCGCGGAAGGCGTCGGGCAGGCGCAGGTGGGGCTCCAGGTAACGGTGGTTGACCGAGCGCAGCTCCCAGCTCAGGGTGCCGTGGGTACCGGCCTGCTCGACGCGGGCGAAGGCGGTCATGCTGTGCACCATGGGTCTACCTCGATAGTCGTGTGGGGAGTGCGTTCGGCGCCGGACGCGCGCGGCTGCCGTGATTCGAGCCGGGCATTGTAACCCACGTCCGGCGGGGCCCGCACGCCGACGGTGGTTGAGAGCCCGGGCTGGCCTCTATAATGGCGGCCAATTCCGCTTTCTCAGTACAGGATATCCACGATGAATCGTCCCAGTGGCCGTGCCGCCGACCAGCTGCGCCCGATCCGCATCACCCGCCATTACACCAAGCACGCAGAAGGTTCGGTGCTGGTCGAGTTCGGCGATACCAAGGTGATCTGCACCGTCAGCGCCGAGTCCGGGGTGCCGCGCTTCCTCAAGGGCCAGGGCCAGGGTTGGCTGACCGCCGAGTACGGCATGCTGCCGCGCTCCACCGGCGAGCGTAACCAGCGCGAGGCCAGCCGCGGCAAGCAGGGCGGTCGTACCCTGGAGATCCAGCGCCTGATCGGCCGTTCCCTGCGAGCGGCGCTGGACCTCAGCAAGCTCGGCGAGAACACCCTGTACATCGACTGCGACGTGATCCAGGCCGACGGCGGCACCCGCACCGCCTCGATCACCGGCGCCACCGTGGCGCTGATCGACGCCCTGGCGGTGCTGAAGAAGCGTGGCGCGCTCAAGGGCAATCCGCTGAAGCAGATGGTCGCCGCCGTTTCCGTGGGCATCTACCAGGGCGTGCCGGTCCTCGACCTGGACTACCTGGAGGATTCCGCCGCGGAAACCGACCTGAACGTAGTGATGACCGATGCCGGCGGCTTCATCGAGGTGCAGGGAACCGCCGAAGGCGCGCCGTTCCGTCCCGCCGAGCTGAACGCCATGCTCGAACTGGCCCAGCAGGGCATGCAGGAGCTGTTCGAACTTCAGCGCGCCGCGCTGGCCGAATGAGCAGACGCCCGGCACTGCCTGCCGGGCCCCGGAGAAGGAGCGCTACATGAACGATGTATCCGAAGAGGTCGCCGCGACCCCCGGCCAGGAAGCCCGGCAATGGGCGATGTTCTGCCATTTCGCGGCGTTCATCGGCCTGGTGTTTCCCTTCGGCAGCCTGCTCGGGCCGCTGATCGTCTGGCAACTCAAGCGCGAGAGCGATCCGTTCGTCGACGCCCAGGGCAAGGAAGCGCTGAACTTCCAGATCACCGTGGCGCTGGCGATGTTCGTCAGCTTCCTGCTGATGCTGGTGGTGATCGGCTTCTTCCTGCTCGGCCTGGTCTGCCTGGCGGCGCTGGTGTTGACCATCATCGCCGGCATCAAGGCCAACGAAGGCAAGGCCTATCGCTATCCGTTCTGCCTGCGGCTGATCAAGTAGGTCGCACGTGGAATAGAGTGGAATAGAAAAGCCGGCGCATGCGCCGGCTTTTTCGTGTCTGACAGGGCTCAGATGCTCAATTGCCAGTCGTAGTCGACGATCAGCGGCGCATGCTGGGAGAAGCGCGGCTGGCGCGGCAGCTTGGCGTTGCGCACGAAGCGGCGCAGGCCGGGGGTCAGCACCTGGTAGTCGAAGCGCCAGCCGAGGTTGAGCATCTCGGCCTGTTCGCTGTCCGGCCACCAGCTGAACTGGTCGCCTTCGCGGCTGACTTCGCGCAGGGCGTCGGCATAGCCGAGGTTGCCGAACACTTCGTCCAGCCAGGCCCGTTCGGGCGCGAGGAAGCCCGGCATCTGCTGGCATTCGCGCCAGTTCTTCACGTCCATCTTCTGATGGGCGACGTACAGCGAGCCGCAATAGATGTATTCGCGGCGCTTGCGACGCTGCTTGCTCAAGTAATGGGTGAAGTCGTCCATGAACTTGAATTTCTGGTTCAAGCTCTCGTCTCCGCTCTGCCCGGAAGGCAGCAGCAGGGTGGCGATACTCACCTTGTCGAAGTCGGCTTGCAGGTAGCGCCCGTAACGATCGGCCGTTTCGAAACCTAAGCCGCTGATCACAGCTTTGGGCTGCAAACGGCTGTAGAGTGCGACACCGCCCTGTTCGGGTAGCTCGGCATCGCAGGCATAAAGGAAGTAGCCGTCCAGTTGGAAGGACGGGTCATCCAGATCGAAGGCGGAGGCTCGGGTGTCCTGCAAGCAGATCACGTCGGCATTCTGTGCTTGCAGCCAACTGAGCAAACCGCGCTCGGCCGCAGCCTGAATACCATTCACGTTCACACTGATGATCCGCATAAATGGCCCCCAAAATCACGTGCGTGTATGATACCCGAGCTCAAACGGTTTAGCTAAATTCATGCGGCTTGGTGTCATTCATGCAGGCGTATCAGCGCGATTTCATTCGTTTCGCCATCGAGCGCGGGGTTCTGCGCTTCGGTGAGTTCACCCTCAAGTCCGGGCGCACCAGCCCCTATTTCTTCAATGCCGGCCTGTTCGACAGCGGCCTGGCTCTGGCCCGCCTGGGACGCTTCTACGCCGAGGCGGTGATCGACAGCGGAATCGACTTCGACGTCCTGTTCGGCCCGGCCTACAAGGGCATTCCCCTGGCCGCCACCACCGCGGTGGCCCTCGCCGAGCAGCACCAGCGCGACCTGCCCTGGTGCTTCAACCGCAAGGAAGCCAAGGACCACGGCGAAGGCGGCACGCTGGTCGGCGCGCCGCTGAGCGGCCGGGTGCTGATCATCGACGACGTGATCACCGCCGGCACCGCGATCCGCGAAGTGATGCAGATCATCGACGCCCAGGGCGCCAGGGCCGCGGGCGTGCTGATCGCGCTGAACCGCCAGGAGCGCGGCAAGGGCGAGCTGTCGGCGATCCAGGAGGTCGAGCGCGACTTCGGCATGCCGGTGGTGAGCATCGTTTCCCTGGAGCAGGTGCTGGAATATCTTGCCGAAGATGCTGAACTGAAGAAGCATCTGCCGGCGGTAGAGGCCTATCGCGCCCAATACGGTATCTGAACCTTTCACAAGGGACTGGCATGGTCGGACAGGATGTAATGCGTTGCCTGATGGCCCTGGGGCTGGTGCTCCAGGGGCTTTCCTTCGGCGCCCAGGCGGCGCCGGGCGGAGCGGTGGAGCTTTACCGCTACGTCAACGACAAGGGCGTGGTGGTGCTCGACCGCCAGGGTGTGCCGCCGCAGTACATCGGCAAGGGCTACCAGGTCCTCAACGACCAGGGCCGGGTGATCCGCACCGTACCGCCGGCGCCGACCGCCGAGGAGCTGCGGCAGCGCAAGGCGGCCCAGGCCCAGGCCAGTTCCGATGCGCAGTTGCTGCGCCTGTATTCCAGCCTCGAGGACGTCGACCGCGCTCGCGAACGGCGCCTGGCGGAACTGGACGGGCTGAGCAGCGTGGCGCGCGGCAACCTGCAGTCGCTCAAGCTGCAACAGGCCAACCTGCAAGGCCAGGCGGCCAACCAGGAGCGTGCCGGACGTCCGGTGGCGCAGGCGCTGGTGGACCAGCTGGACGATCTCAAGCAGGAGGAAAAGCGCCTGCAGGGCGAGATCGGGCGCTTCCAGAAGGCCCGCGAAGAGGCGGAAAGAACCTATGCCGCCGACCGCGCGCGGCTCTCCCAGCTACTCGGCGTGAGTCCCTGACTCCACTGGCGACTGTCGCTCGAACGCCCTGATCTTCTCGCGCAGCCAGTCCGGTACGGGCTGGCTCTGTCGCTCGTTCGCATCCGCATAGACGTAGACCAGCTCGCCGACGGTGAGCAGCTGCTCGTCGCGCCAGATGCCCAGCTCGAAAACCAGGCTGCTGCGCCCCAGCCGCGCCACGCGGGTGCCGATGTCCAGCCAGTCGTCGAAATGCGCCGGGGCGCGGTATTCCAGGGTGCTCTTCACCGCGAACAGGTCGCCTCCGCCGCGCAGCAGGTCGGCCGGGTAGGACATGCCGAGCTGGCGGTAGTACTCGGTGGTGGCGACGTCTAGATAGGTCAGGTAGTTGCCGTTGAAGACGATGCCCTGCGGATCGACCTCCGCCCAGCGAACCCGCAGGGAATGGAAGAAGGTGTAGTTCTGGCGCTGTGCTGCGCTGCTCATGCCGGCTCCTCGACGCTGCTGCAGACATCGACTCTAGACCGCCATCGCGCGGTGCGAAAGGGCTGGCCGCAGAACCCCCCGTCGCTGGCCCGCATTGCCCTCATCCTCGGGGCGTCGCGGCCTTAGTGTTGTTCGACGAGAACGCACGCCGTGCGCAACGAGAGAGGAACACCATGTCGTCCACGCTCCGCCCCGGACCGGGCAACTCGCGCCTTTGCCGCCCGGGGTTGCTGCTTGCCCTGGGCCTGATGCTGGTGGCCTGCGGAGAATCCACGGAGCCGCCGGCGCGGGCCGCCGATTCCCAGCGTGTCCCTGCGGACCCTGCGTTGGCGCAGGTGTATTCCGCCAGTTGCAAGCTCTGTCACGCCAATCCCGCCTCCGGCGCGCCGCTGACCGGCGATGCCGCTGCCTGGGCGCCACGCCTGGCGCAGGGCATCGACACCCTGCTGGACCACAGCATCAACGGCTACAAGGGCATGCCGCCCATGGGCATGTGCATGCAGTGCTCGGAAGAGCAGTTCCGGGCTTTGATCGATTTCATGTCCGCAGCGCAGGACCGATAGGGGATACCGGCATGCCAAGTCATCTGTCGCGACGCCAGCTCCTGCAACGGGCGGGAGCGCTCGGTGCGTTCGCCGCCATGGTGGGAAACCCCGCGCTGGCGGAGTTGCTCCGCGCACCGCGCCTGATTCCCTGGCGCAACTGGTCCGGCGCGCAAAGCTGCCTGCCCCTGGCGCGGGAGGCACCGAAAGACCTCGACGAACTGGTCCGGGTCATCCGCCAGGCGTCCGGCAGGATCCGCCCGGTGGGCTCCGGCCATTCGTTCAGCGCGTTGGTCCCGACCGACGGCACCCTGCTCTCACTCGCCTACTTCAGCGGCTTGCTCAGCCACGACAGCGCGACCCTCCAGGCCGAGTTCGGCGGTGGTACGCCGATGTCGCAGATGGGCGCTCCGCTCAGGGAGATCGGCCAGGCGCTGGTGAACATGGCCGACATCGATTACCAGACCCTGGCTGGCGCCATCGCTACTTCCACCCATGGCACCGGGGTCGGCTTCGGTTCCTATTCCGCCCAGGTTCGCGGTCTGCAACTGGTCACCGCGAGCGGCGAGGTGCTCGAGTGCGACGCCAAGCGCAACGTGGAGGTGTTTGATGCCGCGCGGGTCTCGCTGGGGGCGCTGGGCGTCGTGACCCGGGTGCGCCTGCAGAACCGCGCGGCCTACCGCCTGCGTGAACGGCAGTGGATCGCCCGGACCGAGGAATTGCTGGAGGACGTGGAGAAGAACACGCGCGAGAACCAGCACTGGGAGATGCTGGTGGTGACCCACTCCGACTACGCCCTGTCGATCGCCCTCAACGAGACCGACGAGCCGAAGACCCCGCCCCTGGACCCGGCGAAGGAAGGCGGCAACGAGTTCGTCGGCCTGATCGAAGGTCTCGACAAGTACCTCAGCGACTTCCCGGAAACCCGCCGTACCCTGCTCAACAGCCTGCGCCACTTCGCCCGCTTCGACGAGCGGGTCGACGATTCCTATGCGGTCTACGCCAACGTGCGCAACGTGCGCTTCAACGAGATGGAGTATTCGGTCCCCGCCGAGCATGGCCCCGCCTGCCTGCGGGAAATCCTCGCGCTGATCCGCGACAAGGACCTGCGCACCTGGTTTCCCATCGAGTACCGCTACGTGAAGGCCGACGACATTCCCCTGAGTATGTTCGAGGGCCGCGACAGTTGTTCCATTTCCGTGCATCAGCACTACAACATGGACCACCACAACTTCTTCGCCGCGGTGGAACCGATCTTCTGGAAATACGCCGGGCGTCCGCACTGGGGCAAGCTGCATGGCCTCAACGCGCACCAGTTACAGGGACTCTATCCGCGCTGGAAGGCGTTCGCCGAGGTGCGCCAGGCGCTGGATCCTCGCGGGCGGTTCCTCAATGCGCACCTCTCTTCCATCCTGGGCGTGACCTGAAAGGAGCAACGCCGTGAATCGACGCAAGTTCATGTTCGCCGGCCTCGGGGCCGGCGCGCTGCTGGCGGGAACTGCCGCCTGGATGCGTCCCGCCGACCGTGGCGGGCCGTACGACGACTATTTCCGCGCGCTGAACCGCGAACTCAAGGCCAATGGCCCGATGTGCCCGGTGCTGCTCATCGACCTCGATCGCCTGGACCACAACATCGATGTGGTGATGCGTTCGGTCCGCCGCGGCGGCAAGCATCTGCGGCTGGTGGAGAAGTCGCTGCCCTCGCCCGGCCTGCTGGCGTACATCGCCAGGCGCGCCGGCACCCGGCGGCTGATGTCCTTCCACCAACCGTTCCTCAACCACGACGCAGTCGCTTTTCCGGATGCCGACATCCTCCTCGGCAAGCCGTTGCCGGTGCGTTCGGCGGAACTGTTCTACCGCGAGCACAAGGGCGCGTTCGACCCGGCGCGGCAGTTGCAATGGCTGATCGATACGCCGCAGCGCTTGCGTCAGTACCTGGCGCTGGCCCAGGGGCTGGGGACCCGGATGCGCGTCAACATCGAACTGGACGTCGGCCTGCATCGCGGCGGGGTGGCCGACCAGGCCGCGCTGGGTGAATTGCTGGCGCTGATCGCGGCGCATCCGCAGCACCTGGAGTTCGCCGGCTTCATGGGCTACGACCCCTTCGTCGGAATGGGTGTGCCGGGCATCCTCGGTTCGCCCGAGGAGCTGTTCGCCAAGGTCATGGCGCTCTACCAGGGACATGTCGACTTCGCCCGCCAGCGCTTCGCCGCGCTGTGGACACCACAGCTGACCCTGAATACCGCCGGCAGCCCCAGCTATCGCATGCACGAGAAGGAAACGCTGAGCAGCGAGGTCTCGGTGGGCACCGCCATGCTCAAGCCGAGCCACTACGACCTGGCGTCCCTGGCCGAGCATGTGCCGGCCGTCTACATCGCCACGCCGGTACTCAAGAGCACCGGCGCGGTGCAGATCCCGGCGCTGGACGGCAAGTCCCGGCTGTTTTCCTGGTGGGACCCCAACCAGCGCGGCACCTTCTTCATCTACGGCGGCAACTGGATGGCCGACTTCGCCTCGCCCGAGGGACTGCGCAGCAACGGCATCTACGGGCGCAGCTCGAACCAGGAAATGGTCAACGGCTCGCCTTCGGTGGGCCTGGAGGTGGACGACCAGGTCTTCCTGCGGCCGACCCAGAGCGAGTCGGTGCTGCTGCAATTCGGCGACCTGCTGGCGCTGCGCGGCGGGCGGATCGTCGAGCGCTGGCCGGTTTACGCCTAGGACGCCTGGCGCTTTTCCTAGTCGATGGCGGCAGCCCGCGGATACCGGGCTGCCGCTTCGTTCCGATGCCTCAGAGTTCGAACGGAATGGTCAGCTTGGTCCAGAGCATGTCGCCTTCGGGGCGGTTCTCCACGTCGAATTCCTTGGCCCAGCGGATCTCCGCGCTGGCGTACTTGAGGAAGGTCAGGTGCACGGCCGGGCCGATGGCGAAGACCTGGCCGCGTACGCCGTCGTCGACTTCCTCGCCGAAACCGAACACCCGTACGGTCTCGCCGTTCTGTTTGTCGTCGGTGGTCTGCTTGAGGTAGTAGCCGTTCAGGCCGAGGCGCAGGTTGTCGGTCACCCGATAGCTGGCGGAATAGTCGAAATGGAAGATCTGCCCCGAGCGATAGTCGGTGTCGTGGTTTTCCATGTTGAAGCTGTAGGTGGCCTTCAGCGACAGCTCGGTGCGTTCGGTGGGCAGCCAGGTGAAGGAGAACAGCGGCTTGTAGGTGTAGAAGTTGTTGCTGGTGTTGGCCAGCCGCTCGGCATCGTACTTGCCGGTGGGCACGGTGACCTCCACGGCGGCGGCCAGGGTCAGGTCCTTGCCCATGTCCCAGAGGATGATCGGCGCGAAGGTGGTGTCACCCATGCTTTCCCGTTCGTCGCTCAGGCCGAACGCGGCCACCCGTTGGCGGATATAGGGCTGGGCGATGTAGCCGCCCAGGCGCCCGCCGAAGATCCGCAGCGGGCTCAGGTAGTCCAGGCGAGGGATGATCGCATCCGAGCTGATCTTCACGTCGGACACCTTGCCGCCGAAGGAGCTGATGTTCAGCTTCCTGGCTTCGTAGTGGTTGTAGTAGACGTTGAAGGCGAACATGTGGTCGGGGAGGTTGTCGACGTCCAGTGGCAGGGTGAAGAAACCGTCGGTTCCTGGACCTATGTTGTCCACGCCGCCTTCGCTGGCATGGGTGCAGCAGCTGAAGGCGAGGGTGACGCAGGCGGCCAGGCGCAGGGGCCTGCGGGGGTGGGTCGGATTCATGGGCGGGCTCTTATTATTGTTTGGCGTGGCTCGGGGTACGGCATAGGAATAAGCCCTATCGACAGGCCGAGGCAGGGCATTGACGGTCAGCGAGGGGGGGATTTGCGGACACCGTGCAATGCTTTGTTACATCTGTGCGGAACGCTATATGATGGGACGCTCATCCCATGTCGCGATCCACCGCCAGAACAAGAACGAAGCCGAGACCGGCTCAGGATTTCGCCCATGCACAACAATGCCGCCGATGCGCGCTACGAACTCGCCCAGGTATCCACCTTCCTGCTGCAGACGCTGGCCGAGGTGGTCGAAGGCCATGGTGTCGATCCCGCGCGGCTGTGCCGGGGCCTGGGCTTCACCGTCGAAGACCTGCAGGACCCTACCCAGCGCATCTCCTACCGCCAGGCCGTGAGCATGATCCAGCGTGCCCTCCAGGCCCTGCCGGAGCGGGGACTGGGGCTGTGGGTCGGACACCAGAACGTGCTCGGCACCCTTGGCCTGCTGGGTCATGTGCTGTCGCTGTGCCGGACCCTGCGCGACGCGTTCGACATCGGCGTGCGCTACCAGCACAGCTCGGGCGGGATCGTCACCTCCAGCGTCTACCAGCAGGGCGAAACCTTCTTCGTCGAGGTCGAATGCCACCTGCCCAGCAGTGAGGTGCAGGTGTTCGCCATCGAGGAGTTCTTCGCCAGCCTGCTGGTGTATGGGCGTGCCCTGGTCAGCCCGGCGTTCGAACCGCTGGGCATCGAACTCATCCATGCCGCTCCGCCCTACGCGGGCGAGTACCTGCGCCTGCTGGGCCCCCAGGTACGCTTCGGCTGCCTGCACAACCGCATGGCGATCGCCAGCCACTGGCTGGACATGCGCCTGCCCAACCACAACCTGCCGGCGTTGCGCCAGGCGCTGGCCCTGCTGGAGCAGGAAAACACCCAGGTGCACCGGAAACTCGACCTGGTCCAGGCGGTGGAACGGGCCATCGCCCGCGACCTCAGCCTGGGCAGCCAGATCGAAAGGATTTCCGCCGAACTGAACATGAGCAGCCGCACCCTGCGGCGCCGGCTGGCCGAACACGGGCTGACCTTCGAGGCGTTGCTGGAGCAGGTGCGACGAGGGCGGGCGATGAGCCTGCTGGGCAACCCCGGGATGTCCATCGAACGTATCACCGAGGAAGTGGGATACCGTGACATCCGCAGTTTCAGGCGCGCTTTCAAGCGTTGGACGGGAGTGAGCCCGGCGACCTTCCGCAGCGAGGGTGCGAGCCCGCTGGAGCAGGCCTTCGCGCTGGCCGCGCGACGCTAAGGGAGAACCGTCATGGCGCGCCGGAGCGCGCCATGGCCGGGCGATCAGTGACGCTTGCGGTTGCTGATCAGGGTGCCGACGCCGCTGTCGGTGAAGATTTCCAGCAGCACGGCATTCGGCACCCGGCCATCGATGATGTGCGCGCTGGTCACGCCGCCCTGTACCGCTTCCAGGGCGCAGCGGATCTTCGGCAGCATGCCGCCGTAGATGGTGCCGTCGGCGATCAGCTCGTTGACCTGTTCGGTGGACAGCCCGGTCAGCACCTGGCCCTGCTTGTCCATCAGGCCGGCGATGTTGGTCAGCAGCATCAGTTTCTCGGCCTTCAGCGCTTCCGCCACCTTGCCGGCCACCAGGTCGGCGTTGATGTTGTAGGACTCGCCGTTGCTGCCCACGCCGATCGGCGCGATCACCGGAATGAAGTCGCCCTTGACCAGCATGTTCAGCAGTCCGACGTTGACCCCGGTGACTTCGCCCACATGGCCGATGTCGATGATCTCCGGCTTGGTCATCTCCGGGGTCTGGCGGGTCACGGTGAGCTTCTTCGCGCGGATCAGCTCGGCGTCCTTGCCGGTCAGGCCGATGGCGCTGCCGCCGTGGCGGTTGATCAGGTTGACGATGTCCTTGTTCACCTGGCCGCCGAGGACCATCTCCACCACGTCCATGGTCGCCGCGTCGGTGACGCGCATGCCGTCGATGAAGTGGCTCTCGATCGACAGGCGCTTGAGCAGGTCGCCGATCTGCGGGCCGCCGCCATGCACCACCACCGGGTTGATGCCGACCGCTTTCATCAGCACCACGTCGCGGGCGAAGCCGGCCTTCAGCTCCTCGCTCTCCATGGCGTTGCCGCCGTACTTGATCACCAGCGTCTTGCCGACGAAGCGGCGGATGTAGGGCAGGGCCTCGGAAAGGACCTTGGCAACCTGGGCGGCGTCATCGCGACTCAGGGTCATGGGGAGCTCCGACATGTCAGAAGGGCACGGGCAGCGAGGAATCCACTGCCTTCAGTTGGTTACGGAAGACGGTCTTGATGCGCTCCAGCTCTTCCTCGGTGTCCGCTTCGAAGCGCAGGACCAGCACGGGAGTGGTGTTGGAGGCGCGTACCAGGCCCCAGCCTTTGGGGTAGTCGACCCGCACGCCGTCGAGGGTGGTGATGTTGCCTTCGCCCCATTGGGCGTCGCGTTGCAGCGCCTCGATGATGGCGAACTTGCTGTCCTCGGTGACGGTGATGTTGATTTCCGGGGTGGAAATGTCGCTCGGGAAGGCCGAGAACACGTGCTCGCTGTCACGCTGGTCCTGGCTGAGGATTTCCAGCAGGCGGGCGGCGCTGTAGATGCCATCGTCGAAGCCGAACCAGCGCTCCTTGAAGAACACGTGGCCGCTCATCTCGCCGGCCAGCAGGGCGCCGGTTTCCTTCATCTTCCTCTTGATCAGCGAGTGGCCGGTCTTCCACATCACCGGACGGCCGCCGTAGCCGCTGATCAGGGCGATCAGGCGGCGGGTGCACTTGACGTCGAAGATGATGTCGGCCCCCGGGTTGCGCGAGACCACGTCCTTGGCGAACAGCATCAGCAGACGGTCCGGATAGATGATGGTACCGGTATTGGTGACCACGCCGACGCGATCGCCGTCGCCGTCGAAGGCCAGGCCCAGGTCGGCGTTCTCGGCCTTGACCTTGGCGATCAGGTCCTTCAGGTTCTCCGGCTTGCCCGGGTCCGGATGGTGGTTCGGGAAGTTGCCGTCGACCTCGCAGTACAGCGGGATCACGCTGCAGCCCAGGGCCTCGATCAGCTGCGGGGCGATCACCCCGGCCACGCCGTTGCCGCAGTCGACCACCACCTTCATCGGCTTGGCCATGGCGATGTCGTCGCGGATCTGCTTGAAGTAGCGCGGCAGGATGTCGACCTGCTCTACGCTGCCGACGCCGGATGCCAGGTCGTTTTTCTCGATGCGCTCGCGCAGGGCCTGGATCTGCTCGTTGGCCAGGGTCTCGCCGGCGACCACGATCTTGAAGCCGTTGTAGTCCGGCGGGTTGTGGCTGCCGGTCAGCATCACCCCGGACTTGCCCTCGAGCACGTTGGCCGCGTAGTACAGCACCGGGGTAGGCACCATGCCCACGTCGCTGACCTGGCAACCGCAGTCCACCAGGCCCTGGATCAGCTGCTTGACCAGTTCGGGACCGGACAGGCGGCCATCGCGGCCGACAGCGACGCACGGTTCGCCGCGGGCGAGACTTTCCGAGCCGATGGCGCGACCGATCCAGTAGGCGGTCTCGGCGGTGAGGGTATCGCCTACCACGCCGCGGATGTCGTAGGCGCGGAAGATGCTGGCGGGCAGCGTCGGTGCTTTTGCAGTGCTCATGATGGGGGTTTGCTCCAATCCCAGGAGGTCCTGGTCTTCATCGAGAATGTCGATATCCAGAATGTCGGTGTTCTGGAACAACGGATCTGCCAATGCCGGCTCCTCGCGAGGAGGCGCTTTCGCCACCGCCACCGCCACCGGCGCCACCGGCGCTGCCTTGGCAGGGCTGGGCGCGCTGGTCGGCTCCGGCTTGCGCCGCGGCTGGCGGGCCAATGCCTGGATCAGCGGGGCGAAGCCCGGCAGGCTAGGCACAGGGGGTTTGGCAGTGCGTTGCCCGCCGAGTTCCTGAAGATACTGACCGAGGGTCAGGACATCCTGGTGCAGGCGGCGCAACAGCGACGAACGGGTGAGGTAGGCGCCGAGGATGCCGCCGAGCAGGGCCAGCAGCGCCGCGAGTGCCAGCAGCAGCGGCGAGGCCTGGGTCGAGGCGACGCTGCCGGGTGTGTAGTTCAGTTTCCAGTTCGGATTGCCGCTGTCCAGCGCTTGCGCACCCTTGCCCGGCGCCGGCATACCGCGTTGCAGCAGCACCTGGGCCGGTGCGCCGGAGAACTGCTGGACCAGTTGCACCTGGCCGGCATCGCCCGGCAAGGGCGGCAGGGCGCGCAGCAGCCGTTGCAGGTCGACCGCCAGCAGCAGCGTGCCTTGCAGGCTCTGGTCGGCGCCGCGCACCGGCGCGGCGCTGTACAGCAGCCAGCGCTGGCCGACCTTGTAGGCTTCGGCGGCGACGTTCTGGCCACTTTCCACCCGGTGCAGGATATCCAGGGCGGCGAAGCTGACCGGGCCGGGGCTGTCGTTGTCCTGGGTGGCCTGACCGGGCGCGTTCAGGTGGGCATCGACCACGCCGTCCCAGGCCAGCAGGCTGCGCTGGGCGGCCTCGATGCGGGCGGCGTCGCCGCTTTGCAGGGCTTCGAGGGCGAGGGGGCTGGCCGCGGCGGCGCGGGTGTCGGCGGCGAGTTGCTGCAAGGCCTGGCGCAAGGCGCCGGCCTGGCCTTCGGCCCAGGCCGCGTCCAACTGGCGCTGCTGTGCCTCACCGGCGCCGCCGAAGACGCCGAACCAGAGCAGGGCGCCGGCGGCCGCCACGCCCAGCAGGCTGGCGCCTATGCCGGGCAGCAGGTCCTTGCCGTCAGCGCGTTCGGACGCTGCCTTGCGCGGCTTCTTTTCCGGTTCGAGCAGGTCGCCCAACTCGTTCCCATCCTTGGCGGTGCGCTGGAAAAGCTTCATGCCGCGTCTCCTCGGCGTCTCGTCCTGTGTTCGGGGTCAGTGGCTGCCGGAATGGCCGAAGCCGCCGGCGCCGCGCTGGCTTTCGTCGAACTGCTCGACCAGCTCGAAATGCGCCTGCACCACCGGCACCAGTACCAACTGCGCGATGCGCTCGCCGACGGCGATGGTGAACGGCGACTCGCCGCGGTTCCAGCAGGACACCATCAGCTCGCCCTGGTAGTCCGAGTCGATCAGGCCGACCAGGTTGCCCAGCACGATGCCGTGCTTGTGGCCCAGGCCGGAGCGCGGCAGAACCAGGGCGGCGAGGCCGGGATCGGCGATGTAGATGGACAGGCCGGTGGGAATCAGCAGGGTCTGGCCCGGGCCGAGGACGGTGTCTTCCTTGAGCATGGCGCGCAGGTCGAGGCCGGCCGAGCCCGGCGTGGCGTACTGCGGGAGCGGGAAGTCGGAGCCCAGGCGGGGGTCGAGGATCTTGGCTTGGAGAGAGTGCATCAGTAACTCATTGCTGGTTGAGGCGGTCGGCGATGAAGGCGATCAGCTGGCGAGCGATCTTGCCCTTGCTGGTCTGGGCGAAGGTGCTCGGATGCAGGTCGCGGTCGATCACCGTGATCGCGTTCTCGTCGCTGTTGAAGCCGATCGAGGGGTTGGCCACGTCGTTGGCGACGATCAGGTCGAGGTTCTTGTCCTTCAGCTTGCGTGCAGCATAGTCCAGCAGGTTTTCGGTTTCTGCGGCGAAGCCCACGCTGAAGGGACGATCCTCGCGCTGTGCGAGGGTGGCGAGAATGTCGGGATTGCGCACCAGCTGCAAGAGCAAGCCCTCGCCGCTGGTAGGGTCTTTCTTCAGTTTGTGCGCGGCGACCACTTCCGGGCGGTAGTCGGCGACCGCCGCGGAGGCGATCAGCAGGTCGCAGGGCATCGCCGCCTCGCAGGCGGCCAGCATGTCGCGGGCGCTGACCACGTCGACGCGCTGCACCCGGTCGGGCGTCGGCAGGTGCACCGGGCCGGTGACCAGGGTCACTCGTGCGCCGGCTTCCACCGCCGCCTCGGCGAGGGCGAAGCCCATCTTTCCGGAGCTGTGGTTGGTGATGTAGCGCACCGGGTCGATGTTTTCCTGGGTCGGGCCGGCGGTAATCAGCACATGCACGCCGGTCAGCGCCTGGCGCTGGAAGCAGTCGGCGGCGCGCTGCGCCAGTTCCTCGGCTTCGAGCATGCGCCCGAGGCCGACGTCGCCGCAGGCCTGGCTGCCCGCTGCCGGACCGAACAGGTGGAAGCCGCGCTGGCGCAGCAGCTCGGCGTTGGCCTGGGTCGCGGTGTCGCGCCACATGGCCTGGTTCATCGCCGGTGCCAGGGCGATTTGCGCGTCGGTGGCCAGCACCAGGGTGGTCAGCAGGTCGTTGGCCACGCCCTGGACCAGGCGCGCCATGAGGTCGGCGGTAGCCGGTGCGATCAGCACCAGATCGGCCCAGCGGGCCAGTTCGATGTGGCCCATCGCGGCTTCCGCCGCCGGGTCCAGCAGATCGGTATGCACCGGATGGCCGGACAACGCCTGGAGGGTCAGGGGCGTGATGAACTCGCGGCCGCCCTGGGTCATCACCACTCGGACTTCAGCGCCCTGGTCGCGCAGGCGGCGGACCAGTTCGGCGCTCTTGTAGGCGGCAATGCCGCCGCCCACGCCGAGGACGATGCGTTTCCGATAGAGCCGCTGCATAGGCTTGCCTTAATAAGGAAATGGATGACATGCGCTTCGGCAAACGCGCCTCCCCAGGTCGTCTGCCGCGCAAAAAGGATGGGCTAAGATAGCACAGCGTCCGCACGGGAACAGCGGGCGGGCTCGATGGGGAAAGCGAATGAGCATCCGCGATTGGCCCGAAGCCGAACGGCCTCGGGAGAAGCTTCTGGAGCAGGGCGCGGCGGCCCTTTCCGATGCCGAGCTGTTGGCGATCTTCCTGCGCACGGGAGTGACCGGTTGCAGTGCGGTCGAGCTGTCGCGGCGGCTGTTGAGCGAGTTCGGCGGGCTGCGTGCCCTGCTCGAGGCGGACCTCGCCTCGTTCTGCGGCCATCTCGGGCTCGGCGTGGCCAAGTATGCGCAATTGCAGGCCGTGCTGGAGATGGGCCGGCGCCACCTGGCCGAGCGCCTGCGTCGCGATTCGATACTGGAGAGCCCGCAGGCGGTGCGCGACTATCTCAAGGCGCGCCTGCGCCACGAGCAGCACGAGGTGTTCGCCTGCCTGTTCCTCGACACGAGGCACCGGGTCCTGGCGTTCGAGGTGTTGTTCCAGGGCAGCATCGATGGCGCCAGCGTCTACCCGCGCCAGGTGGTCAAGCGCACCCTGGCGCACAACGCGGCGGCGCTGATCCTGACCCATAACCACCCTTCCGGCGACGCCCGTCCGAGTCTCGCCGACCGCCAGCTCACCGCGCGCCTCAAGGAAGCCTTGGCGCTCATCGACGTGCGGGTGCTCGACCACTTCATCATCGGCGACGGCGAGCCTCTGTCGCTGGCCGAATACGGTTGGCTGTGAGCGTTCGGCGAAGGGCCCAGCCCAGGCGCCGCTCGATGCCCGCCAGCAGGCGCCGGCGGATCAGCCCGCTGACCGGGCGGATCGCCACCCAGTAGGGGGTGAAGCGCAGGCGGCTGGCGCGATCGGGGCAGAACACCCGGGTTTCCGTGTGCAGCAGGGTAGCGCCGGCGCTTCGTGCAGGGCGCACCCCAGCGGGTCGTCGAAGCGCAACAGGCCTTCCACCGCGTCGAGCAGCGCGGCGGCCGGCGCGTCGATCAGCCGCTGATGGCGCTCGCTGAACTGCCAATGCGGCAGGTAGAGGGGTCGAGATCCATCGCCGGGTTCTCCCGGGCGTGGCCTTCAGCGTTTCACGGCGACCCGCGAGAAATCCTGGCGACCGAACGGATTGACCTGGTAGCCCTGCACCTCCTGGCGGGTCAGGGCGAAGGCGGTCGGGTGGGCCAGGGGCAGCCAGAGCGCCTGTTCGTGGATCAGTTTCTGCGCCTGGTGGTACAGGCCGGTGCGTTGTTCCTGGCTGCTGGCGACCTTGCCGTCGGCAATCAGCTTGTCCAGGCCGGGATCGCAATAGCGCGCGAAGTTGAGCCCCGACTTGACGCTGGCGCAGCTGAATTGCGGAGTGAGGAAGTTGTCCGGATCGCCGTTGTCGCCGGCCCAACCCATGAACAGCAGGTCGTGTTCGCCATTCTTGGCGCGACGGATCAACTCGCCCCATTCGATGACGCGGATGTTGGCCTTGATCCCGGCCTCCGCCAGGTCGGCCTGGAGCAGTTGGGCGCCGAGGCTCGGGTTGGGGTTGAGCAGGCTGCCGGACGGGCGGGTCCAGATGTTCAGCTCGGGAAGCTGCTTGCCGGCCAGCAGCTTGCGCGCCTGTTCGGGGGCGTGCGGGTAGGCGGGAATATCCCTGGCATAGCTCCAGGTGTTCGGCGGATAGATGCCGATGGCGGCACTGGCGCTGCCTTCGAATACCGCTTGCAGGTAGCTGGTGCGGTCGAAGGCCAGGTTGATCGCCTGGCGCACCTTGGGATCGTCCAGCGGCGGATGCTGGGTATTGAGGGCGACGAAGGCGGTCATGAAGGCCGGCGTCTGCTCGACCTTCAGGCTGGCGTCCTTGCGCGCGCTCTCCACGTCCAGCGGCTTCGGCGACAGGGCGATCTGGCATTCGCCGCGGCGCAACTTCTGCAGGCGCACGTTGGCGTCCGGGGTAATGGCGAAGATCAGCGCGTCGACCGCCGGCTTGCCGGCGAAGTACTCGGGGTTGGCGGCGTAGCGCACCACCGCGTCCTTCTGGAAGCGCTTGAACACGAACGGCCCGCTGCCGATCGGCGCGGTGTTGAGCTTTTCCGGGGTTCCGGCCTTCATCAACTGGTCGGCGTACTCCGCCGAATAGATGGAGGCGAAGCCCATGCTCAGCATCGGCAGGAAGGTCGCGTCGGGGTGGTCGAGAACGACCAGCACCTGGTGGTCGCCGCTTTTCTCCACCCGCTTGATCAGCTCCGGCAGTTGCATCGACTGGGCGTGCGGGAAGCCGTTCTGCGCCACCTTGTGCCAGGGATTGGCCGGATCGAGCATGCGCTGGAAGCTGAACACCACGTCGTCGGCGTCGAGCGTACGGCTCGGCTTGAAGTAGGCGGTGCTGTGGAAGTGCACGCCCTGGCGCAGGTCGAAGCGATAGCTCAGGCCGTCGTCGGACACCGACCAGCGCTCGGCCAGCGAGGGCACCACCGTCCCCTTGCCGGCGTCGAACTCGACCAGGCGATTCATCAGCACATCGGCCGAGGCGTTGGTGGTGGTCAGCGAGTTGTACTGGACCACGTCGAAGCCCTCGGGGCTGGCCTCGGTACACACACTCAAGGTGGCAGCGGCGGCGGGCTGGGCGAGCAGCAGGGGGGCGAGGAACAGGGAGAAAGCGGCGAGGCGCATGACGGGCTCCATTCGAACGGTTAACATGCCCATCCGCAGCGGTTGGGCGCAGTCATGCAAGGCCGTTGGCGACCTTGAATCGCTACCCTAGACCATGCGGCGGGCAGCGACAACGAGGCAAGGCGACGAACGGCCACGGTGCGAAGCCCGCAGCGAGGCGGGCCGCGGCTGCGCCATGGGCCTTCGCCCTTGCGGCGCGGGGCGCCTTTCTGATATAAAGCTGCGCTCTTTTCTGGGGCCACGCTCTCCTTCGTCGGGATGCAGCGGGTAAGACCCCGGTGAAACTGAGTATCGAACTTGAGTTAAAGCAGCCAACCCATGCCGGGTTGGGCATGAGGTTATAGAGGGCTGAGGCATGTCTAGAGTCTGTCAAGTAACCGGTAAGGGTCCGGTTACCGGGAATAACATTTCCCACGCACACAACAAAACCCGCCGCCGTTTCCTGCCGAACCTGCAGCACCACCGTTTCTGGGTCGAGTCCGAGAAGCGCTTCGTACGTCTGCGCGTTTCCGCCAAGGGCATGCGTATCATCGACAAGCGTGGCATCGAGGCCGTCCTGGCTGACCTGCGTGCCCGCGGCGAAAAATTCTAAGGAGCTGAATCATGCGTGAATTGATTCGTCTGGTGTCCAGCGCCGGTACCGGCCACTTCTACACCACCGACAAGAACAAGCGTACCAAGCCTGAGAAGATCGAGATCAAGAAGTACGATCCGGTCGTTCGTCAGCACGTGATCTACAAGGAAGCCAAGATCAAGTAATTGATCCGGCACCTTGCGAAAAGCCCGCCATCCGGCGGGCTTTTTCATTTCCGGCGTACGAACTCCCGGGCTGGCGCACAAAAAAGCCCGCCAGGTGGCGGGCAAGGGTAACAAGCATTCGGGATGAAGCCGGGGCTCAGGCCTTGGCTTCGAAGATCACATAGACCTTGCGACAGGCTTCGAGCACTTCCCAGGTGCCCTGGAAGCCGGCGGGGATCACGAAGCGGTCGCCGGCGCGCACGGTCTTGGCGTTGCCGTGCCGGTCGCGCAGCACCGAGACGCCCTGGATGATCTCGCAGTACTCGTGTTCGGTGTAGTTCACCGTCCACTGGCCCACGGCGCCTTCCCAGATACCGGCGTTGAACTGCCCGCAGGGGCTGCCGTAGTGGTTGCGCACGCTCTGTTTCGGGTCGCCCTTGAGGATTTTCTCCGGCGCCGGGCTGTAGTGCTCCGGAGCGCTGTTGGCCTGGGCGAAGTCGACGATCTGTTCGATGTTCATGCTGACTCTCGGTTCTTGTGGTTCTGGCCAGTTGGAGGCAGGGCGGCGCCAGCCGCCCGCCTGGATCAGACGCTGGCGCGGATGGCCTGGGCCAGGCGCTCGACGATCTGGTCGATGTGGGGCTTGTCGATGATCAGCGGCGGCGACATGGCGATGATGTCGCCGGTCACCCGGACCATCAGGTCGTGCTCCCAGAAGCAGCGCTCGAAGACGTCGTAGCCGCGCTTGCCGGGGCCGTCCGCGTGCGGCGCCAGTTGCACGCCGCCGACCAGGCCGACGGCGCGGATGTCGACCACGTTGGGCAGGTCGCGCAGGCTGAACAGCGCGTCCTGCCAGTAGCCTTCCAGTTCGACGGCCCGCTGGAACAGGTCGTCGCGACGGTAGATGTCCAGGGTCGCCAGGGCGGCGGCGCAGGCTACCGGGTGGCCGGAATAGGTATAGCCGTGGAAGAACTCGATGGCGCCCTGCGGGCCTTGCATGAAGGCGGCGTGGATCTTCTCGTCGACGAATACGGCGCCCATCGGGATGCTGCCGTTGGTCAGCCCCTTGGCGCAGGTCAGCAGGTCCGGGACGACGCCCCAGCGCTGCGCGGCGAAGGCTTCGCCGACGCGGCCGAAACCGGTGATCACTTCGTCGAAGATCAGCAGGATGCCATGCTTGCGGGTGATCTCGCGCAGCCGCTGAAGGTAGCCCTTGGGCGGCAGCACCACGCCGGCCGAGCCGGACATCGGCTCGACGATCACCGCGGCGATATTCTCGGCGCCGTGCAGGGTCACCAGGCGTTCCAGCTCCTCGGCCTTTTCCGCGCCATGCTCGGGCAGGCCGACGGTGAAGGCGTTGCGGGCGACGTCCAGGGTGTGCGGCAGGTGGTCGACCCCCGGCAGCAGGTTGGCGGAGAAGGCCTTGCGGTTGTTGACCATGCCGCCTACCGACAGGCCGCCGAAGCCGACCCCGTGGTAGCCCAGTTCGCGGCCGATCAGGCGGGTGCGGGTGCCCTGGCCGATGGCGCGCTGGTAGGCAAGGGCGATCTTCAGCGCGGTGTCCGCCGATTCCGAGCCGGAGTTGGTGAAGAACACTTTGTTCAGGCCCGGCGGGGCGATTTCCGCCAGCCGCGCGGCGAGTTCGAACGGCAGCGGGTGACCCATCTGGAACGGCGGGGCGTAGTCGAGGGTGGCGATCTGCCGGGCCACCGCTTCGCTGATCTCGCGCCGGCCGTGGCCGGCATTGCAGCACCAGAGGCCGGCGGTGCCGTCGAGGATGCGGCGCCCGCCCTGGGCGATATAGTGGATGCCTTCGGCGCTTTCCAGCAGGCGCGGCCGCGCCTTGAACTGGCGGTTGGCGGTGAAGGGCATCCAGAAGTTGTCGAGGCTGCTCGACTGCGGCTCGTTATTCATTGTCATAGGGCCACCCAGGTTGCACGCGAGGGATGAAGACGCTAGTCCGGGCGAGTCTATGTTTAAAATAATGAACGTGACAAGGGAGTTAGAGGGGTTCCTGTCAAATATATTGAAAACAGGCGCTGCTCTGGTTTAGGGTGGCGGACACCACGGGCCGCGCGCCCGCCTTGCAGAATCTGACAGCGCGCCTGTCTCCCAGGCGCCCAGAACACCAATAAGAGGACACGTTGTCATGACCACCCTGACCCGCGCCGACTGGGAAGCCCGCGCCAAAGACCTGAAGATCGAAGGCCGCGCCTTCGTCAACGGCGAATACAGCAACGCCGCCTCCGGCGAGACCTTCGATTGCCTGAGCCCGGTGGATGGCCGCTTCCTGGCCAAGGTCGCCAGTTGCGACCTGGCCGATGCCGAGCAGGCGGTCAAGGTCGCTCGCAATGCCTTCGATTCCGGCGCCTGGTCGCGCCTGGCGCCGGCCAAGCGCAAGCAGGCGATGATCCGCTTCGCCGATCTGCTGCTGGAGAACGCCGAGGAGCTGGCCCTGCTGGAAACCCTGGACATGGGCAAGCCGATCAGCGACTCGCTGCACATCGATGTCGCCAGCGCCGCCAACAGCCTGCGCTGGAGCGCCGAGGCGATCGACAAGATCTATGACGAAGTCGCCGCCACTCCCCATGCCGAGCTGGGCCTGGTGACCCGCGAGCCGGTCGGCGTGGTCGCCGCCATCGTGCCGTGGAACTTCCCGCTGCTGATGTCCTGCTGGAAACTCGGTCCGGCCCTGGCCACCGGCAACTCGGTGATCCTCAAGCCCTCCGAGAAGTCGCCGCTGACCGCCATCCGCATCGCCCAGCTGGCCGTCGAGGCCGGCATTCCGAAAGGCGTGTTCAACGTGCTGCCGGGCTACGGCCACACGGTAGGCAAGGCGCTGGCACTGCACATGGATGTCGACACCCTGGTGTTCACCGGTTCGACCAAGATTGCCAAGCAACTGATGGTCTATGCCGGCGAGTCGAACATGAAACGCGTCTGGCTGGAGGCCGGCGGCAAGAGCCCGAACATCGTCTTCGCCGACGCCCCGGACCTGAAGGCCGCCGCCGAAGCCGCTGCCGGCGCCATCGCCTTCAACCAGGGCGAAGTCTGCACCGCCGGTTCGCGCCTGCTGGTGGAGCGCTCCATCAAGGACAAGTTCCTGCCCCTGGTGATCGAGGCCCTCAAGGGCTGGAAGCCGGGCAACCCGCTGGATCCGGAAACCAACGTCGGCGCGTTGGTGGACACCCAGCAGATGAACACCGTGCTGTCCTACATCGAGGCCGGTCACAACGACGGTGCCAAGCTGGTTGCCGGCGGCAAGCGGACCCTGGAAGAAACCGGCGGCACCTACGTCGAGCCGACCATCTTCGACGGCGTGACCAATGCGATGAAGATCGCCCGTGAGGAGATCTTCGGCCCGGTGCTCTCGGTGATCGAGTTCGAGGATGCCGAGGAGGCCGTGCGCATCGCCAACGACACGCCCTATGGGCTGGCGGCGGCGGTCTGGACCAGCAACCTGTCCAAGGCGCACCTGACTGCCAAGGCCCTGCGCGCCGGCAGCGTCTGGGTCAACCAGTACGACGGCGGCGACATGACCGCTCCGTTCGGCGGCTTCAAGCAGTCGGGCAACGGTCGCGACAAGTCGCTGCACGCCTTCGACAAGTACACCGAGCTGAAGGCGACCTGGATCAAGCTCTGATCGCCTAGGTCGGCCCTTCCGGGCCGGCTCTCTCGAGCCACACCCGCGGCCGGGTTTCCTTCTGGAAGCCCGGCCGCTGTGCTTCGTGCGCCGGATATATCCGCTCGCCCCGGCAAGGCTTCCGGGGTGCCAACGGGAGAATCGCAATGCGTTGGGGAAGCTATTTCGCCGTCTGTTCCGCAGTCATTAGTATCGGCCTCGCCCTTGGCCTGACCATGCCGCTGGTCTCGTTGCGCCTGGAGAGCTGGGGCTACGGCAGTTTCGCCATCGGCGTGATGGCCAGCACGCCGGCAGTGGGCGTGCTGCTCGGCGCGATGATCGCCGGGCGCCTCGCCGCGCGCGTCGGTACGCCGCGGCTGATGCAGTTGTGCCTGCTCACCGGGGCAGCCTCCATCGGCCTGCTGGCACTGCTGCAGAGCTACCCGGTATGGCTGTTGCTGCGCCTGCTGATCGGCGTGCAGCTCACCGTGGTGTTCATCCTCGGGGAAAGCTGGATCAACCAGTTGGCGGTGGAGAAGTGGCGTGGCCGGCTGGTCGCGCTGTACGGCACCGGCTACGCCCTCAGCCAACTGTCCGGGCCGGTACTGCTGACCTTCATCGGTACCGCCGACGACCGTGGCTTCTGGTTCGGCGTCTGCCTGCTGATTGCTGGCTCGTTGCTGCTGCTGGGCCGCGGCGGTGCGCCCAGGGTCGATCCGCACAGCGCCTCCGGGCGCGGTTTGTGGGCCTTCTGCCGGGGCCTGCCGGCGATCGCCTGGGCGGTGGTGTTGTTCGCTGCCTTCGAGGCGATGATCCTCACCCTGCTGCCGATCTACGGGTTGCGCCAGGGCTTTCCGCAAGCGGTGGCGCTGGCCATGGTCAGTACCGTGGTGGTGGGCGATGCATTGTTGCAGTTGCCGATCGGCTGGCTCGCCGACCGGGTCTCGCGCAGCGGCCTGTTCGGCGGCTGCGGCCTGGTGCTGCTGCTGAGCAGCCTGGCGATTCCCCTGCTGCTGCAGACGCCGTTGATCTGGCCGCTGCTGGTGCTGTTCGGGGCCAGCGCCGGCGGGTTGTTCACCCTGGCGCTGATCCTGATCGGCGAGCGCTACCGAGACGATGCCCTGGTCCGGGCCAATGCCCATGTCGCGCAGCTATGGGGGATCGGCTGCCTGCTCGGCCCGCTGGCCACCGGCGCCGCCAGCCAGTGGATCAGCGGTCACGCCCTGCCGTTGATGATGGCGCTCGGCGCGGCGGGCTTCGTGGTGCTGGTGCGGCTGCGCGGGGCGATTCCGGCGGACGAGGAGGCAACCGGCCTGGAAGCCTCCGAGTGACCCTCAGAGCATCTTTTCCAGTCCGATCATTCCCGCGACCCAGGCGTTCAGGCGTCGCCACAGGCTACCCGGCTCGTGGCGCAGGACCTGGGCCCGGCCGTCGCGTTCGTCGATCCAGACCAGCTTCGGCCGGCTGCCGCTGCGGTCGATGCGAACCTGGTAGCTGACGCTCGGCGCCATGCCCTCCAGCGCCAGTTGGCGGACCTGCTCGGCCAGCAGCGGACTGTCGACGATGACCCCGACTTCGGTGTTCCACAGGATCGAGCGCGGATCGAAGTTGAACGAACCGATGAATACCTTGCGCCGGTCGAAGACCATCGCCTTGCTGTGCAGGCTGGCGCTGCTCGATCCGTGCAGGCGCCAGGGCGCGCCGCTCAGCGGCTGGTCGGGATTGGCGCGCAGCTCGTAGAGCTTCACGCCATGTTCCAGCAGCGCCATCCGATAGGGTGCGTAGCCGGCATGCACGGCGGGCACGTCGGTGGCTTCCAGGGAGTTGGTCAGCAGGCGCACGCGGACGCCGCTGTCGGCCTTGCCGGTGAGGTAGTTGAGACCGTCCTTGGCCGGAACGAAATACGCCGAGACCAGGATCAGTTCCTTCTGCACGCCCTTGAACAGGCCCGCCAGGTGCGGACTGAGCAATAGGTGCGGGTCGGGCTCGCCGCGGCTCAATACCTTCAGCGGCGCATCCCAGATCGCCTCGGCGCGTGCCCAGGTGAGATTCTCCAGCCAGTTGCCCAGGCGTGGCTGGTCGCCGCGGTCGAACAGGTGGCGGATGTAGCCGGACTCCTTCACCGACTCCTTGCGCAGGTAGCGCTGCAACTTGCGTCGGGCCGACTCCAGTTCGCCGGGATAGGGCGCGCGCCAGAGGAAATCCTCGATCGGCCGGCTGATGGCGCTGTTCCAGTACTGGTCGAAGCTGTGCGAGAGCTGGTTGGCGATGGGGCCGACGCCGAGCAGGTCGAGGTCGGTGAAGTTCATCTCCGGTTTGGCGTTGAAATACTCGTCGCCGAGGTTGCGTCCGCCGACGATGGCCGCCGTGCCGTCGGCCAGCCACAGCTTGTTGTGCATGCGCCGGTGCTGCTGGGACAGGTTGAACAGGCGGCCGACGCCTCGCGTGATGCCGGTGGCGCGGCCCAGGTGCAACGGGTTGAACAGGCGCACCTGGATGTTCGGATGGGCGGAGAGCACACCGATCTCGTAGTCCCAGCCATCGCTGGCGGTGTCGTCGATGAGGATGCGTACCCGCACGCCACGGTCGGCTGCTTTGAGCAACTCGTAGGCGAGGGCGCGCGTGGTCAGTCCGTCGTGGACGATGTAGTACTGGATGTCGAGGCTGCGCTGGGCTGCGCGAATCAGCGCCGCGCGGGCGACGAAGGCATCCTCGCTGGCGCCCAGCAGGTGGAAGCCGGACTGGCCGGGGTGGTCGCGCCCCTGGACTTCGGCCTGCCTGGCCAGCCAGGTACCCTCGGCGGGCAGTGCCGACGACGGTTGCGGCGGAGGAGTGCTGGCGCAGCCGGAGAGGGCCAGGAGGGCCAGCAGGAGGAATCGGCGAAGCAAGGACATCTCCCGTGGAAACTCGAACGACCGGCTCATCCCGGTCGTGCGAATTCTAGGAGTTTTCCTCGGAAGAGCGATGCCCCGCCTGATTTTTTCAGAATCCGCCGAGCCTCGGATGGGCTCAGCTACCGAGTTTTTCCTTCAGCCGGTACCAGGCCATGCCCAGCGCCAGCAGTGGCGAGCGCAGCAGCTTGCCGCCGGGGAAGGTGATGTGCGGCACCTTGGCGAACAGGTCGAAGCCGTCGCTCTGCTGGCCGCCGATGGCTTCGGCGAGCAACTGCCCGGCGAGGTGCGTGGCGTTCACCCCGTGTCCGGAATAGGCCTGGGCGAAGTACACGTTGGGTTGCCCCGGCAGGCGGCCGATCTGTGGCAGGCGATTGGCGCCGATGCCGATCATGCCGCCCCATTGGTAGTCGATGCGGACGTTCGCCAGTTGCGGGAATACCTCCAGCATCTTCGGCCGCATGTAGGCGGCGATGTCGCTGGGGTCGCGGCCGGAATAATGGCAGGCGCCACCGAACAGCAGGCGGTTGTCGGCGGAGAGCCGGTAGTAGTCGAGGGCCACGCGCTGGTCGCACACTGCCATGTTCTGCGGCAGCAGTTGGCGGGCCAGTTTCTCGTCCAGCGGCTCGGTGGCGATCACGTAGCTACCGGCCGGCAGTACCTTGCCGCCGAGCAGCGGGTTGAGGTCGTTCATGTAGGCGTTGCAGCCCAGCACCAGGGTCTTCGCCCGCACCTTGCCGGCGGCGGTATGCACCTGGACTTCCGTGCCGTAGTCGATGCGCGTCACCGGCGAGCGCTCGAACAGGCGGACGCCCAGCGACTGGGCAGCGGCGGCTTCGCCGAGGACCAGGTTGAGCGGGTGCAGGTGGCCGGAGCCCATGTCCACCAGGCCGCCGACGTAGCGATCGGAGCCGACCACGCTGCGCATCTCCGCGGCCGGCACCAGGCGCATCTCGTGGCGATAGCCGAGGGCCTGGAGTTCCTCCATGTCCTCGCGGAAGCCCTGGTAGTCGCCGGGCTTGTTCGCCAGGTCGCAGTAGCCCCAGCGCAGATCGCAGTCGATGGCGTATTGCTCGACCCGGCGACGGACGATCTCCACCGCCTCCAGGCCCATCAGCTTGAGTGCCTTCACGCCGTCGGCGCCGATCACCGGGAGGAACTGCTCGACGTCATGGCCGACGCCGCGGATCAACTGGCCGCCATTGCGCCCACTGGCGCCCCAGCCGATCCGGTGCGCTTCCAGCAGGACCACGGAGAAGCCGCGCTGGGCCAGTTCCAACGCCGTGTTCACCCCCGAGAAACCGCCGCCGACGACGCACACGTCGGCCTGCTCTTCGCCGGCCAGGGGTGGGCACTCGATGCGTCGGTTGAGCGTGGCGGCGTAGTAGGAGGGGGCGTGTTGGGCGGTATGCACCGGCTGGTGAACGCGGGCGTTCATGTGTGAAATCCTGATTATTATGTGTGGAAAATTTGACGGAGCATAAACGTCAGTCGAGGCGCTCGCCAAGGGCGAAAAAGGAAAAAACTGCGAGGTGTTGCGGGGATCGTGTGCGGAAACGACGGTGTTTCCCGTCTATGCCGGGAGTCCTGGCGGACTCCCGGAGCGTGTCATGTCAATCCGGAACCGGTAGGTCGAGCGACTCCTTGACCTCTTCCATGACGATATAGCTCTTCGACTCGCGAACGTGCGGCAGTTTCAGCAGGATGTCGCCGAGCAGCTTGCGGTAGGACGCCATTTCCGAGATGCGAGCCTTCACCAGGTAGTCGAAGTGGCCGGACACCAGGTGGCATTCCAGCACATGGGGCAGCTTGAGCACCGCCCGGCGAAACTCTTCGAAGGTATCGCCGGACTTGTAGTCCAGGCTGATCTCGACGAACACCAGCAGGCTGGCCTTCAGATGCTGCGGATTGAGCCGGGCGTGGTAGCCCATGATCAGGCCTTCGCGCTCCAGGCGGCGCACGCGTTCGGTGCAGGGTGTGGTCGAGAGGCCGACGCGTTCGCCCAGCTCGGTGAAGGAAATGCGACCTTCCTCCTGCAGGATGCGGAGGATGTTGCGGTCGATCTTGTCCAGCTCGCGCTTGCTCTGATGCTGGGTACGCATGGATGGAGGCTCCCCGTCTGGCTCGGAAAATCCGGAAATTTTCCGCCAATATAACGTCGAAAGCAGGGAAAAACACTGGCCGGGGAAAACGCCTTGATCTTGCACGAGGGCCCCGCCACCCTTGGCCGGGTCGGCAACGGACAGAGGTAGGACATGCGTTTGCGCAGAAGGACAACGTTGCTGCTGGTATTTGCAGTGCTGTTGCTGCTGGCGTTCGGCTACGGCTGGCATGCCTGGCGCAGCCTGTTGCGCGAGCAGGGTGTCGAGCGCCTGGAGTGGCAAGGCCTGGGCCTGTCCGCCGAAGGCATCGGGCTGCGACGGCTGGCGCTGGAGCGGCGCGGCGCGGATGGCGCCAGCCTGCGACTGGACGTGGAACATGCGCTGCTGCGCTGGCCCGGGCTGTCGGGTTGGCGTCCGCGTCTACCCGGCCTGCGCGTGGAGCAAGTGGCGCTCGCCTGGCAACCGGCTGCCGCGAGTTCCGACGACGACTCCGCTGCGCTGGACTGGACGTCCCTGCGGGAGACCCTCGCCTGGCTGCCGGAACAGATCCACCTCGAACGCTTCCATCTCGACCTGCCTTGTCCCGCCGGCCGCTGCGAGCAGGAAGGCGGACTGGATATCGGCCGCCCGTCGGGAGCGCTGTTTCCGCTGGCTGCGCAACTGCGCCTGCAACAGGAGGCGCAGCAGGCCCAGCTCGACGCCCAGCTCTTCGAGGAGCCTACCGGCTGGCGCCTGCGTGCGCGCGCGCAACTCGACCGGCAGGCGCTGCTGACGCTGGACAGCCAGCTCGCGCCGTCCGATGGCGACGGCCTCTGGCAGGGGCGCCTGGAGGCGCCCGGCCTGCCCGACACCCGTGGCCTGGTGGTCTGGCTCAATCGCTGGCTGCCGGAAGCGCAGCGCCTGCCCGACGCACCGCAAGCCCTGCGTCTGCAAGCGGACTGGACGATCCGCCTGGCGCCTGGCAGCGACTGGCTGGAGCCGCGCCGGGTGCTCGACGGCGGTGGCTCGGCGGCGCTGCTGGTGCAGGCTCCGCAAGCCTGGCCGCTGCCCGGTCTGGGTAATGTACAGGGCGAACTGCAAGTCCAACTGGATGGAGACGAGGGCGCCTGGTTGCCACGCCAGCTGCGCAGCGACTTGCGCCTGAGCCAGTTGCACGGCGAGTGGTTGCAGGCGCTGCCGGCCGAGTTGCGGCCGAGCGCGCTGGGCTTGCGCAGCGAGCCGCTGGAGCGCGATGCCGATAGCGTCACCGCGTTGCGCCTGGCGTTCGCCAGCGAGGGCGCGAGTACGCTGAAGCTGGAGGCGCGTCTCGACCTGCTGGGCATCTCGCCGTGGGCCGCCAGGCTGGTGGAGGGGCGCTTGCAGGTGGACGCGCCGCGCCTGCAATACCAGGGCTGGAAAGCCGAGCGACTGGTCGCGGAGATTCCCCTGGAGGGCCGGCTGGACGGGCAGCGCGCCAACCTCTCCTTCGGCAGAGGCGCGCGGTTGCAGGCGGCGTCCCTGGCCGAGCCGTCGACGCTGCACCTTGGCCAGCCCCGCCTCAATCTCGCCGGGACCGCTCTCGAACTGGCCTACCAGCCGCTGGCGCTGCATTTCGCCGGGCCGCTGCAGGCGCAGGTCGGACAACTCCGCCAGGCCAACCTCAAGCCGTTGGCCTGGACCTTCGAGGGGCCGCTCGACACCACCCTCGAGCGCACCAGCCTGAAGGGACGGCTGAGCAACGGTGCGGGGCTGGCGGCGGACATCCAGCTGCAGCGCGATGCGAAGACGCCCCTGGCACTCTCCGCCAGGCTGGCCGAGGTGTTCTTCCGTACCGGCAATCCGCTGGCCGCGACCCTCGCCGACTGGCCGGGGCTGCTCGAACTGGGCAATGGGCGCGCGACCGCCGCGGCCGGCTGGAAGCTCGACGCGGCGGGTGGCTCGTCCCTCGACCTGGACCTGACCCTGAAAGGCCTCGACGGTATCTACGACCGCAGCGAGCTGAAGGGGCTGGGCGGCAGCCTGGCCTTGCGCCTGCGCGGCGGTCAGTTGAGCCTGGACAGCCCCGGCCTGAGCCTGGCCGAGGCCAATCCCGGCCTGCCGCTGGGGCCGGTGAGTTTCCGCGGGCGCTACGAGGCCCCGCTTTCCGCGCCGGGCAGCGGCCGCCTGAGCTGGCAGACGTTGCAGAGCGGCCTGTTCGGCGGGCAGGCCTCGGTCCCCGCGGGGAGCATCCGCCTGGGTCAGGCCGAGCAGAAGTTCGCCTTGCGTATCCAGGGCATACAACTTGGCGAGATTTTCCGGGTCTATCCGGCGGAGGGCCTGGCCGGCGAAGGCACCCTGGACGGCGAGCTGCCGCTGATGCTGAACCGCTGGAAGCCCAGCGTCTCCGGCGGCCAGGTCAAGGCCCGCGAGCCCGGCTACCTGCGCTTCCGCTCGGCGAAGATCGAGGCGCTGGGGCGCAGTAACCCGGGGATGAAGCTGGTCGCCGATGCCCTCGACGATTTCCACTACGACGTCCTGCAAAGCAGCGTCGATTATCATGAGAACGGCAAGCTGTTGCTCGGCCTGCGCTTGCAGGGCAGCAACCCGGACCTGGAGAAGGGGCGCCCGGTCAACCTCAACGTCAACCTGGAGGAGGATATCCCGGCACTGCTGACCAGCCTGCAACTGAGCGACCGGGTCAGCGAAACCATTCGCCAACGTGTGCAGGAGCGCATGCAGAAACGCAAGGCTTCGGCGCCATGAGCCATACAGGAGAACCCCCGATGCGCCTCTGCGCTCTATTCGCTGTCCTGCTGCTGGGCAGCCTGACGATGGCCTGCACGCCCACCGTGCAGCTGGCGGCTCCCAGCGAGCCGATCAACATCAATCTCAACGTGAAAATCGAGCACGAGATCTACATCAAGGTCGACAAGGCTCTGGACGGCATCATCAACGAGAACAGCGGCCTGTTCTAAAGGAGCGGATCCATGACAACCCGTAGCAAACTCAGTATCGCCCTGCTGGCCCTCGGCATCAGCCTTTCCGCCATGGCGATGGACCTCGGCCAGGCCATGTCGGCCCTTGGCGGCGCCAAGGCCCAGGGCCTGGTCGGCGAGCAGGCGGACGGTTACCTTGGCGTGGTCAGCAACAGCGGCCAGGCGGCGGACATCGCCGCGCAGATCAATGCCGCGCGGCGCGCCGAATACCAGAAGGTGGCCAACAGCAGCGGCGCTTCGCTGGCCGACGTGGAGGCCATGGCCGGCAAGAAGGCGATGGAGAAAACCCCTGCCGGGCAGTACGTCCAGGTTGGCGGCAAGTGGGTGAAGAAATAGCGCGAAGGCTCTGCGAGCCCTCTGGGACGCTGCTCCGATCGCAAGGGCCGGGCAGCGTCCGCGGGATTTTTCCTGTCGCGATTGCTTCCCCTAGGGACTCCTGTCGTTTTCCATGGATTCTGCGACAGGCTTTCCCGAAAAAGCGGCTCCCGGCCTGAGTTCGATCATTTAAATATGCGGTATTTTTCCAGTTTTATGGTGGATGCGCCTCGGTAAAACCCCTATTTGTCCGGTTTTTTACCTGAGTAGTCGCCTAAAATTGGTGATTATTTCTGCCTGCCTCTTCCTATACTGCGCGCATCTACACGCTCAAAATAACAAACGTCCGCGGTTCCTCCGCGACGTGGGAGGCGACAATGCGAGTTCTGGTCCTTGGCAGCGGTGTCATCGGTACCGCCAGTGCGTATTACCTGGCCCGAGCCGGGTTCGAGGTGGTGGTGGTCGACCGTCAGGACGGTCCCGCGCTGGAAACCAGCTTCGCCAACGCCGGCCAGGTGTCTCCCGGCTACGCTTCGCCCTGGGCAGCCCCGGGCATTCCTCTGAAGGCCATGAAGTGGCTGCTGGAAAAGCACGCGCCGCTGGCCATCAAGCTCACCTCCGATCCCAGCCAGTACGCCTGGATGCTGCAGATGCTGCGCAACTGCACCGCCGAGCGCTACGCGGTGAACAAGGAGCGCATGGTCCGCCTGTCCGAGTACAGCCGCGATTGCCTCGACGAACTGCGCGCCGAGACCGGCATCGCCTACGAGGGCCGCACCCTCGGCACCACCCAACTGTTCCGCACCCAGGCGCAGCTGGACGCCGCCGGCAAGGACATCGCCGTGCTCGAGCGCTCCGGCGTGCCCTACGAGGTTCTCGACCGCGACGGCATCGCCCGCGTCGAGCCGGCCCTGGCCAAGGTCGCCGACAAGCTGGTCGGTGCCCTGCGCCTGCCCAACGACCAGACTGGCGACTGCCAACTGTTCACCACCCGCCTGGCGGAAATGGCCAAGGGCCTGGGCGTGGAGTTCCGCTTCGGCCAGAACATCGAACGCCTGGACTTCGCCGGCGACCGCATCAACGGTGTGCTGGTCAACGGCGAATTGCTCACCGCCGACCACTACGTGCTGGCCCTGGGCAGCTACTCGCCGCAACTGCTCAAGCCGCTGGGTATCAAGGCTCCGGTCTATCCGCTGAAGGGCTACTCGCTGACCGTGCCGATCACCAACCCGGAGATGGCGCCGACCTCGACCATCCTCGACGAGACCTACAAGGTGGCGATCACCCGCTTCGACCAGCGCATCCGCGTCGGCGGCATGGCGGAAATCGCCGGCTTCGACCTGTCACTGAACCCGCGTCGCCGCGAAACCCTGGAAATGATCACCACCGACCTCTATCCCGAGGGCGGCGACATCAGCCAGGCGACCTTCTGGACCGGCCTGCGCCCGGCGACCCCGGATGGCACCCCGATCGTCGGCGCCACCCGCTACCGCAACCTGTTCCTCAATACCGGCCACGGCACCCTGGGTTGGACCATGGCCTGCGGGTCGGGTCGCTACCTGGCCGACCTGATGGCGAAGAAGCGCCCGCAGATCAGCACCGAAGGCCTGGATATTTCCCGCTACAGCAATTCCCCGGAGAACGCCAAGAATGCCCATCCAGCGCCAGCACACTAACGAGCGTATGAGCCAGATCGTCGTCCACAACGGCACCGTCTACCTGGCGGGCCAGGTGGGCGAGGACATGTCCGCGGGCGTCGAGCAGCAGACCCGCGAGACCCTGGCGGCCATCGAGCGTCTGCTGGAAGAGGCCGGCACCGACAAGACCCGGATCCTCTCGGTGACCATCTACCTGAAGGACATCGACGCCGACTTCGAAGGCATGAACCGCGTCTGGGACCAGTGGCTGCCGCGCGGCGTCGCGCCGGCGCGGGCCACCGTCGAAGCCAAGCTCTGTGAGCCGGAGATCCTGGTAGAGATGTCGGTGGTCGCTGCGCTGCCCTGAGTTTTGTCTGGCCCGGCCGGAGAGCCGGGCTTTTTTTCGCCTGATGAAAGGTGCGCGATGCCGCACCTCGCTGAAGAGAGACCCGTCGCCATGCGCCCCGCCCGTGCCCTGATCGACCTGCAAGCCCTTCGTCACAACTATCGGCTGGCCCGCGAGGCCACCGGCGCCCGTGCGCTCGCGGTGATCAAGGCGGACGCATACGGCCACGGCGCGGTGCGCTGTGCCGAAGCGCTGGCGGCCGAGGCCGATGGCTTCGCCGTGGCCTGCATCGAGGAGGGCCTGGAGCTGCGCGAGGCCGGTATCCGCCAGCCGATCCTGCTGCTGGAGGGCTTCTTCGAGGCGTCCGAGCTGGAGCTGATCGTCGCCCACGACTTCTGGTGCGTGGTGCATTGCGCCTGGCAATTGGAGGCGATCGAACGCGCCAGCCTGGCCCGCCCGCTGAACGTCTGGCTGAAGATGGATTCGGGCATGCACCGCGTCGGCTTCTTCCCCGAGGACTTCCGCGCCGCCCACGAGCGCCTGCGGGCCAGCGGCAAGGTGGCGAAGATCGTGATGATGAGTCACTTCTCCCGCGCCGACGAACTGGATTGCCCGCGCACCGAGGAACAGCTCGCCGCCTTCGCGGCCGCGAGCCAGGGCCTGGAAGGCGAGATCAGCCTGCGCAATTCGCCAGCCGTGCTCGGCTGGCCGAAGGTGCCCAGCGATTGGGTACGTCCGGGCATCCTGCTCTACGGAGCCACGCCGTTCGAGCGCGCACATCCGCTGGCCGACCGCTTGCGCCCGGTGATGACCCTGGAATCGAAGGTGATCAGCGTCCGCGACCTGCCGGCCGGCGAACCGGTCGGCTACGGCGCGCGCTACAGCACCGAGCGTAGCCAGCGCATCGGCGTGGTCGCCATGGGCTACGCCGATGGCTATCCGCGGCACGCCGCCGACGGCACCCTGGTGTTCATCGACGGCAAGCCGGGGCGCCTGGTTGGCCGGGTATCGATGGACATGCTCACCGTCGACCTTACCGACCATCCCCAGGCCGGGCTGGGCAGCCGGGTCGAACTATGGGGCCCGAACGTGCCGGTCGGCGCCCTGGCGGCGCAGTTCGGCAGCATTCCCTACCAGCTGCTGTGCAACCTGAAAAGGGTGCCGCGCGTCTATTCCGGGGCTTGAGAAAAACTTTCCGAATTCTTTGCGCAGGCATGTCGACCGATCTGTTGTAAATACTGAACAGTGTTGCCATGATACGGCCGACTTGGGGTCGCCAGCCGTGTGCGGCCTCGTTTTGCCTTGCCTGCCAGAAGAATAAGGAGGACTCCACCCTTGGACGTCGGTGCTCGTCTGCAAACCATCCGAAAGCTCAAAGGTCTTTCCCAGCGCGAACTCGCCAAACGGGCGGGTGTCACCAACAGCACTATCTCGATGATCGAGAAAAACAGCGTGAGCCCTTCCATCAGTTCGCTGAAGAAGGTGCTGGGCGGTATCCCCATGTCCCTGGTGGAGTTCTTCTCCCTGGACCTGGAGCAGGACAGCCATACCCAGGTTGTCTACAAGGCAGACGAACTGATCGACATTTCCAGCGGCGCGGTGTCCATGCGCCTGGTGGGCAAGGCGCACCCGAGCCGGGCGATCGCCTTCCTCGACGAAACCTACCCGCCGGGCTCCGACACCGGCGAGGAAATGCTCAACCACGAAGGCGAGGAGGCCGGGGTGCTGGTCGACGGGCGCCTGGAACTGACCGTCGGCAGCGAGACCTATGTGCTCGAGCGCGGCGACAGCTACTATTTCGAGAGCAACAAGCCGCACCGTTTTCGCAATCCCTACGATGTGCCGGCACGCTTGATCAGCGCCACCACGCCCGCAAATTTCTGACCTGAAGCACAAGACCCCGCCGGGCCCGAAGGGCGCCGGCCGACAAGGGGCATGCGGGGCTGCGACCTAATGCCGCAAGGCTTTGCGAGGGTGTGCAATTGTTTCTGCCGGGCTTTCTTTGCCGTTATACTTGCGCCCGCCCGCGCGGCCCGCAGTGATCGGTATCGTGCCCGGGTGTGATAAGCCACGATGAGGGTGTAAGGGTGAACCTGATTAAAAAAATGCTGGCGGCCCAAGCTGCCGTGTTGGCCCTGTGGGCTGTAAGCGCTCAGGCTACGACCACTGACGATGCGATCGCCAAGCGCCTCGAGCCGGTAGGCAAGGTCTGCGTACAAGGCAAGGAATGCGAAGGCGTCGGCGCCGTCGCGGCAGCCGCCGGTGGCGGCGGTGCGCGTTCCGGCGAAGACATCGTCGGCAAGACCTGCAACACCTGCCACGGCACTGGCCTGCTGGGCGCGCCGAAGGTTGGCGACAAGGCCGAGTGGGGCAAGCGCGCCAAGGAGCAGGGCGGCCTCGATGGCCTGCTGGCCAAGGCGATTTCCGGTATCAACGCCATGCCGCCGAAAGGCACCTGCGCCGATTGCTCGGACGACGAGCTGAAAGCCGCGATCAAGCATATGTCCGGTCTGTAACAACGCCGGGACAGTGTCGCGAAAAGCCGCCTCCTGGCGGCTTTTTCGTATCCGCGGTGCGGGTTTTTCCCGCTGGCGGATCGTCCCGCCGGCAAACAGGGTCCAAACTTCCGGCTACCCATTCGCCGGAGGGCATCGTCTTGAGCCGAACCTGTTCCATCGACGCCGCAGTCGATCACTTGCTGCAGACCATCAAGGGCCCGATCCGCATGGGCCTGCCCCTCGGGCTGGGTAAGCCCAACCGACTGGTCAATGCGTTGTACCAGCGGCTGCGGACCCTGCCGGAGCGCCAGCTGACGCTGTATACCGCGCTTTCCCTGGGGCGTCCCGCCGCTGGCGGCGACCTGCAACGGCGTTTCCTCGAGCCTTTCGCCGAACGGGTCTTCGCCGACTACCCGGAGCTGGATTACCTGCACGCCCTGCGCCGCGACGAACTGCCGGCGAACATCCGCGTCGAGGAGTTCTACCTGCAGCCCGGCAGTCTGCTGGACAGCGCGCCGGCGCAGCAGCACTACATCAGTTGCAACTACAGCCACGTCGCCCGCGACATCAACGCCAAGGGCGTCAACGCGGTGGCGCAACTGGTGGCGCGGCATCCCGAGCGGCCGGGCAAGCTGAGCCTGGCCTGCAACCCGGATATCACCCTGGACCTCCTGCCGATGCTGGAGAAGCGTCGCGCCGCCGGCGAGACCATCGTCGCCATCGGCATGGTCCACGATGACCTGCCCTACCTGCCGGGCGACGCCGAGGTCGAGGAGTCGGTATTTGACCTGCTGATCGACGCGCCGGCGGAAAGCAGCCGGCTGTTCTCCACGCCGAACATGCCGGTCAACCTGCAGGATCACTGCATCGGTCTCCACGCCAGCGCGCTGGTGCGCGACGGCGGCACCCTGCAGATCGGCATCGGCTCGATGGGCGACGCGCTGACCGCCGCCCTGCTGCTGCGCCAGCGCGACAACGCCACCTACCGGGCGTTGATCGACGAGCTGGGGGTGCGTGCGCGCTGGGCCGAGACGGTCGAGCGCGACGGCGGCCTGGAGCCGTTCCGCCGGGGGCTCTACGGTTGCAGCGAGATGTTCGTGCCGGGTCTGCTGGCGCTGGCCGAGGCCGGCGTGCTGAGCCGCCGGGTCTACCCCGACGAAGCGCGACAGCGTGCCGCCGAGCGCGGTGAGGCGCCGGTGGAGGGCGGGGTGTGGTTGCACGGCGGCTTCTTCCTCGGTCCGTTGGCGTTCTACCGGCGCCTGCGCGAGATGTCGCTGGAAGAGCGCGCCGGGATCGGCATGACCGGCATCGGCTTCGTCAACAACCTGTACCGCCAGGAAGAGCTGAAGCGCCTGCAGCGGCGCGACGCGCGCTTCATCAACAGCGCCTTCACCGTGACCTTGCTCGGCGCCGGGGTCGCCGACCAGCTGGAGGACGGCCGGGTGCTCAGTGGCGTCGGCGGGCAGTACAACTTCGTCGCCCAGGCCCACGAGCTGGAGGGCGCACGTTCGATCCTGATGCTGCGTAGCTGGCGCGAATCCGGCGGGGAAGTCAGTTCGAACATCGTCTGGCAGTACGCCCACACCACCATTCCCCGGCACTTGCGTGACATGGTGGTGACCGAGTATGGGATCGCCGACCTGCGCGGCAAGAACGACGCGGAAGTGATCGCCGCGCTGCTGGCCATCGCCGACTCGCGTTTCCAGCAGGCGCTGGCCGAGCAGGCCCGGGCGGCCGGCAAGCTGCCGAAGGATTTCGTCCTGCCCGAACGCTATCGCAACAATACCCCGGAGCGCCTGCAGGCCTTGCACCAGGCCCACGCAGCGGCGCTGCCGGAGTTTCCCCTGGGCAGCGATTTCGACGAGGTCGAGCAGGACCTGCTGCGGGCGTTGGGTTGGCTCAAGCGCAAGCTGAAGCTGAGCGAGATCCTCGAACTGGGCAAGGCGACCCTGGACGCGCCGGAGCCAGAAGCCTACCCGGCGCATCTGCGGCGCATGGACCTGGACGATCCGCAGGGGCTTCGCGAGGAACTCTACCAGCGCTTGTTGCTGGCCGGCCTGCGGGCCAGCCAGGAAGAGCGGGGCTGAGTGGCGCTCAGTCGAGGAACTCGACCTGGCCGCCGGCCAGCGATTTCACCCGGGCCAGGGACTCGACCCGGTAGCCTTCGCTTTCCAGCAGGGCGCGGCCATCCTGGAAGGATTTCTCGATGACGATGCCGAGCCCGGCGATGCTCGCGCCGGCCTGGCCGATCAGGTCGATCAGCGCCTTGGCGGCATGGCCGTTGGCGAGGAAGTCGTCGATCACCAGCACGTGGTCGTGGGCGTTCAGGTGCTTGGCCGAGATGGCGATGGTGCTCTCGGTCTGCTTGGTGAAGGAGAACACCTTGGAGATGTACAGGTTGTCCTTCAGGGTCAGCGACTGGTACTTGCGGGCGAAGATCACCGGGACGCCCAGCTCCAGGCCGGCCATGACCGCCGGGGCGATGCCGGAAGCCTCGATGGTGACGATCTTGGTGATGCCCTGGTCGCGGAAGCGCGTGGCGAACGCGTGACCGACCTGCTGCATCAGCTGCGGGTCGATCTGGTGGTTGAGAAAGGCGTCGACCTTGAGTACATGCTCGGAAAGGACGATGCCTTCCGAGCGGATTTTGTCTTTGAGAATGTCCACGGGTGGCTTCCTGCGAAGCGGCTGTCGCTGATGAAGCGCGGCATTGTACCGCCAGCCGGCGCCGCGCGCGACGTTCTCTCGGACGAGCGAACATGATCGAGCGGTCAGGAATCCGCGCCTGCCCGGCGCGGCCCCGTGGCAGGCGGGCCGCGCCGCTGCCGGCTCATTTCAGCAGGTTGTTCACCAGTAGCGTCTCGACGTCCTTGAAGCGCCCGCTGAGCACGGCCTTGGCGGCGTAGAGCGCGGTGTCGGCGACCTGGCCGAACTCGATCTTCGGCGGCATCACCAGCTCCGCAGGGTTGGTATGCACGTCCAGCAGCGCCGGACCGGGCTGGGCGAGGAACTCCTGCACCGCCGCCTCGAGATCCTCGGAGCGCGTCACCTTGCGCCCGTGGAAGCCGATGACCTCGGCGAGCCGGGCGAAGTCCGGGTTGAGCAGGTCGGTGTAGTTGTCCAGCAGGCCCTCGACCTTCTGTTCCAGCTCGACGAAGTTCAGCGAGGCATTGTTCAGCACCACTACCTTGATCGGCAGTTTTTCCTGGATGGCCGTCAGCAGGTCGCCGAGCAGCATGGCCAGGCCGCCGTCGCCGGAGATCGAGATCACCTGGCGCTCGGGGTAGGCCTTCTTCAGTCCCAGCGCCTGGGGCATGGCGTTGGCCATGGTGCCGTGGACCAGGCTGGTGAGGGTGCGGCGCTTGCCGTTGCTGTGGATGTGACGCAACAGCCAGACCATCGCCGAGCCGCCGTCGGCGGTGAACAGGGCGTCCTCGCTGGCGTGCTGGTCGAGCAGGCTGACCAGGTGCTGGGGGTGGATCAGCTCGCCCTTGCCGGCTTGCTCCTCTTTTTCCAGCGTCCGCAGCGAGCGCTCGCGGTGCTCCAGGCATTCGTCGAGGAAGCTGCGTTCCTCGCGGACTTCGAGCAGCGGCAGGAGCGCCTCGAGGGTGGGGATCACGTCGCCGACCACGCCGAGATCGACGGGGTGGCGGCGACCCAGGTGGCTGCCGTCGCGGTCGACCTGGATCAGGGTGGCCTTCTGCGGATAGAACTGCGCCCAGGCGAAGTCGGCGCCGAGCAGCAGGAGGGTGTCGCACTCGGTCATCATGTGGAAGCCGGACTCGATCCCGAGCATACCGGTCATGCCCATGTTGAAGGGGTTGTCGTACTCGACGAAGTCCTTGGCCCGCGACGTGTGCGCGATGGGCGCCTTGAGGCGGTCGGCGAGGGCCACCAGCAGGTCGTGGGCGCCCTGGCAGCCGGAGCCGGCGTAGATGCCGATCTTCTTGCCGTGGGCCAGCAGGCGGGCGATATCCTGCAGTTCGGCGTCGCTGGGGCGCAGCACCGGTTGCGGGAAATGCACCGAGAACGGCAGGTCGTCCTTCACCGTGGCCTGGCTGATGTCGGCCGGCAGGATCACCACCGCCACGCCGCGCCGGTTGAGCGCCGCCTGGCAGGCCAGGGCCACCACCCGGCGCGCCTGTTCCGGGCTGTGCACCTGCTCGCAGAACACCGAGCAACTGGCGTAGACCGCCTTGAAGTCGACCTCCTGGGGAAACTCCATGCCCAGTTGCGGGGTGACGATCTGGCTGGCGATCAGCACCATCGACGCGCGGTTGCGCTGGGCCTCGTAGACGCCGTTGATGAAGTGCAGGCTGCCCGGTCCGCAGGAGCCGGCGCAGGCGGTCAGGCGTCCGCTGATGTAGGACTCGGCGCCCGCGGCGAAGGCCGCCGCCTCTTCGTGGCGCACGTGGACCCACTGGATCTGGCTGCGATGGATGGCGTCGGTGACATGGTTGAGGGTGTCGCCGACGATGCCATAGCAATGGCGGACGCCGGCGGCTTCCAGGGTTTCCACGACGATCTCGGCGACTTTCTTGCTCGACATGAAGCTGTCCTCGAATGGAATTCGTTAGCTAGCTAATTTTGGTCGCGCGTGGAGCGGCAAAAGTTCCTCGCCCGAGGCTAGGCATCGGGCAAGACACTTTTGTGAAAATCGAGACAGTCGAGGCGCGGCGGGCTCAGCGCTTGAGCATGGCGCGGATGTCGGCGAGGGCGGCGTTGCCCTTGGCCGCCTTGACCTCTTGCGGGGCGTCTTCCATGCCTTCCCATTCGAGGTCTTCGGGGGGCAGTTCGTCGAGGAAGCGGCTCGGCGAGCAGTCGATGATCTCGCCGTATTGCTTGCGCTTGGCGGCGAAGGTCATCGCCAGGTTCTGCCGCGCGCGGGTGATGCCGACGTAGGCCAGGCGGCGCTCCTCTTCCACCGTGTCGGCCTCGATGCTGGAACGGTGGGGTAGGATCTCTTCCTCCATGCCCATGATGAACACGTAGGGGAACTCCAGCCCCTTCGACGCGTGCAGGGTCATCATCTGCACGCCTTCGGCGCCTTCCTCTTCTTCCTGCTGGCGCTCCAGCATGTCGCGCAGGACCAGCTTGGCGATGGCCTGCTCGATGGTCATGTCGCCTTCCTCGTCGCGCTCGAGGGTGTTCTTCAGTGCCTCGATGAGGAACCAGACGTTGCTCATGCGGAATTCGGCGACCTTGTCGCTGGAGGCGTTCTGCCGCAGCCAGTTCTCGTAGTCGATGTCCATCACCATGCTGCGCAGCACGGCGATCGGCTCGTTCTCCGCGCACTGTCGGCGGATACCGTCCATCCAGCGCTTGAAGCGTTGCAGGCGTTCGTGGAAACGGCTGTCGAGGTGCTCGGCCAGGCCCATCTCGTCGCAGGCGGCGTACATCGAGATCTTGCGCTGGGTGGCGTAGTTGCCGAGCTTCTCCAGGGTCGCCGAACCGATTTCCCGGCGCGGCACGTTGATCACCCTGAGGAAGGCGTTGTCGTCGTCGGGGTTCACCAGCAGGCGGAAGTAGGACATCAGGTCCTTCACTTCCTGGCGCCCGAAGAAGCTGGTGCCGCCAGAGAGCCGATAGGGAATCTGGTGGTGCTGGAGCTTCAGCTCCATCAGCTTGGCCTGGTGGTTGCCACGGTAGAGGATGGCGAACTCGCTGTACGGCCGCTCGGTGCGCAGGTGCAGGGTGAGGATCTCCATGGCGATGCGCTCGGCTTCGGCGTCCTCGTTGCGGCAGCGGATCACCCGGATCGGATCGCCGTGGCCCATCTCGCTCCACAACTGCTTCTCGAATACGTGCGGGTTGTTGGCGATGAGGACGTTCGCGCACTTGAGGATGCGGCTGGTGGAGCGGTAGTTCTGCTCCAGCATCACCACCTTCAGCGAAGGGAAGTCTTCCTTCAGCTGCATCAGGTTTTCCGGGCGCGCGCCGCGCCAGGCGTAGATCGACTGGTCGTCGTCGCCGACCACGGTGAACTGGGCGCGGTCCTTCACCAGCAGCTTGACCAGCAGGTACTGGCTGGCGTTGGTGTCCTGGTACTCGTCCACCAGCATGTAGCGCACCTTGTTCTGCCACTTCTGGAGGACGTCCGGATGTTCCTGGAACAGCTTCACCGGTTGCAGGATCAGGTCGTCGAAGTCCACCGCGTTGTAGGCACGCAGGGTGCGCTGGTAATGCAGGTAGACGATCGCGGCGGTCTGCTCCTTGGGGTTGCGGGCCTTTTCCAGCGCCTCCTCCGGAAGGATCAGGTCGTTCTTCCAGGCGCCGATGTAGTTCTTGATCTCGTCGACGCCGTCGTCCCCGGAATACTCCTTCTGCATGATGTCGGTCAGCAGCGCCTTGATGTCCGACTCGTCGAAGATCGAGAAACCGGGCTTGTAGCCGAGCCGCTCGTGTTCCTTGCGGATGATGTTCAGGCCGAGGTTGTGGAAGGTCGAGACGGTCAGGCCCTTGCCCTCGCCGCCGCGCAGCAGGGTGCCGACGCGCTCCTTCATCTCCCGCGCGGCCTTGTTGGTGAAGGTCACGGCGACGATGTACTGGGCGCGGATACCGCACTGCTGGACGAGATAGGCGATCTTGCGGGTGATCACGCTGGTCTTGCCGGAGCCGGCGCCAGCCAGGACCAGCAGGGGACCGCCGACGTAGTTCACGGCTTCTTGCTGCCGGGGATTGAGTCGGGACATAGGAACAGGCCGGAAGAGAGGGTTGAAGCGGGGGCGTATTCTAACAGGCTGGCTGGCATCCGCGAGAATTAGCGTGCAAGCTGTGACCGATCCCGAGATCGTTCACGCCATTTTGCTGTAGATTCCCTACCGCATTAGGATGATGCCGTTCGTTCTTTACGAAGATTCTTAAAACTTTGGAGGTTGCTTGTCAGCGCCCGCAGAACCCTTGCGCCTGCTCCTTCTGGCGGATACGCCGGACTGGGCGCCACTGCTAGGTGAACGCCTGAGAGCGCTGGGGCCTGCCTTTTCGCTGAGCATCGTCACCACCTGGGAGGGCGCGGCCACCCTGTTCGCCGCCGAGCCCCGCGGGCTGCTCCTGGCCACGCCGGCCTGCCTGCCGCTGGGGACTCCCTGCCCCTGGCCGGTGATCCTGCTGTTGCAGCAGGAGCCGGCGCAGGCGCCGGTTGGGGTGGTCGACTGGCTGGCCGCCGAACAGCTCTCCGAGGACAGCCTGCGCCGCTGCCTGCGCTACGCGCGCGAGCGCCTGGGCTTGCAGGCAACCCTGCAACTGCTCGCCGAGCAGGATCCGCTGACCGGCATCGCCAACCGCCAGGGCTTCCAGACCCTGCTCGCGGCGCGCCTCAGCGAATTCGACGGGCGTGGCCTGGTGCTCGGCCACCTCGACCTGGACAACTTCCGTCACGTCAACGATTCCCTCGGCCACCAGGGCGGCGACCGCCTGATCCTGCAGGTGGTCAACCGCCTGCGCGGCTTCATGGAGAACGGTGACAGCCTGGCGCGCCTGGGCAGCGACGAGTTCGCCCTGCTGCTGGACACCCGTCGCGATCCGCAACGCGCCGAGCGGGTCGCCGAACGCATCGTCGAATGCCTCGGCGAGCCCTACTGGATCGATGGCGAGAGCCTGTTGCTGGGTTGCAGCCTGGGCCTCGCCCACGCCCGTGCCGACGAAGGCGCCGACCCGCTGATGTGGCATGCGCACATCGCCATGCAGCAGGCCAAGAGCCGCCAGGGTTGCACCTTCCATGTCTTCGACGAACGCATCAACCGTGGCGTGCGCAGCCTCGCCGACCTCGAAGCCGAACTGCGCCGGGCGCTGCGTCGCGACGAGCTGGAGCTGCACTACCAGCCGCGACTGTGCCTGGACAGCGGGCGTATCGTCGGCCTGGAGGCGCTGGTGCGCTGGCGCCACGGCGAGCGGGGCCTGCTCACGCCCAGCGAGTTCGTCCCGCTGGCCGAGGAAAGCGGGCTGATCGTGCCGCTCGGCTACTGGGTCATCGCCCGCGCCCTGCGCGACATGCAGTGGCTCAACGGGCGCGGCCTGGAGCCGTTGCACATGGCGGTGAACCTGTCGTTCCGCCAGTTCCAGGACAGCCAGTTGCTGCCGACCCTGCAACGGTTGATCGAAGAGCACGGCGTCGACGCGCGCTGGCTCGAGTTCGAACTGACCGAGACCGCCGTGATGCGGCGTAGCGACCAGGTGCTGCAGACCATGCAGGCGCTCGGCCAACTGGGCGTGCGCTTTTCGCTGGACGACTTCGGCACCGGTTTCTCGTCCTTCGTCCACCTCAATAGCCTGCCGATCACCCTGTTGAAGATCGACCGCAGCTTCGTCGGCGGCATGGACCAGCGGGCGGAAAACTTCCAACTGGTGCGGGCGATGATCAACCTGGCGCACAACCTCAACCTGGAAGTGGTTGCCGAAGGCGTGGAGACCCTGCGCCAGCAGGAGCAGTTGCGCGATTTCGGTTGCGACCAGGTGCAGGGCTACTGGATCAGTCCGCCGCTGCCGCTGGCGGAACTGGCGCGTTTCCTGGGCATCGGCGAGCGCTCGGCGCACCGCGGCCAGCCGCTCGGCAATTGAGCGCCGACGTCTCGCTGGCCGTGGCTTTCGGCAGCAACCGCGCGGTCTTCCACTCGAAGGCCAGGGTCAGGCCGATGGCTGCGCAGGCCAGGCCGCCGGCCAGCCCCCACCAGACGCCCGCGGCGCCCCAGCCGGCCGCGAACGCCAGCAGGCAGGCCAGCGGCACGCCGACCAGCCAGTAGCAGGCCAGGCCGACCAGGAAGGTGGTGCGGGCGTCCTTGAGACCCCGGATCGCGCCCATGGCGACGTTCTGGGTGCCGTCGAACAGCTCGAACCAGGCGGCGATCGCCAGCAGCGAGACGGCCATCGCGGCCACCTCCCGGTTGGCCGGGGCGTCGCGGTCGAGGAACAGGCCGATGATGGCCTCCGGCATCCACCAGAAGAGCCCGGCGAAGAGCAGCATGCACAGCGCGCCGAAGCCGATGCCGACGCGCCCGGCGCGGCGTGCTTCGAGCAGGCGGCCGGCGCCGAAATGCTGGCCGATGCGGTAGGTGGTGGCGTACGACAACCCCACCGGCACCATGAACGCCACGTATACCGCCTGGATGGCGATCTGGTGCGCGGCCAGGGCGTGATCGCCGATGATGCCCATGCACAGGGTGGCGACCGTGAACATCCCCGACTCCACCGCGTAGGTGCCGCCGATGGGCAGCCCCAGGCGCAGGATCTCCTCGACCATCGCCCGCTGCGGCCGTCCCAGTCCGCGCAGCAGCGAGTACGCGGCATAGGCCGGCTGCCGGCGGATATACAGGGCCAGCAGCAGCGGCATGCAGTTCATGACGAGGGCGGTGACCAGGCCGATACCGGCCAGGCCCAGGCGCGGCAGGCCGAACAGGCCTTCTATGAAGGAATAGTTGAGAGCCAGGTTGGCCAGCGCGCCGAGCACGCTGATCGCCATCACCGGGCCGGCGCGGTCGATGGCGCTGGTGAAGCCGCGCAGGACCATGAAGGCCATGTAGCCGGGCAGGGCGAATGTCAGGCTGTGGAGGAACTGCATGGCGCCGTCCACCGTCTGCGGCGCCTGGCCGAAGAGCAGGAGCAGCGGCCGCAGGTTCCATAGCAGCAGGCCGGCGGCCAGGGCCAGCGCGGCGCCGACCCAGAGTCCGGAGCGAGCGGCCGCGGCGGCGCCAGCGGCGGCGTCGCAGCCGTGACGGATCGCCACCAGGTTGCCGACCGCTGCCACCACGCCGACACAGAACGTCGAGACGAAGGCGTAGCTGACCGCGCCCAGGCCGCCGGCGGCCAGCGCGTCGGGGCCGAGCTTGCCCATCATCACGGTGTCGGTGAAGACCATGGCGACATAGGCCAGCTGGGCGGCGATCAACGGGCCCGCCAGGCGCAGGATGGCTTTGAGTTCGACGAGGGATGGCGAGGACATGGATGAGTATGGCTCAGGAGGAGATGGTTGCCGCGATGGGCTGTCGGCGTTGAGAATGCGGCTATTCTCGGTGCGACTGGCATGGCTCCACAAAAGGAAAAACAAGATGCCAGGCATGAGTAAAAGTCATGAAAGAGGTAATTCCCCAATGACCCGTCGCCTGCCCCCGCTGTATGCCCTGCGCGCCTTCGAGGCTGCCGCCCGGCACGCCTCTTTCACCCGCGCCGGCGAGGAACTGGCGATAACCCAGAGCGCGGTGAGCCGGCACATCCGTACCCTGGAGGAGCACTTCGGTTGTCGTCTGTTCGAGCGCCATGGCCGCCAGTTGCAGCTGACCGAGCCGGCACGCCTGCTACTGCCCGGGCTGCGCGACGGCTTCGATGCGCTGGAACGGGCCTGCACCGCCCTGCGCGTGGACGACGCCACCCTGCGCCTGAAGGCGCCTTCCACCCTTACCCTGCGCTGGCTGCTACCGCGCCTGAGCCGCTTCCGCCACCTGAACCCGGATATCGAGGTGCAGCTCACCAGTGCCTGGATGGATGTGGACTCGGTGGATTTCCAGCGCGAGCCTTTCGACTGCGCGGTGTTGCTGGGCAGCGGCCAGTTCAGCCCGGAATGGGAAACGGCAGCGCTGTTCGCCGAATGGCTGGTGCCGGTCTGCGATCCCGACGAGGCCGTGGAGCCCTGGACCCTCCAACGCCTGCGTGACAGCGAGCTGCTGCACCCCACGCCGGATCGTCGCGACTGGCGACGCTGGCTGCAGCGGACCGGGCTGGGGGACGAGGTGTCGCTCAAGGGCGGCCAGGTGTTCGACACGCTGGAACTGGGCATCGTCGCCGCCGCACGAGGCTATGGCGTGTCCATCGGCGACCTGGTGATGGTCGCCGAGGATGTTGCCCAGGGCCGCATCGGCCTGCCCTGGCCGGTGGCGGTGGCCAGCGGCGAAAGCTATCACCTGGTCTGGCCTCGCGCCCGCAGGGGACAGGAACGCTTCCAGCGATTGCGCGACTTCCTCCTCGCGGAGGTGGCGGCGATGCGTCTGCCCGTCGTCGAGCGGCTGGCGTGACGCCGCCGGACAACTCCTGGCGCTGACGCGACGTTACAGGTCGCTGCCGTCGCTGGGCCGGGCGCAGGGTTTGCGCTAGGGTCGTTGGTCGTTGCCTGTCGGGAGCGGCAGGGGACGGAGCTTCCTTCCAACCGCCCAAAGGAACCCGCCATGACCTTCGCCAAAGGAATACTCGCCGCGCTGGCGCTCGCCGCCGCAGTCGGCCAGGCCAGCGCCACCGAACTCGAGCACTGGCCGGCCCCTGCCGCCAGGCAACTGAATGCGCTGATCGAGGCCAACGCGAACAAGGGCGCCTACGCCGTGTTCGACATGGACAACACCAGCTATCGCTACGACCTGGAAGAATCGCTGCTGCCCTATCTGGAAATGAAGGGCGTGCTGACCCGCGACAGGCTCGACCCTTCGCTGAAACTGATCCCGTTCAAGGACCAGGCCGGGCACAAGGAGAGCCTGTTCAGCTACTACTACCGGCTTTGCGAGATCGACGACATGGTCTGCTATCCCTGGGTCGCCCAGGTGTTCTCAGGCTTCACCCTCAGGGAACTGAAGGGCTATGTCGACGAACTGATGGCCTACGGCAAGCCGATCCCCGCCACCTATTACGACGGCGACAAGCTCGCCACGCTCGACGTCGAGCCGCCGCGCGTGTTCAGCGGCCAGCGCGAGCTGTACAACAAGCTGATGGAAAACGGCATCGAGGTCTACGTGATCAGCGCGGCCCACGAGGAACTGGTGCGGATGGTCGCGGCGGACCCCAGGTATGGCTACAACGCCAAGCCGGAGAACGTCATCGGCGTCACCACCCTGCTGAAGAACCGCAAGACCGGCGAGCTGACCACCGCACGCAAGCAGATCGCCGAGGGCAAGTACGATCCCAAGGCCAACCTCGACCTGGAGGTGACCCCCTACCTGTGGACCCCGGCGACCTGGATGGCCGGCAAGCAGGCTGCGATCCTCACCTACATCGACCGTTGGAAGCGGCCGATCCTGGTCGCCGGCGATACCCCGGACAGCGACGGTTACATGCTGTTCAACGGCACCGCGGAAAACGGCGTGCACCTGTGGGTCAACCGCAAGGCCAAGTACATGGAGCAGATCAACGGCATGATCAAGCAGCATTCCGCCGCCCAGGCCAAGGCCGGCCTGCCGGTGACGGCGGACAGGAACTGGGTGATCGTCACCCCGGAGCAGATCCAGTAGGCGAAACGGCGAGGGGCCGGCATTGGCCGGCCCCCGCATCCCTCAGCGCACCACGTGCAGGAAGTGCATGTGCCGCTCGTACTGATCGAGGATGTCGCCGATCACGCCGTCGCGGCTCCAGCCCATGATGTCGTAGTCCTGGCCGCCTTCCTGGAGATGGACCTCGGCGCGGAAATACTTGCGCGACTCGCTGCTGTCCTCGGTGTCGCGCATCACGAAGCTCGGCGTGGTGAAGGCGCGCGGACGCACCTCGTAGATGAAATCGACCTCGCCGCCGTGGCTGACTTCCAGCCGAACCCGGCCGTCCTCGCCGTCCTGCACCTGGACTTCGTAGCCCTGCTTGCGCAGTTCGGCGGCGACGTCCTCGCAGGCCGGTCGCGCCACATCGGTGATGAAGCGGTTGACGTGGCTGCGCCTCGGGAACATGGCGATGTTGCGCAGGCGGCGCTGCCAACCGTCGCCCTCGCTTGCGCCGCTGCGCGTGGTGGGGCGGGAGAAGGTCAGCGCCTGGTAGCGGATGCCGCGCTTGGTGGCATCCAGGTGCAGCGCCTTGAACAGGCCCCAGATCGACGCCAGGAGCACGATGGAGAATGGCAGCGCGCTGGCGATGGTCGCGGTTTGCAGCGCCTTGAGGCCATCGGCGAGGAGCAGGGCGATGGCCACCACGCCCATCAGCACCGACCAGAATATCCGCTGCCAGAGCGGCGAGTGGTCCTTGCCGCTGGAGGCCAGCATGTCCACCACCAGCGCGCCGGAGTCGGCCGAGGTGACGAAGAACACCACCACCATCAGCACCGCCACCAGCGAGATCACGCTGCCCAGCGGGAAGTGCTCGAGGAAGGCGAACAGCGCCACCGAACTGTCCTGGTTGACCACTTCGGCCAACTGGGTGAAGCCCTCCTGCAGGACCATGTGGATGGCGGTATCGCCGAACACCGTCATCCACAGCAGGGTGAAGCCGGCCGGGACGAACAGCACGCCGCAGACGAACTCGCGGATGGTGCGGCCGCGCGAGATACGGGCGATGAACAGGCCGACGAAGGGCGACCAGGACAGCCACCAGCCCCAGTACAGCAGGGTCCAGCCGCCGATCCAATCGGTGGGCTCGTAGGCGTACAGGTTGAAGGTCTTGTTGACGATGTCGGACAGGTAGGCCCCGGTGTTCTGCACGTAGGTCTGCAGGAGAAACACGGTCGGCCCGAGGACCAGCACGAAGAGCAGCAGGATCACCGCCAGGCTCAGGTTCAGTTCGGACAGGATGCGGATGCCGCGGTCCAGTCCGCTGGCCACCGATAGCGTGGCGAGGCCGCAGGTGGCGGCGATCAGGGCGATCTGCACGGTCTGGTTCACCGGCCAGCCGAACAGGTGGTGCAGACCGCTGTTGATCTGCAGCACGCCGTAGCCGAGCGAAGTCGCCACGCCGAACACAGTGCCGATGATCGCGAAGATATCCACCGCGTGGCCGATGGGGCCGTAGATACGTTCGCCGATCAGCGGATACAGCGCCGAGCGCAGGGTTAGCGGCAGGCCGTGGCGATAGCTGAAGAAGGCCAGGATCAGCGCGACGATGGCGTAGATCGCCCAGGCATGCAGGCCCCAGTGGAAGAAGGTCAGCTTCATCGCTTCCTTCGCCGCCTGCACGGTATTCGGCTCGCCTACCGGTGGGGTGGTGAAGTGCATCACCGGTTCGGCAACGCCGAAGAACATCAGACCGATGCCCATGCCGGCGGAGAACAGCATGGCGAACGAGGTGGTGTTGCGGTAGTCGGGACGACTGTGGTCGGGGCCGAGCTTGATGTCGCCGTAGCGGCTGACGGCGAGGAACACCACGCTGATCAGGATCAGCGCCACGGCCAGTACGTAGAACCAGCTGGCGTTGGTGATGATCCATTGCTGGACGTGGTTGAACAGCGATTGCGCTTCTTCCTGGAGGAGCACGGTGAACAGCACCAGGGCCAGGATCAGGGCGGCGGAGGTATAGAAGACCGGAGGATTCAGGGTGCTCCGGGGGGTAGTGGGTGTCTCCATGTAAGCTAGCTCTCCTTGTGATCGGATTGCCCGCCGAAGGCGGAAGACGAAACAGCCTAACACATCGTGATAGCTAATTTGATTCGGAAAGCCTTAATCGATAGCTTTGCTGAATTATTACGCTTCACGTGGAGGTCGTTGCCCGATACTGCAGGGCTTCCGCCAGGTGCCGGCGTTCGATAGCATCGATGCGCTCCAGGTCGGCCAGCGTCCGGGCCACCTTGAGTATGCGATGCAAGGCGCGCAAGGAAAGTTCCAGGCGCTCTCCGGCAGCCTCCAGCCAGCGGCGGTCCGCTTCGGCGAGTGCACAATTGCGGTGCATCGCCTGGAGGTCGAGATGGGCATTGGCGCAGCCCTGGCGGGCCAGTTGCCGTTGCCGTGCGGCGCCAACCCGTTCGCTGATCTCGGCGGTAGCGGTTTCGCCGTGTCCTGGCTGCAGGCTGGTGCTTTCGCGGAGCACGCTGACGTGCAGGTCGATGCGATCGAGCAGCGGTCCGGACAGCTTGCCCCGGTAGCGCTGGACCTGTTCCGGGGTGCAGCGGCAGCGGCCGCTGGGATCGCCGAGGTAGCCACAGGGACAGGGATTCATCGCCGCCACCAGTTGGAAGCGCGCCGGGAAACGTACCCGGCCGTTGGCCCGGGCAATGACGATCTCGCCGCTTTCCAGCGGCTCGCGCAGGACCTCCAGGACCTTGCGCTCGAACTCCGGCAGTTCGTCGAGGAACAGCACGCCCTGGTGCGCCAGGGTGATCTCGCCCGGCTGCGGGCGGCTGCCGCCGCCGACCAGGGCCGGCGCGGAGGCGGAGTGGTGCGGCTGGCGGAACGGTCGCTGCGGCCAGTGCCTGAGGGGGACGTGGCTGGCCACCGAATGGATCGCTGCGACCTCCAGGGCCTCGTCCTCGTCGAGCGCCGGCAGCAGGCCGGGCAGGCGGCTGGCCAGGAGGGTCTTGCCGGTGCCCGGCGGGCCGCTGAGCAACAGGTTGTGCGCGCCGGCGGCGGCCACCAGCAGGGCGCGCTTGGCGGCGGCCTGGCCCTGGACCTCGGCCAGGTCTGGATAAGGGAAGGGCGCGCGGAGCAGGCCGCGGGCCTGGTAGGGCAGCAGCGGGGCCTGGCCGGAGAGGTGTCCGGCGATCTCCAGCAGGTGGTCCACGGCGAACACCGTCAGCCCGCTGGCCAGGCTGGCCTCTTCGGCATTTTCCTTCGGTACCACCAGAACGCGCCTTGCGTCGCGCGCCGCCAGCGCGGCCGGCAATACGCCTCGCACTGGCCGGATCGCCCCGGACAGGGCCAGTTCGCCAAGGCACTCCAGGCCGTCGAGGGCGGTGCCGGGCAACTGGCCGCTGGCGGCGAGGATGCCGAGTGCGATGGCCAGGTCGAAGCGACCGCCGTCCTTGGGCAGGTCGGCGGGGGCGAGGTTGAGGGTGATGCGCCGCGCGGGGAAGTCGAAACCGGCATTGAGCAGGGCGCTGCGCACGCGGTCCTTGCTCTCGCGCACCGCGGTTTCCGGCAGGCCGACCAGGGTCAGCGAAGGCAGGCCGTTGGCCAGGTGCGCCTCGACGCTGACGCAGGGGGCTTCGACGCCGACCTGGGCTCGGCTGTGGACAATCGCCAGGGACATGGATCGCTCCTTGATCTCACGCCGCTCGCAGGGGGAAGGATCAGTCGGCGGGCGGCGTCAGCTTGCTTTCGAGTTCCGCCACCTTGGCCTCCAGGGCTTCCAGCCGTGCGCGGGTGCGGGCGAGGACCAGCATCTGGCTGTCGAATTCCTCGCGGCTGACCAGGTCGAGCTTGCTGAAAGCGCTCTGCATCAGGGCGCGGAACTGCGACTCCAGCTCGGCCTTGGGCAACGGCGATTCGCCGGCGAACAGGCGGCTGGCTTGTTGGCTGAGGGCTTCGAAGACGGCTTTGGGCGGCAGCATGGCGAGGGTTCCGGTAACGAGTGGGCGGCAGTCTAGCACGATGTCGGCGGCGCTCGCGGGAGGGCCATTGCACACTTTTTGCGCAACTGTCGGAGCGCGTCTGCGCCTATTTGGTGCGCCGCCCGGAGGCCGGCGTTCCGCACTATCCCCGGGTTGGCGGCTAAGGGCTTGAAATCCGGCGGATTTGCCGGAGCTGGCAAGCTTTCTGCTTTGGCCGGGGTGAGGCGTGCACTGAAGCAGTACCGGTGCGGCAGATGAGGCGGTTGCGGGAGGCCGGCAGGTTGCGGCATCGAACGGCCGCAGCAGGGCCAGGTCGGGGCGGAGGGTCCCGATCATGCTTCCCAGAGGGACCGGCGCGTTACAAAGCCAGACACTGCGCTTAGACTGTCCTCGGGTTCGTTTTCCTGGGGCGAGTCCACCAAACACGGGAGAGAGTTTCATGAAGCTAGTCACTGCCATCATCAAGCCGTTCAAGTTGGACGACGTCCGCGAGTCGTTGTCCGAGATCGGTGTGCAGGGCATCACGGTGACCGAGGTCAAGGGTTTCGGCCGGCAAAAGGGCCACACCGAGCTGTATCGCGGCGCCGAGTACGTCGTCGACTTCCTGCCCAAGGTGAAGATCGACGTGGCGATCGCCGACGACCAGCTGGACCGCGTCATCGAGGCGATCACCAAGGCGGCCAATACCGGCAAGATCGGTGACGGCAAGATCTTCGTGGTGAACCTGGAACAGGCCATCCGCATCCGTACCGGCGAAACCGATACCGACGCGATCTAAGCCCAACCGAACCCCCAAAAGCCCCAGGAGAATACCAACATGACTCTGCGTAAGATCGCAGGGCTAGGAGCCCTATTGTCCCTCGCTTTGCCGGGCGTCGCCCTGGCCGCCGAGGAACCCGTCCTGAACAGCGGCGACACCGCCTGGATGCTGATCTCCACTGCGCTCGTCCTGCTCATGACCATCCCCGGTCTGGCGCTGTTCTACGGCGGCATGGTGCGAGCGAAGAACGTGCTGTCGATCATGATGCAGTGCTTCGCCATCACCGGCCTGATCACCATTCTCTGGGTGGTCTATGGCTACAGCCTGGCGTTCGATACCGCCGGGATGGAGAAGGGCGTCCTCAACTTCAATTCCTTCGTCGGCGGGCTGGACAAGGCCTTCCTCAGCGGTCTCACCGCCGACGGCCTGACTTCCGCCACCGCGCTGTTCCCGGAAAGCGTGTTCATCACCTTCCAGATGACCTTCGCGATCATCACTCCGGCGCTGATCGTCGGCGCCTTCGCCGAGCGCATGAAGTTCTCGGCGATGCTGATCTTCATGGCGGTCTGGTTCACCGTGGTCTACGCGCCGATCGCGCACATGGTCTGGAGTGGCGACGGCGCCCTGATGTGGGACTGGGGCGTGCTGGACTTCGCCGGCGGCACCGTGGTGCACATCAACGCCGGTATCGCCGGCCTGGTCGCCTGCCTGGTGCTGGGCAAGCGCAAGGGCTACCCGACCACGCCGATGGCGCCGCACAACCTCGGCTACACCCTGGTCGGGGCGGCCATGCTGTGGATCGGCTGGTTCGGTTTCAACGCCGGTTCCGCCGCCGCCGCCAACGGCACCGCCGGGATGGCCATGCTGGTGACCCAGATCGCTACCGCCGCCGCGGCCCTGGCCTGGATGTTCGCCGAGTGGATCACCCACGGCAAGCCGAGCGCCCTGGGCATCGCGTCCGGCGTGGTCGCCGGTCTGGTGGCGATCACCCCGGCCGCCGGCACCGCCGGTCCGATGGGCGCGCTGGTGATTGGCCTGGCCTCCGGGGTGATCTGCTTCTTCGCCGCCACCAGTCTCAAGCGCGCGCTGAAATACGACGATTCCCTCGACGCCTTCGGCGTACATGCGGTCGGCGGTATCGTCGGCGCGCTGCTCACCGGGATCTTCGCGGCGCCGTCGCTGGGCGGCTTCGGCAGCGTGGAGGACATCGGCGCGCAGTTCTTCGTGCAGTTCAAGGGCGTGGCCTTCACCGTGGTCTACACCGCCGTGGTGACCTTCGTGATCCTCAAGGTGCTGGACCTGGTCATGGGCCTGCGGGTCACCGAGGAGGAGGAAGCGGTCGGTCTCGACCTGGCGCTGCACAACGAGCGCGGCTACAACCTGTAATACCTGCCGGCGCCCGGCTTTCCGCCGGGCGTCGGCTTGCCTCCCGCGCTCGCCTTCGCCGAACGCCATGCCCTTGCGCGTCGAAAGTCCTGGGCGTTTCCCGCGACTGCCACGACCTCTCCGCAACCGGTCTTTCAGCGACTGCCGGCGGACTGCGCAACCCTCAGCTTTCACAGGTCTGTCTCTTACGCTCTTTGCTTTTTCAAATGCCGCGCTAGAATGCGCGGCGCGACGGATCGGAGCCGATTTGGAACAGCAGCATGTGGCAGCAGACCCTGATCACCTTGCGCCCGCGTCCGCGGGGCTTTCACCTCGTCACCGAGGAGATACTCGACGCCTTGCCGGAGCTTCGGCGGTGCCGGGTCGGCCTGCTGCACCTGCTTTTGCAACATACGTCGGCTTCACTGACCCTGAATGAAAATGCCGATCCTGCCGTACGCCGGGATTTCGAGCGTTTTTTCGAGCGGCTGGCGCCACGCGGCGAAGTCGGCTATGAACACAACGACGAAGGTCCGGACGACCTTCCGGCGCATTTCAAGGCCAGCCTGCTGGGCTGCCAACTGACCCTGCCGATACAGTCGGGAGGGTTGGCACTGGGCACCTGGCAGGGGATCTATCTCGGTGAACACCGGGACAGGGGCGGGGCACGGCGCGTGCTCGCCACCTGGCAGGGCGAGTCAGTATGAATTTTTTCCGGCGGCGCTCATCAAAACGCGCGGCTGGGCTATAACTAACCTGCTTTTGCAGCACCGAGAGGTTGACCATGAGCGAAGAAGAACTGGAACAGGACGAGCTGGACGGCGCTGACGAGGACGACGGCGAAGAGCTGGCCGCGGCCGACGACGGCGAAGCGGACAGCAGTGACGGCGACGAGGCCCCCGCCCCCGGCAAGAAGGCGAAAGCCGCCGTGGTGGAAGAGGAACTGCCCTCGGTCGAAGCCAAGCAGAAAGAGCGTGACGCCCTCGCCAAGGCGATGGAGGAATTCCTTTCCCGCGGTGGAAAGGTGCAGGAGATCGAACCCAACGTGGTGGCCGATCCGCCGAAGAAGCCGGACAGCAAGTACGGCAGCCGCCCCATCTGATTTCGCGTCATCCCAAGGCCCGCCACCCGTGAGGGAGTGGCGGGCCTTGTGCTATGGCGCCTGCTATCTTGGCGGGCATCTCGCCCCGCCGCATCCCGGTTGGCGAGCCGATCTTTCGCCTGTTCAGGCACGGCTGGCGACGGGCCAAGGCCTTTTCCTTTCCGGTGGCAGCGCTACCGTTCCACATCGTCAACCGAAGCTGCTTGCCATCCAGGCGCTCCAAGCGGCGTCCGGGGCCGATCCTGCACTTGCCGGAGAGCGAGCTGTAGAGCTTGCTTAAGAATTTTCCTAGCGATTCTTAGGTGGATTCGCGGAGCCGTGTAGGTCCTGTCTTATGGCTCTTTTCCAGGCGTTCTGAAAAGATTCGCCACCCATCAAGTTCGCGCCGGTTCCGCCGGATTTTCCCGGACATGCCGGACACATCGGTTGTCATCCCATGGAGTTCAAGACGTTCCGTCGAACCCTGCTGATCGCGGCAGTCCTGTTCGTTCCCGCCGGCACCAGCATGGCTGCCAATCTGTACGCTTTCGGCGGCCGCGATATCGCCGTCCCCTCGATCCTTCCCGAGGGAAACGTCACGTCGCGCTACACGTTCACTCCCATGCAACTGTGCGGCAAGCCCAGCTGCGATCTCATCGGCGTCGCTCTGTACAACAAGGGAAGTGTCTGGGACCCGGTCGATGGTCCGGACCTGAATACCAACGTGCCGGGCCTTTCGGTGCGCCTGCTGCTGGATGGCATACCGGCGAGCAGCCGTTTCAAGGGCACTTTCTCGCAAATCGCGGAGGTCCAATTGTTCCGCAACTCGACGCCGCTCTCCGACGGCCAGTTCGCGAGCGGAGCGTTCAACTCGTACTTCCTCATTACCTACAAGGACGGGCTTGTCGCGTCTGGCACCTCTTCCGTCAGGTTGACCGGGAGCGTCACCACGATCAATGCGACCTGCCAGGTCGCCGACCAGACCGTGAAGCTGCAGTCGATCGCTGCCGCCCGGCTGAACGGCGTCGGCACCTACGCGGCCGTTACCCCGTTCAATCTCGTAGTGGCCGGCTGTCCTCGCGGGTACAACCGCGTCGGCTACAGCCTTCAAGCGGTGGGGGGGGCGGTGGCCGAAGGCTCGGGTGTGCTGCCGCGCCTGGCGGGCAGCACCGCGACCGGCGTATCGATCCGGGTCACCGACGAGGCCGGCGTGCCGCTACGGATGGGACTCTCGTTGCCGGTGACCGCGTACGACAAGAACACCGGCGGGGCGTACTGGATCCCGATGAAAGCGTCCTATGTGCAGACCGCCGAGAAAATCACGCCCGGCTCGGTCCTGGCCGCGATGGTGATCCTGCTCGACTACCAGTGAGGCAGGGGAGGGCAAGAGCGCGCCTCACCCGAACGCCTCGAAGAACGCCAGGGCCCGCGGGTCGCTGGCATAGGCGATGTTGATACGCAGCCAGTCGCTCTCCTCGCCTTCCGGGCTGAAGCCGCTGCCCGGCGACAGCAGCACGTCCAGGCGTGTCGCCACGGCCTGCAATTCGGCGAACGGGTAGTCGCCGATACGGGCCCAGACGAACATCCCGCCGACCGGTTCGGCGAACACCTCCCAGCCGTTGTCCCCAAGCACCCGCAGGGTCGCCGCCATCTGCCGGGTCAGGCGCTGGCGCAGGCGTTGCACCAGCTTGCGGTAACTGCCGTTGGCGAGCATGGTCGAGACCACGCATTCGGCGAAGCGCTGGCTGCCGATGCTGGTGTACATCTTCACATCCGCCAGGCGCCGGATCAGCTCGGGGCCGGCGATCAGGTAGCCGACCCGTAGCGAGCAACTGAGGGTCTTCGAAAAGCTCGCCAGGTAGATCACCCGGCGCAGCGAATCGAGGGTTGCCAGGCGGGTGCTGGGGCCGTTCTGGAAGTCGGCGTAGATGTCATCCTCGACGATGTGGAAATCATGCTGCTCGGCCAGTTGCAGCACGCGGTGGGCCACCGAGGGGCTGAGGCTGGTGCCGGTGGGGTTGTGGTACATGCTGTTGGTGAAGAGGAACTTCGGCTTGTGCGCGAGGAGGATCGCCTCCAGCGCGGCGGTGTCCGGGCCGTGGCGGGTGCGCGGCACGCCGAGCATCTTCACCCCGTGGAATTTCAGCAGGTTGAACAGGTTGTAGTAGCCGGGGTTCTCCACCACCACCACGTCGCCCGGCTTGAGCAGCGTGCGTACCAACAGGTCGAGGGCATGGCTGGCGCCGGTGGTGGTGAGGATCTGCTCCGGGTCGACATGGATATCGATCAGCCGCAGACGTTTCTGGATGTGCTGGCGCAGCGCCGGCAGGCCCAGCGGAGTGCTGTAGTCGAACAGCCCGGCGAGTTCGCTGCGGGCGACCTGGCGGATCGCGTAGCTGAGTTCCTCGACTTCCCGCCAACTGTCCGGAATCCAGCCGCAGCCGAGCTTGAGTTTCGTCGAGCTGCCGCTGAACTGGCCCCATGCGCTTTCCGCGCCTTCGTGCCACTCGCTGTCGAGTTCGGTAGCGGCGGCGGGTGCCTCGGCGACGAAGAACCCCGAGCCGTGCCGCGATTCCAGCAGCCCCAGGGCGACCAGGCGGTCGTAGGCCTCGATCACGCTGGACTGGCTGAGCTGGTTTTCCCTGGCCAACTGGCGTATCGACGGAATCCGCGTGCCGGCGCGGACGCGATTGCCGCGGATCCAGCCGCTGACCCCTGCGACGATCTGCTGCACCAGCGGCTCGCTGGCTTTGCGGTCGATCCGGAGGTGCATGCCTGACTCACTGTTCGGTCTTTTCAGGCGAACAGTTAATCACAAATCCGAACAGCTGTTACTTGTTCCGTAGCGCCGTCGCGCCGGATAGTCGACGCCTCTTCTCGCGGGCTAGCCAATGCCCACCGCTCTGCCGCGGCAGGCCCTTGTACGGAGAAACGCATGAGCAATACCCATCGCCACGCCGCATGCCTGGCCTTCGGCCTGTGCCTGATCACCTTGGCGGTGAACCTCCAGGCGCCGCTGTACACCGCCTACGCGGAGCTTTCCGGCTACGGCGCGGCGGCCACCGCCAGCGCTTTCTCCGGCTATGTGCTCGGCGTACTGCCGGTGCTGCTGGTACTCGGCGGGTTGTCCGATCGGATCGGGCGCAAGCCGCCGATCGTCGTCGCGTTGCTGCTGTCGATGGTGGCCACCCTGGTGATGGCGCTCTGGCCGCGCCTGGAGGCGCTCGGCGTGGCGCGCCTGTTGCTCGGCGTCGGCACGGCCCTGGCATCGGCCACCGGGACGGCCTACATGAGCGAACTGATGGCGGGCGGGGATTCCCGCACCTCGGCCAACTGGGTGACCGCCAGCACCTCGCTCGGCTTCGGCCTCGGCGCGGCACTGACCAGTCTGTTCCTGCTGTTCCGGGAGAGCCTGGTGCCCGGCAGCTTCTGGGTCCAGCTGGGACTGGCCTGCGTGGCCCTGGCGGCGGTGGCGGGCCTGCCAGACGAGGCGCCGCGCGGGCGCGATACGCCGATGCTGCGGCTGCCGTTCTTTCCCGCCGGCAGCCTGCCGTACGGCTTCTCGATCCTGCTGGCATGGGCCACTGTGGGCCTGGTCATCGCGGTCCTGCCTTCGCTGCTGGCAGCCCACGGGCTGGCGCGCTGGTCGGGCTTCTCGACCTTCACCGTGATCAGCTGCGGCCTGCTGTTCCAGCCGCTGGCGCGGCGGATGGCGCCGGCCTCGGCGACCTGCCTGGGGCTGGTGATCCTGCCGCCGAGCTATGCCCTGCTGGCCTGGGGCGCGATCCACGGCTCGCTGGCTGCGGTGCTGTTCGGCGCGCTGGGCGCGAGCAGTTCCTGCTACGGCTTTACCTACCTGGGCGGGCTGTCGGCGGTGAATGTCCTGGCCGGTGCGGAAAAGCCGCGGGCCAGCGCGGGCTACTTCCTGTTGGCCTACCTCGGCTTCAGCCTGCCGGTGATCTTCACCGGGTTGATCGCGGATCGCTTCGGTGCGTCGACGGCGTTGCTGCTTTTCGGCGTGTCGCTGACGTTGGCTGCCGTTGCGGTGGCGTTTTCCATCTTGCGCGGGGTCGGGCGCTTCAAGGCCAGCGCTTCGCGTGCCTAGGGCGCTACCCGCGACCGGGGGCCCGGTTCGTCATTGCAGGCGGGCGAGCAGGGCCGGCAGCTCGGCGAGGCTGCGGATCTCCGCGCTCGGCTCTTCCTCCCCGGCCCAGGGCTTGCCGTTTGGGTTGAACCAGATGGCACGCATGCCGGCGCGGCGCGCTCCGGCGATGTCGTCGTTGGGGTGGTCGCCGATGTGTACCGCTGCCGAGGCCTCGACGCCGGCGCGCTTCAGGGCTTCGCGGAATGGCGTCGGGTCGGGCTTGCCGACGCCCAGTTCCTCGGCGCAGAGGGCGAACCGAAAGTAGTCGGCCAGGCCCAGGCGGCGCACGTCGGCGTTACCGTTGGTGAGCACGCCGAGGGTGAAGCGGTCGGCGAGGATCTCCAGGGTCGGGTGGACTTCGGGAAACAGGGTGACCCGGTGGCGCGCTTCGAGGAATACCTGGAAACCGGCCTCGGCCAGGCTTTCCGCCTCCGCCTGTGGATAACCGGCGTCGAGCAGGGCATGGAACAGGATGCGCCGGCGCAGCTCGCTGAGACGGTGGCGCAGCATCGGTTCGCGATCCAGCAGGCGGGTGCGGATCGCCCACAGGTGCTCGATGGGCACCGGACCCAGGCGCGCCGCGTTGCTCGCCAGCCATTCGCGGAGCAGGGCCTCGGCGTTGTTCATCACCGGGGCGACGTCCCACAGGGTGTCGTCGAGGTCGAAGGTGATCAGTCGCAGGCTGCTCATGGGTCGTTGCCTCCATCGGCGTTGCCCTTGCGCTTGGCGCGGGGATGGGCGCGGTCGTAGACCGAGGCCAGGTGCTGGAAGTCCAGGTGGGTATAGATCTGGGTCGTGGCGATGTCGGCGTGGCCGAGCAGTTCCTGCACGGCGCGCAGGTCGCCGGACGACTCCAGCAGATGGCTGGCGAAGGAATGCCGCAGCATGTGCGGGTGCAGGTGCTGGCCCAGCTCGCGGACGCCGGCCTGGCGCACTCGCAGTTGGATCGCCCGTGGCGTCAGGCGCTTGCCGCCGCGGCCGATGAACACCGCTCCGTCTTCCGGAGCGGCCTGGGCGCGCAGCGGCAGCCAGGCTTCGAGCGCCTGGCGCGCGGCCTTGCCGACCGGCAGCTCGCGGACCTTGTTGCCCTTGCCGCGCACTCGCACCAGGCCTTCCTTGAGGTCCAGCCATTCGAGATCGAGGCCGACCAGTTCCGAGAGGCGCAGCCCGGAGGAATAGAACAGCTCCAGCAGGGCCTGGTCGCGGCGGGCGATGAAGTCATCCTCCACGGCACCGTCGAGCAATTGCAGGGCGCGGTCGGCGTCGAGGGTCCTGGGCAGCTTGCGCGGACTCTTCGGCGCGCTCAGGCCGTTGGCAGGGTCGTGCCGGCAGCGCCCTTCGCGTAGCAGGTACTGGTAGAGGCCGCGCGTCGCCGAGAGCAGCCGTGCCAGGCTGCGGCTGGATTGGCCCTGCTGGTGCAGGCGGGCGACGAAGGTGCGCAGGCTGCGGGTGTCGAGGGCGTTCCAGTCGGAGAGCCCGGCCTTTTCGGCGAGGGCGAGGATCTTCAGCAGGTCGCGGCGGTAGCCGTCGAGGGTGTGCGCGGAGACCTGGCGCTCGCTGCGCAGATGTTCGAGGAAGGCATCCAGGTCGGCGCGCATCTCGGACCGCCCGCCGCGCTCAGCGGACCGAGCGCAGCGGCGAGGAGAAGCGCGGCAGCACGCGGGCCAGGACCTCGGCGACGTAGCCGAGGAACAGGGTGCCGAGGGAACTCTTGTAATGCTGCGGATCGGGACTGCCGATGGCGAGCACGCCGTGCAGGCCCTGGAAACTCAGGGAGACCACCGCTGCGGAGCCGATCTCGTCGCGGTCGCTCTCGCCGAAGAGGAACGCCAGTTCGTGTGGACGCAGCACGCCGCAGACGGTCTTGCCGCCGGAGAGCAGGCCGCCGATGGCCTGGTGCGCCTCCGCGCTGCTCACCGAGCGGCCCACCGAGACGCTACTGTCGCTGAACAGGATCAGGCTCACGTAGGGCACCTGGAACTCGTGGCGCAGGCTGTCCTCGACGGTACTGACCACGTCTTCCAGGCTGGTGGCGTCGAGCAGGTCGAGGACCAGGCGGCGGGTCTTGTCGAACAGGCGGTCGTTCTCGCGGGCCACGTCCATCAGTTGCGAGAGCCGGTGGCGCATCTCGATGTTGCGCTCGCGCAGCAGGCGTACCTGGCGCTCCACCAGCGACACGGCGTCGCCGGGCTGGTGCGGGATGCGCAGCTCGGGGATCAGCTCGTCATGCTCGACGAAGAACTCCGGGTGCTGGCTCAGATAGGCGGCCACCTGCTCGGCGTCCAGCGCTGCTGTCGGTTCCTGGCTTTTCTCGGTCATAAGCGTCTCGGTTCTCGCGGGCGACGGCCCTTACAGGCGGACCTGGCCTTCATACACGCGGACGGCAGGCCCGGTCATCATAACGGGCTGGCCGGGACCTGCCCACTCGATGTGCAGGCGGCCGCCGGGGAGGTCGATCTGCACCGGCGATTGCAGCCAGCCCTGGCGAATCCCGGCAACCGCTGCGGCGCAGGCGCCGGTGCCGCAGGCCTGGGTCTCGCCGACGCCGCGCTCCCAGACGCGCAGGCGCGCATGGTGCGGATCGAGCACCTGGAGGAAGCCGATGTTGGCCTTCTTCGGGAAGCGCGGATGGACTTCCAGTTGCGGACCGAGGCTGTGTACCGGTGCGCTGTCGACGTTCTCGACGCGCAGCACGCCATGGGGATTGCCCATGGATACCGCGGCCAGTTCGACGCGCTGGCCATTCACCTCTATCTCATAGGACAAGGCTTCGCGCTCGGCCTGGAACGGTATCTCGGCCGGGGCCAGGCGCGGCGGACCCATGTCCACCGTGACCTGGCCGTCCGGGCGGATATTCAGCTCGATGATGCCGCCCTTGGTTTCTACGCGGATGCTCTTCTTCACCGTCAGGCGCTTGTCCTGAACGAAGCGGGCGAAGCAGCGGGCGCCGTTGCCGCACTGCTCGACCTCGGAGCCGTCGGCGTTGAAGATCCGGTAGCGGAAGTCGACGTCGGGGCTGCTCGGGGCTTCGACGATCAGCAACTGGTCGAAGCCGACCCCGGTGTTGCGGTCGCCCCAGAGCTTGACGTGCTTGGGCTGCACATGGGCGTGCTGGCTGACCAGGTCGAGGACCATGAAGTCGTTGCCCAGGCCATGCATCTTGGTGAAGCGCAAAAGCATGGTCTGGGCCTCACTGCGGCAGCAGGCTTTCGCCGGCGTAGAGCTCTTGGACGGTCTCGCGGCGACGGACCTCGTGGGTCTGCTCGCCATCCACCAGCACCTCGGCGGCGCGACCGCGGGTGTTGTAGTTCGAGCTCATGACGAAGCCGTAGGCGCCGGCCGAGCGCACCGCCAGGAGGTCGCCTTCGGCGAGCGCCAGGTCGCGATCCTTGGCGAGGAAGTCGCCGGTCTCGCAGATCGGCCCGACCAGGTCGTAGCGGCGCGGCACGGCATCGCGCGGGCGTACCGCCTGCACGTCCATCCAGGCCTGGTAGAGAGCCGGGCGGATCAGGTCGTTCATCGCCGCGTCGACGATGGCGAAATCCTTGTGCTCGGTGTGCTTGAGGTACTCGACGCGGGTCAGCAGCACGCCGGCGTTAGCGACGATGGACCGGCCCGGCTCGAACACCAGGGTCAGGTCGCGGCCATGCAGGCGCTCGCGGATGGCGCGGATGTAGTCGCCGGCCAGCGGCGGCTGTTCGTCGCGGTAGCGCACCCCGAGGCCGCCGCCGAGGTCCAGGTGGCGAATGCCGATGCCTTTGCCGGCCAGGCGGTCGACCAGCCCGAGCAGGCGCTCGAGGGCGTCGAGGAAGGGCTCCAGCTGGGTCAATTGCGAGCCGATGTGGCAGTCGACGCCGATCACCTCCAGGTGGTCAAGCTCGGCGGCGCGGGCGTAGACCGCCTCGGCCTCGTCGATGGCGATGCCGAACTTGTTCTCTTTCAGGCCGGTGGAGATATAGGGGTGGGTCTGGGCATCCACGTCCGGGTTGACCCGCAGCGACACCGGCGCTTTCACGCCGAGTTCCGCGGCCACCCGTTGCAGGCGCTCCAGCTCTTCGCCGGACTCGACGTTGAAGCAGTGCACACCGACTTCCAGGGCGCGGCGCATGTCGTCGCGGGTCTTGCCGACGCCGGAGAACACCACCTTGGCCGGATCGCCGCCGGCGGCCAGGACACGCTCCAGCTCACCGCGGGAAACGATGTCGAAACCGGCGCCGAGGCGCGCCAGCACATTCAGCACCCCGAGGTTGGAGTTGGCCTTGACCGCGAAGCAGACCAGGTGCGGCATGCCGGCGAGGGCGTCGGCATAGGCGCGGTACTGGGCCTCGATGTGCGCGCGGGAGTAGACGTAGGTGGGCGTGCCGAAACGCTCGGCGATGCGGGAAAGCGCCACCCCTTCCGCGAACAGCTCACCGTCGCGGTAACTGAATGTGTCCATGGGCGCTCTCTCAGAAACCGTAGCGGTCTTTGCTGTGTTCTTTCTTGGCTTTTTCGTCGTCCGGCAGGTACAGCGGGCCTTTCTGGCCGCAGGCGGCGATGGAGCCGGCGAGGAGGGCGAGCGCGACGAAGGACAGGAACAGCCGCTTCATGACGGAATCCTTGTAGAAAACGTGAATTGTTCCGGAGTATACCGACCCCCCGGCGCCTTGCCTATGCGAGCCGGATCAGGTGTGCCGGGGCTTGCAGGGGAATGGCCTGAGGCAGAGGGGGCGCCGGCGTTTTCCGCGAGCGTCGCGGCAAAACAGCGCGGACTACGGCAATACCAGCGTAGAATTGTCGGAATAGGGCAAGACGAAGGTAGTCGCCCGCCTTTTTTCCCGTTAGCGAATGCCGAGGCAATGCATGAGTACGATGAATGAAGCGCGTTTCCACGACCTGGTCGATGCGCTCCAGCAGCAGGTGGAAGACGCCTTCGATGACAGCGACCTGGATCTCGACCTGGAGAACGCCGGCGGCGTGCTCACCGTACGCTTCGAGAACGGCTCGCAGCTGATCCTCAGCCGCCAGGCGCCGTTGCGCCAGCTGTGGGTGGCGGCGAAGTCGGGCGGCTTCCACTTCGATTACGACGAGGCCAGCGGTCTCTGGCGCCACGATGGCAGCCAGGAACCGCTGGGCGCGCTGCTCAACCGGGCGACCCTGGAGCAGGGGGGCGAGGATGTCGAGTTCCCCGGCCTCTGAGGCTTCGCCGCCGGCGGTGGCCTCGCCTTGCCGGCGCCTGTGCTGCCTCGACGATGCGGACGTTTGCGTCGGCTGCGGACGTTCCCTGGCGGAAATCCGCGAGTGGGGCAAGGCCGACGATTCCCGCCGCTTGCAGATCAGGTCACAGGCCGCTCGACGCCAGTCGCTGGCGGGCCGTCTCTCCTGATAGGGGGGGATGTTGCTAATTCCTCCGACTGTGTTAGTGTCCGGGAAAACCCCGCCTTCGGGCGGGGTTTTTGCTTTTTTGCGATTCCTGCTTTTCATCGATCAACCGAACCGGACCAAGGAGCACGCCTGCGATCATGAGCACGCCGCCGATCACCATCACTCGTCTGGACCTGCAGCGCCTGGAGCGCCTGCTGGATGGCCTGGACGAATTCGGACCCGCCGCCGAGGCGCTGGAGGCCGAACTGTCGCGCGCCCAGGTGGTGGGGCATGACGAGATTCCGCCGGGCGTCGTGACCATGAACTCCACCGTGCGTTGCCGTGAGGAAAGCAGCGGCAAGGAGTACACCCTGACCCTGGTCTATCCCGAAGACGTGGCCGGCGAAGGCAAGGTCTCGATCCTCGCGCCGGTGGGCACCGCGCTGCTGGGTCTGACCATCGGCCAGACCATCGACTGGCCGGCGCCGAGCGGCAAGACGCTGAAGCTGACCCTGCTGGAAATCGAATACCAGCCGGAAGCCGCCGGCGACTACGCGCGCTGATCGGTTTTCGCCCGTCGCCTCCCGGCGACGGGCTTCGCGACCCTCAGTCGCCCCCACCGCCCCCGCAACCGCTGCCGCCGTCCCCACCGCTATCGCCGCCGCAGCCGTGGCGCGAATCCTGTCCGTCCGAACCGAAGGTACTGCCGCTATCGCTGGCGCAGCCGCTGCTGCAACCGATATGGCTGGCGCAATACACCGCTGCGCCGCCGTCTTGCCGCTGCGCGCAGTTCAGGGTGTAGCGGAAGCCGTCGGCGATCGCCAGTTCCGTGTCGAGGGCGAACAGCAGCGGTAGGCGCGTGGGGTTCTGGGGGTCGATGCCTTCGCGGCGACAAGCCAGCTTCCAGGCGCGCCGAATGCCTTCCTGGGCCTGTCGGGGGCTGCGCATCGCCTGCGCCGGCGTATGGTGGAGGAAGCGCCCGAGTCCCTTGCGGCAGACGTGCTGGTAGAGCCGGGTATGCAGGATCAACTCGTGCCAGGCGACATCCACCACCTGGGACGGCATCGCGACCATCCGCTTGCCGGCGGCGCGGCATAGCAGCAAGTATTCGCGCAGGCCGCCGAGCACTCGTTGGACCTGTTCCTCGCTGAGCTGCGGATAGCGCTCGCGGACCGCCTGGGCGACCCGCGGCGGCAGGCGGAATTGCTGGATGAAGCGGTAGCGCCGGCGATCCAGGCCGCGGCGGTAGAGATAGCCGCCCACGAATGCGGCGCCAGCGAGCAGGGTAATACCGAGGAGTGCCATCCGTACGTCCTTGTCGAGCCCCGCGCGGTGCGGCGCTGGGTCATTGTTCCAGCAGCGCCTGGTTCAGCGCCGTTTCCAGGACGCTTTTATAACGCAGATAGTGCAGCGTTTGCGGCTGTTCGTCGGCGAACAGCCGCGACAGGTCGAGGTCGGTCAGGTAGCAGGGGTAGGGTTCGCTTTCCGCGCGATGCGCCAGGATATGCCGGGCGACCGCCTTGAACAGGCCGGCGCCGTACTCCAGTTCGGAAAACTCCTGGTGGTCGCAGTACAGGGTGACCTGCACGCGCCTGCGTTCGCCGCGTTCGAGTAGCGCCTGTAGCTCGTACAACGCGGGTCCGGCCAGGGCCTCCGGCGCTTCGCGAGGCTCGACGTGCAATCTGCCGTCGTTGGAGAGCAACTCGTAGTAGCGGATATCCAGCGAGGCCGGCACCTGTTCCGCCAGCGACAGGGCGTTGCGCCGGTACAGCAGCGATTGCAGGAAGCGCTGCAGCGGTGCGAGCAGGCTGCGTTCGTCACGCAACGCCTGGCGCTGGCGCCAGAGCGCGTTGCGTTCGTCGAGCAGGCTGATCTCGGCGCTGTCGAAGTCGCGCCGGTAGAACACCTGGATGCAGTCCGGCCGCCCCATGGACAGGATCAGCCCGAGGTCCTCGCCTTCCAGGGCGTGGCGATCCAGCTTCAGGGCGCTGTAGCCATCGCGCTCGCGGCCCAGGTGCTGGAGCAGGCTCGGCAGGTCGGGCAGGCTCTCGTGGCTGACCGCCTCCGGCGACATTTCCAGCAGGTGGTACTGCTGGCGGATCTGCAGCAGGTAGCGGCTCGGCTGGCCGCCAAGCAGTTGCCCGTAGGTTTCGCGGAACAGCTCTTCGACCCGCACGGCGATGGCGGCGGCCCGGTTGCGACAGAAGCAGCGCACCATCAGTTCGGGTGGCGGCGGCGGGCTTCCGGGCTTTTCGCGGACGGCGTCGAGGAACTCGGCAAGGCACTCGGGCAGCGCCTGGGGGCCTGCGTAATGGCGCACCGTCAGTTCGTTCCAGCTGTTGAGGCTGAGCTGGTCGAGGGTCAGCACCAGGTTGTCGCGCACCCCGGCATAACCGAGCACGTCGGTACGCCCGGTAGCCATGTGCAGGTTCATCTGGCTGTGGTGGCGCAGCGGGTCGACACCGACGTTGACCAGCAGCAGGACGCTCTTGAGCCGACGCGGTTGCAGCAGGTCGGCGTCGTCCACGGTCGCCAGGGGGACCGGCAGGAACTGCCGCAGGCTGCCCAGGAGATTGTCCAGTTCGGCATCGCCGAGGTCGCTCTGGCCGGGATGCAGGGACAGCCGGGTGGCGCTGTCGATGACGCCGTTGCGATGGCACCAGGCGAGCAGCTCGACCAGCCTGAGGCTGCGTTTCAGCGGCGCGTAGTCAGGCCACTGGTGAGCGCCCAGGGCACCGGGGAAGATCGCCCACTGCGCCTGCTCGCGGTCGTCGTCGGCGGGCAGCTGGACCAGGGTCAGGACGTCTTCGCCGAGATCCGGGGCGATCCCCGGGTTGATGTTCTCCACCTTGCCTGCCTTGCGCTCGAAGGCTGCATACAGGCGGCGGCCGAGCAGGCCCAGGTCGCGGCTGTCGATGCCGCTGTCAGCGCCTTGCTGGCGGGCGATCTGGAACAGCAGGCGGTAGCTGTAGGTCAGTTCGTTGACCACCGTGCGACGCTCTTCCATCACCTGGCGCATCTTCCACTGGCTGCGGCTGTCGAGCAGGGCCAAGCGGCGAGGCTCCCATTGCCATTCCGCGACGAGCCGCTCCATCGACAGGTGCTGCCAGCCCTTCTGCGCCTGGCGCTGGCGACCGCCGAGCTTGCGCCCGACCTTGAGGTACAGGCAGCGCCGCACGAGTTCCAGGCGTTCCGGCGCCTGCTGTTCCCGCAGGTAGCGTTCGAGATGGCGATAGACCAGGACGTAGGGGTCCAGTTCGTCGAGATCGAGCTGGCCGGCGAATACCTGCTCCTTGAAGCGCAGGGCGACGCAGCGGACCCGCGGGTGCTCGCTGGCGTAGGCCTCGGTGAGCAGCAGCTTGAGCAGCGACTTGTAGGGCGAATCGATGGCCTTGGACAACTGCCAGAGGCCGGCGCCGATGAACTCCCGGGCGGGGATGTGCGCCAGGTGGCCGAGGTCGAGCACCTCTTCGGCGCGGATGAAGCGTTTGCCGAGCAGGGTCCGGCAGTATTCGTCGTAGCGCCGTTCATGGGCCGGCGGCACCAGCCACCACAGAGGGGTGCGTCCGCCGAGCCAGATCGCGCTGCGGTAGAACTCGTCGAGCAGCAGGAAGTGCTGGGTATTGCCGTCGCCGCCGGGCTCCTTCCGGTCTTCGCGTTCGTCCTGGCCGAAGCGGGCGACGTCGATCAGGAAACAGTGCACCTCGCTGCCCTGGCTGCGCGCCCAGTCCTCGATCAACGCGCACTTGCGGCGCAGCTCCTGGCGCGCGCCGGGCTCCAGTTCTGGGGCATGGCAGACCCAGAGGTCGAGATCGCTCTGTTCCTCCTGGGCCAGGCTCCCCAGGCTGCCCATCAGGAACAGGCCGTGGATCGGCTGTTGTGCGGGTTCCTGCCTGCGTGGCTTGTAGACAAACGAACGGGCCAGGCGCTGGGCTTCGGCGAGTACTTCGTCGTCCGCCTCGAAACCGCTCAGGCCCGCCGGCGTGCTGGCCGACAGGTAGCCCGGCAGCAGCGGATGGTTGATGTGGAACAGCAGCGGTAGCAGGCGCAGGACCCGCTCCTGGCGGCTGGACAACGCCTGTCGGGCGCGTTGCAGGCGACCGGCGTTGACCGCCAGGAAGCGTTGGCGCAACTGGCCGAGGACCTTGCGGTCGATGCCATCGTCGAGATCGAGGCTGAGTGCGGGGTGTCGGTTCATGGGCGTCCGGGCACAGGCAAGGCCAGGCGCCGTGCCTGGCTCCGGTCATGCCATTGTATCGCCCGGAAGCGCGGCGGCTTGAGCGCCGCACCGCGAACCGGGGCAACCGTCGCGGCCTGTCGGGAGCAGGTCGCGATGGCCGCTTCCGTCAACCCTTGAGGATGGTCAGCAGGCCCTGTGCCTGCTCCGCGGCGTCCAGCCCGAGACTGGTCAGGTAGCCGCCGTCGGGCTGGTCGATCAGCCCCTTGTCGTGCAGGCGTCGGGCGGCGGCGACGGCCTTGCCGTCGGCGGTGTGATGGACCTTGAGTCCTTCCTGGGTGTTGTTCAGGTTGAAGAGCGCCAGCAGTTCCAGTTCGTCGATCAGCTCGGGAGTGAAGGCCATGTCGGCTCCTTACGGTGTTGAGCACCGGTGAGTGTAGTTGGACTAGGGCGTAGCGTCGGCGGCCTGGCTCCAGCCGTCGAGGATCTTCTGGTACTCGCCGCTGGCGAGGATGCGCTGCATGCCGAGGTCGAAGCGTTCGAGCAGATGCTCGGCCTGCGGGTGGCGGCGCGAGAACGACAGGTACAGCTCCGGGCGGTGGACCGTGGCCACCGGCTGGAACTGGCCTTCCAGTTCGGGATGTTCGCTGAACAACTGGCGAGCCGTATTGCGGTAGGCCAGGGCGTAGTCGACGCGGCCGCGCTGGAGCATGAGGAAACCGTAGTAGTCCTTGCGCACCGGGATGCGCACCAGGTCGTGGCGGCGATCGAAGCCGTCGCCGTATTCATAGCCGAGGGTCACCGCGACTTTCCGTCCGCTCAGCGCCTGCTCCGCATTCACCGGCCGCGCTTCGTCGCGTCGCGCCCAGAGCTGGATCTCCGCGCGGAACAACGGATGCCGGGGCAGACGGTAGTCGGCGAGGATGTGCGGGTTCGGCGAGGTGTTGAAGCAGCCGGCGATCAAGCCTTTCAGGGCCAGCTTCATGCAGCGGGAGTAGGGGTAGGGATTGAGCTGGACCGGCGTGTCCGCAGCCCTGAAGGCGGCCCGCACGATATCCGCGCTCATGCCCTGGATGCGGCCGTCCTTGTAGGCGGTATAGGGATACCAGTCGTCTTCGGCGCCGAGCACCAGGGGTTCTGTCGGGACGGCCGCTGCCGGGCCGGAAAGGGCCAGCAGCAGGCAGATGGGCAGGAAGTGGAACCAGGATCGCATCCGGTATCGCTCCGCGAAAGCAGGTGGCACGGAGAGTGGGCGCCACCTTTCTACCAGAGCGGCAGGCGTTTGGCGAAACAAAACCGTATGGATACGAGGGGCATTCGCCGACACCAGTCGGCCCGGCTCCGCTCATTCGTCGTCCGGCAACGTCGGCAGGGCACGCAGCGCATGCTCGTAGCCGGCGCTGTCGAAAGCGCGGTCGGCGGCGAGCATGGCGTTGATCTCGTGGGCCAGCACGTAGGCCATCATGCTCAGTGCCTCGTCGCGCTCGTAGCCGACCAGGGTCAGCTTGTTGAACACGGCGCGCGCCGCCGGCGGATTCTCGCTTTCGATCTGGTTCTCGATGGCCTGGATCAGTTTTTCCTCGGCGAAGCCGTCTTCCTGGTTGTCGTCCTGTTCGCTCATCGGGCGTTCCTCGTTCTGGCGCAAAGTACCGCTTGTGCGGCGGCGGGAAGTTGTCCACCCTGCTTGGCCAACGGATGGCCGCGAAGGTAGCGATACCCGACATGATCACCTATTACATCCTTTCCGGCGACCGCCTGGAGCGACGCCAGCACGACGATGCCCAGCGGGGGTTGCCGCCGGGCACCCTGTGGATCGACCTGCATCACCCGACCCCCGAAGAGGAGCGCCTGCTCGAATCCCACCTGCAGGTGAACATCCCGACCCGCGAGGAGATGGCCGAGATCGAGGATTCGTCGCGCTTCTACGAGGACGGCAACGTCCTCTACATGACCACTTCGGTGGTCGGCGGGATCACCGAGCACCGGCCGAGCACAGAGGAAGTGACCTTCGTCCTCAGCGAGAAATGGCTGATTACCGTGCGCTACGCCGACCTGCGTTCGTTCCGCGAGTTCGAGAACCGTTGCATCCGCCAGCTCGACGCCAACCGCAGCAGCACCCAGTTGTTCGCCCTGATGATGGACAGTCTGGTGGACCGTATCGCCGACGTGTTGGAGGCCGTACAGGGGCAACTGAGCAGCATGTCGCGGGAGATCTTCGCCGAGTCCACCGCCCAGACCCGCAAGCCGAAGACCGACCTGCAGCAGATCATCAAGCACCTCGGGCGCAGCAGCTCGCTGCTGTCCAAGCTCAACGACAGCCTGCTCAGCATCAATCGGATGAACAGCTATTTCCGCCAGGGTTGCAACGGCTGGCTTTCCGAGCCGGCCAAGGTGCTGGCGAAGACCGTGGAGCGCGACGTGCGCTCGCTGGACGAGTACCTGGCGAAGATGTCCACCGAGATCAACTTCCTCCTCGACGCGACCCTTGGCCTGATCAACATCGAGCAGAACAGCATCATCAAGGTGTTCTCCATCGCCGCCGTACTGTTCCTGCCGCCGACCCTGGTGGGCACGGTCTACGGCATGAACTTCAAGGACATGCCCGAGCTGGACTGGTCCATCGGCTATCCGATGGCGCTGGGGATGATGGTGGTATCGGCGATCCTTCCGTACCTCTGGTTCAAGTTCAAGAACTGGCTCTGAGGCACTCGGCAGGTGTGCAACTTTTTGCTGGATAACTTCGGGAAAAGCTGTGGATACAACGCCGGGGCCAAGGTCTGGCGGGGTCTTCGATGAAGTGAGCAAGTTCTTGCATAGCACTGTGCAACAACTTGCTCACTTTTTCGGGATAAACCCAGGGGAAAGCGTTCGTGTGGGCCGGGAGATTCTTCAAGAGTTTGATTTAAAAGGTAAATATTTTATTGGCACGAAGCTTGTTGGGTAGCTGCCGCACCAGGACATGTCGTCCCGGCTACCACTGACAAGGAATGCATCCATGGCAAC
>NZ_KV813360.1:0-1373 GCF_001813645.1 Pseudomonas sp. HMSC063H08
GCGGCATCCTCACCGGCGCCGAGGTGACGGAAATCGTCGACCAGGTCCTGGGGCAGACCATCCTGCAGGGCGGAGTATCCCGGCGCCTCCCACCACTCGCTGTTGGCGGCCTGGCCCTTGCGCATACCGGCAGCCAGCTCCTGCAGGCTTTTCGGCATCACCTCGTCGGGATCGACCGCCGGCAGCGGCATTCGGATCTTCCAGAGATTGCCGCCCTCGAGCAGCGCGAACGCCTGTCCTTTGGGCAGACCAACGATGTGGGCCGGCTCGAGCATCGGCACGCTGGTCATCTGCACCTGGTCGTGCGAGCTGGAGGTGAAGGCTGCCTTCTTGTTGTTGATTGCGTCGTTGGCGCCGCTCGCCGGCGTGCTGGTGTAGATCTGGACCTTGGGGAGCTGGTTGGTCAGGAGTTCGGCCGTGGCGGTCTCGCGCACCCGCAGCATGAACAGGTTGTTGAAGTTGCCGATGATCTGACCGGCCTTCGCGCGGGAGCCGATCTTGGCCTCGATGTCGCTCATGGTCTGGGTATAGGCCGTCACCTGCACGCCGGCGCCGCCCGCTTTGTTGACCATGGGGATGAACTCGTCGCCAATCAGCTCGTTGAACTCGTCGGCATGCAGGTTGATGCGGACCTTGCCGCCAGCGAGCGAGCCGGGCAGGCCGTCATCGACACCATGCTTGTAGATGTGACCCGCCACCGAGACCAGGTCGCTGAACATGGAGTTGCCCACCGCGGCGGCGACCTCGGTATCCGATAGTGCGTCGAGGCCGACGTAGACCACGGCGCGTTTGCGGATGACCTGCATCCAGTCGAAGATCGGCCGCGGATCGTTGAGGTCCGCGTAGTTGGGCGAAAGAAGCTCCGAGATCCGCCCGGTAGTGAGTTTCTCCAGCAGCGGCAGCAGCGAGGCCACGATCTTGTCGAAGTAGGTCTTGTCGTAGCGCACGGCGCTCTTCAGGCCTTCCATGACCGGGTCGGCGATGCGTTTCTGTGTCAGGTACTGGTCGATGGCCACGACCCGCAGGGGCCGTCCTTTCATGTTGAACGGGATGTTCTTGTCGTTGAGCTTGCCCTCGATCTGGATGATCGTGTCCCAGGCCCTGGGATCGTGCTCGCTGATGTATTTCTGGGCATATTCGACGAACAACGCATCGATGTTCACGACGTGGCGGAGGATCTGCTGGTAGTCCGGGCGGATACCCAGCGCGTGCAGCGCGCGGGCGATGATGTTGACGAACCGCCAGGCGAACTCACGGAACGCCGCGCTGTTGCCTTCGCCGGAGAGCTGGCCGGCGACGCGGGTGGCGACCTCAGAGATCCGACCGAACCGGCCGACGGCGTTGTAGCGTGCCGACAGGTCAGGATGACCGAG
>NZ_KV813361.1:0-515 GCF_001813645.1 Pseudomonas sp. HMSC063H08
CGTTGGCCCAAGGACGGCGAGGTGGACTACAAGGGAAACCTGTTCCGCTACGCCGCCTACCTCACTCCCTCCTGCAAAGTCTTCCTGGAGAAAGACTTCGAGTTTCGTCGTAACGCCGGCGAGCTCAGGGGGCGCGAGCGCACCACCTCGGAAATCCCCGGTCGGGGCATTGGCGAGAGCGATGGCCGCGTGATCCAGCACTCGATCAATGACTGGACCGTCAACCTGGACATGGACAGCACGGAGTATTACGCCGGCGAGAAGATCAAGCGGGCGCTGGCCCGCTACCCGTTGCACGTCATCCGCGCCGACGTCGACCCGGAGACCAATCCCTTCGGCCTGCAGTGGGACTGCTACTCCGACACGCCTCAACGTATCGAACTCGAGGAGCCGGCCGCCCCCACCAAGCGGGAGGGAGGTCTATGATCCGGAAGTCGACAGGCTCGCTCTTGCTAATGCTTGCCCTACCCACACTGGCCCACGCGGTGGAGATTCTGCGCTGGGAGCGCATTCCG
>NZ_KV813362.1:0-209 GCF_001813645.1 Pseudomonas sp. HMSC063H08
GTACGCCGCTGGCTGGCAACTGGGCTTCGACAGCGGTACGAGCGTGACGACCATGGCGTTCCAGGCTGATCGGTTCCTCTGGTTCAACAGTTCCAGCGGGCAGACCGTGGCGCCGGTTTCGATCGTTGGCGGCCAGATGTTCATCAACAACGCGATGATTCAGGACGGTTCGATTACGAACGCGAAGATCGGCAACGTGATTCAGTCGA
>NZ_KV813363.1:0-568 GCF_001813645.1 Pseudomonas sp. HMSC063H08
CATGGCGAACGTCTGCCCCTGGGCGCTGACGACCTGGCCGGTTTCGCCTTTGCCTTCCAATTGCCGCTGCGCCGTGGCCAGGCGCACCTTGGCTTCGGTGAGGATGGCCTGGGCCTGGATTTCTGCAAGTTCGCTAACGGTGCCAGCGCAGGCCTGGCCGGACGCGAGGAGGAAGAGCACGGCCACGGCCATGCCGATCGGCTCAGTTCGCATAGATTTCTCCTGTGACAGTCCAGTCCAACTGGCTGTCCTTGAGCGTGGTTTCGAGGTTGGTGATGCGGACCCCGGCGGCGGGCAGCCCCTGGAAGGTCAGGTCTGCCGGGAGCCTGGTCTGGGCGCTGAAGGTGAATTTCTTCCAGGAAGGCAACACAACTTGCTGTTCAGTCACAGCTTCCGCGCCAGGGAGGGGCGGAGTTGTTTCCTGGCTGATCGACAGCTTGGGCTCGACACCTTGACGGTACAGGTGGCTGGTGAGCGCCTGCAGAACGTCGTCCGCCGGCAGTAGCGGCTCATCACTGCCGATGGCGACCTTCAGATCGACCTTCAGGGCCGCGGTGTTGCCGTTGTC
>NZ_KV813364.1:0-833 GCF_001813645.1 Pseudomonas sp. HMSC063H08
AGCCCGGACTGGCTGTTGTCGAGCGTGTCGGCCGCGACCTTCAGGGTCTTTTCGCTGACCAGTTCGCCACCTTGCTGGGCCAGGCTGCCAAGCGTCGCCTGCAGGTCGCCCTTGGCGGCGATACGCCCTCCGGCGTTGCCGACGGCGTTCGCTGCGAGGTCCAGGCGGCCATCGCTGAGCAGCTTGCCACCCTGGTCGTTGCGCAGGCTGGCGACCTCCACGCGCACGCCAGCCTTGCCGCTGGCGCTGCCGCCGTCGCGGTTGTCGAAGGCGCCTCCCGTGGCGCTCAGGCCGGCGTCGGCCACCAGCACGCCGCCACGGTTGTCCAGGCTGGCGCCGTGGACGTTCAACTCGCTGCGGCTCGACAGCAGGCCGCCGGCGCGGTTGTCCAGTTGCCCCACCGTCACGCGCTGCGCGCCCTGGCTGAGCAGGTTGCCTTCATCGCGGTTGTCCAGCAGGCCGCCGAGGCTGACCTCCAGGCCGCCCCGGCTGCTCAGCGTGCCCTTGCCGCTGTTGTCCAGGCTGCGCGCCCGCAGGTCGAGGCGGTTGGCCGCGGAGAACAAGCCGAGGCGGTTGTCGATGGCACCGCTGGCGACCACCAGCAGGTCGTCGCCGATCAGCTTGCCGCCGCGATTGTCGAGGCTACCGACGCGGGCCTCGACGCGCTTGCCGGAGACTTCGCCGTCCCCCCGGTTGACCAGCGCCTGGGCGCTGACGCGGGTGGACTGCTGGCTGCCGAGCAGGCCTTGCTGGCCGTTGTCGAGCGTCGCCGCGCCGACCTCCAGGTCGTTCAGGCCGATCACCTGGCCGCCACGGTTGTCGAGATCGCCACG
>NZ_KV813365.1:0-3930 GCF_001813645.1 Pseudomonas sp. HMSC063H08
AAATCGGTGTCCGGGATCAGTAGACCACTACAAAGCGCCGGTGGGGCGGGGCGATTATCTCGGCTTCAATTTACGCTGAAGATAAGTCCTGAGTTTCTATCAGAAATTAACTTTAACTTTAGAGGGCGGATGAGTCTGGATTGCTTTCTATGTAGGCTGAAAGTTCGTCTTTTACCTTGAGGCCAGCGGCCTTTGTTGTGCCAGGTCCACTATGTGGAATGTAATAGGTGTCAATTCCGCGAGGGTCTTTAAGGCGTTGATGTGTGTCGAGCTCTGATGTCCAGGGTAACAATATATTTCCTTTCTTAAAGTCGGACTTTGTTTTTCCAGTCTCTAGATAGAGTTCTATTAGTTCTCCGGAGCTGTTGGTGGTGGTGGCTTTTCTGTTTTTCTTCAATTCCTTAGCCGTTTTTTCGTCAAGTGCGTATTTTAGGCTGTCGTCTAGGGAGTCAATTTTGTCTGGTGATACAATTAAGACTTGTTTTGCTCCTTTCGAAGCCAAGTCAAGAATACGTCCGAACTCGGCATCCCTTTGGATGTATTCTTCGCTGTGAAACTTCATTTTACTTTCCTTGCTGTTAAGAAATTTGCTTGATAGTGCAGTGTCGAAATTACATCCCTGTGATGGCTGCTGGCTACTGCTAATGCATACAGTTTAATTGGCCTTTCAGTCCGCGAGAGCGGACTTTTTTTGCCCGGAGGAAAGCATGGGCACAGAAAACCAGCACCTGGCCGGTCGCAAGGGCGGCAGTAGCAAGCCGAAACAGCCGGTCGAGGCACCCGACAGCCTGCGCTCGGTCGCGATGGCCAAGATCCTGCTCGCCGTGGGCGAGGGCGAGTTCGCCGGCGTTCCGAGCGAGCGCGATATCTACCTCGACAACACCCCACTGATGGACCCGAGCGGTAACCTGAACTTCCCCAACGTTAAGTGGGAGTGGCGCGCGGGGGCGGTGGACCAGGACTACATCCCTGGCATCCCTGCCGTTGAGAACGAAACCAGCGTCAACGTCGAGTTGCGCAGCGATACGCCCTGGGTGCGCTCGCTGAGCAATACCCAGCTTTCCGCAGTGCGTCTGCGCTTCGCCTGGCCAGCGCTCCAGCAGCAGGACACCAACGGCAACATCGGCGGGTACCGGATCGAATATGCCGTAGATCTGGCCACCGACGGCGGCGCCTATCAGGAGGTGCTGCGCGAGGCCGTCGATGGCAAGACCACCACCCGCTACGAGCGTTCCCGCCGGATCGACCTGCCGGCGGCCACCAATGGCTGGCAGGTGCGCGTCCGCCGCCTGACGCCGAACCAGAACAACAACCGCATCGCCGACACCATGCTGATCGCCGGCTACACCGAGGTGATCGACGCGAAGCTGCGCTACCCGAACACGGCGCTGCTGTACGTCGAGTTCAGCGCAGAGCAGTTCAGCAACATTCCGGCTGTAACAGTCGACTGCCGCGGGAGGAAGGTCCAGGTGCCGAGCAATTATGATCCGGAGACCCGGGCCTACCTCGGCATCTGGGACGGCACGATGAAACAGGCCTGGACCGACAACCCGGTCTGGCACACCTACGACATCGTGACCAACGATCGCTTCGGTGTGGGTAAACGCATCAAGGCCTGGATGGTAGACCGTTGGGAGATGTACCGGATTTCCCAGTACTGCGACCAGTTGGTGCCGGACGGGAAGGGCGGCCAGGAGCCGCGACACACCTGCAACCTGAACCTGCAAAGCCGCGCCGGGGCCTGGGAGCTGCTGCGTGACCTCACCGCGATCTACCGTGGTATGGCGTACTGGGCCCAGGGCCAACTGAAGATCCAGGCGGATATCCCGCGCGCCACCGACGTCGATTTCGCCTACACCCGGGCCAATGTCATTGACGACCGCTTCAGCTACGGCTCGGCCAGTGAGCGCACTCGCTACAGCCGTGCCTTGGTCAGCTACGACAATCCGGCGAACAACTACGACACCGACGTGGCTGTGGCCACCGATAAGCGCCTGCAGCGGCGTTACGGCGACAACCCGGTCGAGGTGGCAGCCATTGGCTGCACCCGCGAGAGTGAGGCCCAGCGGCGCGGAAAATGGGCGATCCTGACCAACAGCCAGGATCGCACGATAACGTTCCGTACCGGGATGGACGGAGCAATCCCGCTGCCGGGATGGGTGATTCCGGTGGCTGATGCGCTGTTGGCTGGACGGGAGATCGGCGGGAGGATCTCGGCGGTTGCTGGCCGAGTGATCACCTTGGATCGCGATACTCAGGCGAAGGCTGGCGACCGGCTGCTCCTGAACCTGCCCAGCGGTAAGGCTGAGGCGCGAACCGTGCAGTCGGTAACCGGGCGCGCGGTGACCGTGACGACAGCCTACAGCGAGACCCCGCTACCGGAACTGGTCTGGACCCTCGATGCCGACGACCTGGCGGTGCCGCTCTACCGTGTGATGAAAGTCAGCCAGCCGGAGCGGGGTGTCTTCGAGATCACCGCTCTGCAGTATGAGCCCGGGAAGTTCTCGGCGATCGACACTGGTGCCAAGTTGGAGAGCCGGCCGATCAGCGTTATCCCGATCACCACAGTTGCGCCGCCGGCGAGCGTCACGCTGACCTCGCACTACCAGTTCGATCAGGGGTTGGCGGTCAGCACGATGACCATCGCCTGGCCTGTTGTAGAAGGGGCGGTGGCATACGACGTCGAGTGGAAGAAGGACAGCGGCAACTGGATCCGCCTGCCGCGTGCCGGCACCACCAGCGTCGATGTGACCGGCATCTACGCAGGAGGCTATCTGGCGCGGGTGCGCGCGGTGTCGGCGTTCGACATCACGTCGGTCTGGAAGAGCTCGATCCTGACCCAGCTCAGCGGTAAGACCGGCGCGCCACCGGCGCTGGCGTTCCTGCGTACCACCAGCGGACCGTGGAAGATCGGCCTGGAGTGGGCATTCCCGGCCAGTGGCGCGGCGGACACCGCCTACACCGAGATCCAACAGTCGGTTACCCCGGGCGGCAGCGAACAGAACGCAACTGCCCTGGGCTTGTTCGCATACCCGACCGACACCCACACGCTGACCTCGCTGGCGGCCGGCGCTCGCCTGGCCTTCCGCGGGCGGCTGATCGACCGGACCGGCAACGTCGGCCCCTGGTCGGCCTGGGTCGACGGTATCAGCTCGACGGATGCGAGCGAGTACAACGAACTGATCACCAAGGAGTACGTCGAGTCCGCGCTGGGCGAGCAGTTCTTCGCCGACATCGATCAGATGCAGGTCGATATCAGTGGCCTGCAGGACCAGATCGACAATCTGACCGATGTGCTGGCCTACGACCCGACGAAGACCTACGCGAAGAACGATATCGTGCGGGTCGGCAACCGGCTGTATCAAGCGAAGCAGGCGGTGCCGCTCAACGCCTCTCCGCCGAATGCGACCTACTGGGCCGACATCGGACAGTCGATCGAGACGGCCAACGGCCTGGCCCAGCAGGTGGCCACCAACACTGCGGATATCACCGAGCTCGACGGTAAGGTCGAAGCGGCGGCTTCGAGCCTGGATGTTCTGCAGGCTGCCGCCCGCCGGGAGCCGGCGACCGGAGAGAAGGCCGATGCGCTGAAGGGCTGGGACACCATTGCTCGAGCCGCCACCGAAGTCACCGTGCGGGCGAACGAGGACGAAGCGCAGGCGAAGCGGACGAGCTTGCTTGAAGCGCGGACTGCAACTGCGGAGGGGCGCATTACCACGGTCGAGCAGGTGACCGCGAGCGACAGACAAGCCACTGCCCAGCGCATCGACCAACTTTCAGCGGAGGTGGGTAGCAACAGTGCGGCAATCCAGACGACGTCCCAGGCAGTGGCCTCTCTGGATGGGAACGTTCAGGCGCTCTACAGCGTAAAGCTCCAGGCCCATGCCAATGGGCAGTCGTACGCCGCTGGCTGGCAACTGGGCTTCGACA
>NZ_KV813365.1:4030-63212 GCF_001813645.1 Pseudomonas sp. HMSC063H08
GAACGCGAAGATCGGCAACGTGATTCAGTCGACCGCACTCGGTGCCAACGGCGAGCCGCTGTGGAAGCTTGATAAAGCAGGGAGTTTGACGATGAACAGCGCAACGTCCGGAGGCTTCATGAGGCAGACAGCGGAGGCCGTTAAAGTCTACGACGCGAACCTGGTGTTACGGGTACAGATCGGGAATCTCGACGCATGAGCTATGGCATCCGAATTCGAAACGCAGCCGGAGGGATCGTGATGGACCTCACCGGCCAGTCGGCGCGGACTGTATATCGACAATCGATTGGAGCGATCACAGGAGGAATGGCAGTGAGTATTCCCGGCTTTGATCCCGCTCGTGGTGTAGTTTTCTTAATCTCAAGCGGCTACCCATTTGGAAACGTCCCTTCCTATAGAATATCTGGAAATGTAATTACGTTTTTGCGAGACGGATCTCCAAATGTTACCTATGTCCTGCATGCGGTAATGTTCTCATGAGCTACGGTATCCTTGTTCGAGGGAACAATGGGCAAACAATTATCGATGACTCAAACCCCTGCATGCATATTGTTGAAGGTGGGGTGTATGGCGTTCAAGGAGCGGTGGAAATTGTTGTAAACTACTCGGCGCCAATTAATTCGCCCTACGAGCCATATGTATACTTCTGTCCTAATGGGCCTCACCAGATTTATAGATTTCGACATCTGGGAGGGGCTGGGGCTTGGTCTGGATTTGCGTTTTACCAGTCTAGTTTCCAAGATACCGACCCGCCGGTATATGGAGGAAAGTGGAAGGCCGCAGCAGTCATGCTACCCCGTATAGGAGGGTGGGGCATGCATGTATTCGATGCTCAGTCGCGTGTCATGTTCGACAGTAATCGCGAGATTATACGGTTTGTTGGAGGGGCGCAGGAGTGGGAGTTATACGCACATAACCCTAATTGGCCCGGAGGTATGCACATGCAAACATGGGCACTTCCATATCCATATGGGTTGTCCACCTATTTTCTGGTGAGTCATTTTAATCTAAAGCATATCTGTACTCTGGAACCCCCTCGTATAGGGTTCTTGTACAATTCCCGGGCCATGATTTTCGTCTCCTCGTTAGTTCCGGATGAGATCGGATTTAAGTTCAACTGGCCACTCATTGTTGTCGCGTAATTTGATGGAGGCTTAAATGGCATGGTATTCAACCGGCACCGTCGCGGTGACAGAAAATAGCCCGACCGTCACCGGCACCGGAACTCAGTTTTCTTCTAATGTCCGGGTAGGCGACGCCTTTATTGCCCCTGACGGGCGCCTCTACGAAGTGAGCAACGTCGCCAGTTCGACGGTCATGTCGATAAAGCCCAACTACCGGGGCAGCACGGCTAGCGGCCAGCCCTATGCGGTGGCGCCAATCCTGGGTTACGACAAGGAGCTGAGCGATCGATTCAACCTGATAGCGAACCAGTGGGGAGGGACGCTGGCCGGCATTCAGCCGTGGGCAACGGCACCGACGCCGGCCCAGGCGAGGAACTCGCTCGAGTTGCGCAGCGCCGCCCAGGCCGATATCGGTACAATGCTTGGAAACGCCATGCCGGTCGGCGCATTCGGGATTGGTTCTGAGCGTCCTGACCGAGCACCATCGATTCATCGTTATGCGACAAGCGTCGAGAATTCGATTCGACAACTGTTGACTCCGTGGCAACTGGCATTAGCAACGGATCTGTGTTGACGATCGGCTACGACGGATCCGACTTGCGAGGAGCGCAGATGTTTTTCGGCCAGGTGCCGGCATCTACGGTCAAAGGTCGGTGCGGGAAATTCTCGTCTGCCCCTATTTTCGAGTTCTACACGACTATAAACACGACGAGAGCAACCGACGGGACGCTTCGTGCTGCATCGCCGGTCGTGCGTATCGCCAACGTTGATGGGAGCTTGAGACCGGACCTCAACGAACTGGACTTCGAGCCTGCGGGGGCTTGGGGTGTAGCCAACGCAGAGGCCCGCGGCGTTACTGTTCAACGGCTCGCCGTTGGCGTCTACAAGGTCTCTGGTAGCCTGGGGCTAGCGAAAGAGGGCTGGCGCGTGATCGACCCTGCGTCTCCCGACGGCGGTCGCCCACTCGGTATCACTGACAGCGAACAGGCTGAGGATGGGACGGTCACCATCCGGCTCTTCAAACAGCGCTGGACACTCAGTGACGACGGCGAAATGGTGCTCGGGAAGGGCGCCCCACTGGATGTCCCGCTCAATAGTTGGATCGATGTCCGATTGTCGATGCCGGCACCTCCCGAGATGCAGCCCGAGACTCTATGACCAGCCCGCACTCTGCGGGCTTTTTTTTTGTGCCTGGAGATCAGCATGCCTATCACTGAGCAGCAACTGCTGCAAATCCTCCCGAACGCCGGCCCTCGCGCCGGCGTTTTTGTTGGTGCGCTGAACCGCGGGATGACGCGCTTCGGTATCACGTCGCCTGTGCGAGTCGCCGCGTTTCTGGCCCAGATCGGCCATGAAAGCGGCCAGTTGACCCGCCTGGTGGAGAACCTCAACTACAGCGCGCGCGGCCTGGCTGCGACCTGGCCGATTCGCTACCTCGGCGCCGACGGGCAGCCCAACGCGTTGGCGCAGCGCCTGGCGCGCAATCCTCGGGCCATCGCCAACAACGCCTACGCCTCGCGCAACGGCAATGGCGACGAGGCCTCCGGCGACGGCTGGCGGTACCGCGGGCGCGGGCTGCTACAGATCACCGGCCGGGCGAACTACCGCGCCGCCGGCGCCGGGCTGGGCCAGCCGCTGGAGCAGGAACCAGAGCTGCTCGAGCAGCCGGAATTCGCTGCGCTGTCGGCGGCCTGGTGGTGGGCCAGTCACGGCTTGAACGACCTGGCCGACCGCGGCGAGTTCGCCGCCATCACTCGGCGCATCAACGGCGGCACGAACGGCCAGGCGGAGCGCCTGGCGCTGTGGGAGCGGGCGAAGAGGGTGCTGTCGTGATCTCCGCCCGTCCTTTATCGGTCGCGCTGGCCTGCCTGCTACTGCTCGGCCTCGGCGCCGCCGGCGGTGTCTGGCTCGGCGCGCGGCACTACCGGCCGCAGCTTGATGCTGCGCTGGCGGATCTGGTCGCCTGCCGCGCCGCCAGGGGAGGCCTGGAGGACGCAGTGGCGGAGCAGGTCCGGCAGGTTGCCGCGCTGCGTCAGGCTGGCGAGCAGCGCGCCCGGGATGCCGCGCAGGCTGTGGATCGGGGACGGCACCAGGCCGCGGAGCAGTATGCCGAAGCCCAGCGCCTGGTACGTGAGCGAACCGCCGGCGGGCAGTGTGCGGCCGCCGAGGCGGTCATTGATCAGGAGTTGGGTCTATGAGGGTGGTGCTAATGCTGGTGATGGGCGCGCTGGCGGGATGCGCCGGCCAGGTCGAGCCTGAGCCGCGCACGGTGCGCGTAGAAGTGCCTGTTGCGGTGCCGTGCCGAGTGCCGGCGGTAGAAGTGCCGGCCTGGGCAGCGGCTGGGCTGAAGAAGAGCGACGACCTACAGACCAAGGTCCGTGCGCTGCTGGCCGAGCGGCGGCAGCGGATTGGTTACGAGGCGCAACTCCTGGCTGCGAACCAGGCCTGTCAGAATTAGGAGTAGACTACGGCCTTTTCCTACGGAGCAGGGCGATGCTGGTCATTCGATTCAAGGGCTGGTCGGTGAAACTCGACCACCAGGTGGGTGGAGCAGGGAAGTTCGGCATCTGGTCATTCCACGGCTCGGAGAGCAGCTACGTCCCAGACATGCAGACGATTCTCCGGCATGCAGCGATCCGGCCGGCGGAGCCGAAGGAAAGCGGCGAAGTCGAGGTATTCATCTGCGACGCGCGCATGCCGCAGAATGAGTGGCGTGCCATAGGGACGGGCGTTGCTGCCTATGAGGCGGAGCGCTGAGTCTAACTCCGTCTGGGTGTGGATGTTGAGAGCTAGCTGTTTTGCTAGTGGTTGCGGTGTTGTTGGCTACCGAAACTGCGCGCTCGAAGCACGGAAGGAACGCCATGGATATCGAACGGACGCATATTCACAGCCAGCACGGCATCAACTTCAGCTTGGCGATCATTCGCCTCGCATGGGCGGAGCGCAGCCGGCTGCTTCACATGAAGTACTGTCCGTCAGTGAAAGCCAGTCACGCGACTGCTGATCTTGCGGTTGAGGTTTTCGACCGGATGCAGGCAAAGGACCGACCTTGCATACTGAGGGTTTTTGTCTCGCTGCCCCTGACCCGAGCTCAGGCTGACTCTCTGAACCAGCAGCGTGTCACCGTTGCTGGCATGGTCGGTATGCTTGCGGGTGTAGCCGGTAAACGCATCAACACTTTTGTTGGAGTTGGCAGCGGCCTTGCAGTTCGTTGGGCGACCCAAGAGAGTCTGCCGACTTACCACTCCGGTGATGTCGTAATCAGCGTTGAAGGGGAGGTGTCCGGCGGGATCGGGCCTCAGCATTCGGTCAAGTCGGAGATCGTCCAAAGCGCGGGAGAGCCCGCATGAATGATGTCATCCAGTTCGCCATCTGGACTGTAGTCATTGTTGCGGTCGGTCACCTAGTGCGCAACAGGGAGGTCCGTAAGTGGCTTGGGATCGCTGTGTTTGTTGCGGCTTGGGTGCTTATTCTTCGATTCTCCTCGGTTAAGTTGGCAGGCTTTGGTCTTGATATCTTGGGGATTTGCCTTGGCATCCTCGGGGTTGACCTTTTTTTTCGACGGGACAAGTTCTCAAAAGCAGATGAATGATGGCGCGCAGGCCGGCCGAAGTGATGGTATTGAAAAACACTACGTCAGCCCAAGACCCTGCCCCCGGCTTGGCCGTCTGGTAATGGACAAGCGGTGTATAGCCGATGACGAACAGAGGATGTTCAAGTTATGGAAACGAAAAAACGTCGGGGCCGCATCTGGCTCTTCCACATCGTATTTTCCTGTCAGATATGCGTCGCCGCCGAGGTCTCGGACGGATTGGAGGAGCTTGCCCGTGGCACCGTCATTCTCACTGTAATGGGCACTTCAGCAACCGGCCACACAAGCGATCATTTCGGGCACAACAGCTATGCCTATGCCCGCGAGGACGCGGCAGCATTTGTAGCCTCAGAAGGAGCAATCTACGGCGTGCAACTGGAGCGCGCCTGGAGGAAATATCAAGCCGACACTCCTGAACCCAGGCTGGAACTGAGCTCCTTTGCTACCGGCCTATTGGCACGTAGTGAGATGCAGTGATGGCGGCAGCAAGCGCTAGGGCGGAAAGCTGCGATATCACTATGCCTGGCCAAAGATGGCAACGAAAGGATGGCATTCAATCGGGGCTTTTCATGTCATCCAAGCTCTTGCTGCTGGTCAAACTACTGGTATGCCTGCCTGTCCACGCCGGGATTGACCTAACGCGGGATAGGCAGGACCACCCCGTTATTGCCAGCAGTTTCTACAGTTCGATATTGCTGGCGACAACGACCATCGGCACCAGCGACCCAAGAGAAGGTACAGAACTCTCTGGAGACGTATCCAAGGAAATCAGCAGCTACGACCGGAAGCTCAAGCTGGCGCATGACGATGCGGCCGCTTTCATCGCTAGCAACGGCGCGATCCGCGGTGCGATGCTGCAAGCGGTGCTGGACACCTTGCGCCAGCGCGCCGAGCTTGCGCGCTACAGTGATCTGCAACTGGCGTTGGCGGTATTGACCTATCCGCCCCGCTAGCCGCTGGTGCTAGTGAAAGGGCCTATAGGAGATCCGCGGCTAGGATGACTTTGCTACGGATTTGCTACAGCAAATTGAGCTTATTTCGTATCTATATGATTTTATTAGGTAATTTTTTCTAGTTTGACCGATCCATCATCGGCGCAACGGAGAAGCGGCGTGAGAGGGCGGCGGGGGCGTTGGTCGGTTCTGGGCGCATCGGGACTTCGGTAGGGAGAGCGGAGCAGGGCGAGGGATTTTATCAGGGATGGGGGTTGGCGGGGGGCTTGGGAGTGGTTGTTCCTCGTTTATGGGCCCACAAGATGGAACCTACCGGCTCCTTACTGCGGCAGCGGTGCGGCTCGACATCTCCTGGCCAGTTGTTCTGCCGCCGGCCAGCCAGCAGGAGTCGTCGGCATGGATGATGGGGCCATTCACCCAGCATCTCCTTCGACGGATCTTGCCTATCTCGCAGCCGACGTCCACCAGTGCGCCTTAGAACTCTCGGCTTTCAGAGGGGAGAACAGGCTACTTCGTCTTTAGGAAAATTCTCAATTGAATTGATAATTACTCGTGTTTAACGTGTTGTGAAATATGATGCAAGTAGGGGAATGAGAAATGAGTAAGGCACCTCTAAATCTAGTTTCTACTACGATCTACGGCGACAACACCTCTATAGATGGGCTTGGAGATCCTGCTGGAGGTGGCACTGGAAAGGGAAGGCGTGTTCCTGGTGTCGAGGCTAGCGAATATCCATTTCTACAAGTCATGCAGGAAGAGTCAATTGTTCGTAGTGGAATTGAAAAAGATGGATACCCAGAGGTCAAGAAGAAAACAGAGAGTAAGATGAGGTCCGCTGCTGCCAAAGCGCGCAAGGCAGCGAGAGATAAATGGTGCTAGGGGCGCTGCCGCAGGATTGTCGGAGCAGATCTTATTGAGAGCGGCAGGTGCTACTCAGACTCTAGCAGGAACCTCTGATAAAGATTTTGGGGCTTGGTGGGCGGGTACTCCGTATGGCGACAATCCCGTTGATCAGATATGGATTAAGGCGGGAATAGACTATGCGAAGTCGAAAGGGTACTAATTTTGCTCTGATAGGGCTCTCGTGTTTGGCTCTGGGGTTGTTTGGTTATATATATTTCACTTCGCCAAGTATGCCTTCTCCAGCAAGGATTGTCTCTGTTAAAGTGGTTGGAAATGGCGGGGCTATATACGAGGTCCTATATGTCTCTGGTGGGGCTACAGTTCCGTTTGTCTATCGCTATTTTTTGATGGAGTTTCAGACTGATGATGCTGAGGCTCTGAAGAAGCTGAGAGGTGCAGAGCCCTTTCTGGTAACGAAGAGTCCTAATGCTGTGCGTGAAATTCATGGTGATCGAGCAGATTTGTATGTCACGGATACTATCTATAAGTATAGGAGTCAGGGATTCTTTATTATCGAAGGGCGACTGGTACCCATTAGGTTCAACCTGAAGGCTACCATGCCTTGACAAATGAAGCGCCGTCACCGCAGGGATGGGAGTGTGGTGGCGAAGTTTTTGTGCTTTAGGATGCAGCAGTCCCTGGTCACATAGGAGTTCCAACACCTCTGCTGGACACCATTCCCTGCCTGCTGAAAGCGCGACTCCCATTATGCGTAGCTGGTCGAGTATCGTTGCCTGTGCCATATCGTCGGTGGCGAGCAATTCCAACTGTCTACCATGGGCGTCCGAGAACCCAAGACCTTCCAGCGAGGCTCGTATGCTGTTAGCCAATCGCTCGATGCGGATGACATCCCCATCAGCCTTCTTGACATAGGCTGCGACCGTTTTTCAGTCACTGACAAAACCTCCGTAATATAGTGCTTACACTTGGTACATCTGGAAACTCTCCGAAGAGACTGGCGTGGCCTCAATGCGCGCGGGACCCACTCTTCCGGATGTGCACGTTTCCCGAGCCTGGCCTGCCAGACAACGCCGCTCCCAATGCCTGGAGGTTTGCGTAGGCGTAGAACCAACGAGAGCCGTGGCAGCTCCTGGCCCTGCCGGTGTGCCCCTGCCGACCTAGTTCATTTGAAATATTGCGATCCAGGCTGGGGCCAGTAAGATGGGCCGTCCGACGACCCGCACCAGCCTCTATCAAGGATCGATGCATGAGACTGCCCCGCCCGCGTTTTGCCCTTTCCGCCGCCTTGCTGCTTTGCCTTTCCGGTTGCGTGTCTGAACTCGATTCGGGCGCCTATGGCAGCATGGACGATCCGCGCAACGCGCAGATGCTGGACCTGGTGGACCAGGCGCTGAAAGGGAACATGGCCGTGGTACTGGTGGCCGACGTGATGCCGCACAAGTCCCTGAGCGATGCGCTGACCATGACCCAGTGGACGCCAACGGCGATCTGGGAGTACGAGAAGGACCCGAAGGTGACCTTCGGCCGCAAGTTCCAGACCAACGCGCTGCAGCGGAAGCCCGACGAGACCTATCTGTTCAAGGCCTTCGAGGTGCATATCCTGCCGCCCGGCAAGTACCTGCTGACCGGCGGCGACGACTACCAGATCCATGGCTTGCTCGACCAGGTCGGCGCCCGCGGCGGTCCGCCCGGTTCGGGCCATGGCGCCAACGGCACCGCGTACCTGTCCCCCGAGCTGTATCGCGAGTACTACCGGGAAGAAGTCTGGAAAGATGCCACCTATGGCAGCGAGATCAAGACCGAGAAGGTCTGCACCGCCGTGCATGTGGCCTCGGGCGCCTGCGTGAGCTGGGGCGAGCAGCAATACACGCAGACGACCCAGGGCTCCCAGGCCGGCTATTACCAGCAGACCGACTCCCGCGACGTACCTTCGATCAAGATCCAGGCACGCTTGCCGGTCGACAAGGCGCTGGCCAGCTTCAGCGTGCAGGGCGGGCAATTGCTGCTGGCCCCGCGCATGCACCTGAAGACCCCCGGCTACAAGTACCAGCAGTCGAAGTGCCGGGCGATCGATCCGAAGAAGATCGAATGCCCATTGGAAAACCTGACCGTCTACACCTGGCCGGCGCCGATGGACTTCAGCCAGTCCCTGATCGCCCAGCGGGCTCTGAGCGACAAGCACCGGCAACTGCTGTCCAGGCTCCAGCCCCTGCAGATCACACCGCTGCGCAAGCAGGGCATGGAAGACCCGGTCTGGGGCGTGCCGCTGTCATTGAAATAGCGGGTGTTCGCTCAGGGGCGCCGGGTGCCGCCCCTATCCACGATCGGCAGGGAAGCGTTTCCCCACAAAGGAAGGTGACATGAACGTCTATCGCAAGGTTTCCCGCAGTGCCGTGACTTGGCTGTGCTCCGCGCTGCTGGCCGCATCCGGCCATGCCTGGGCCGAAGACTGGTGGGTGGTACACAAGGGCGACGACCCTGCCGAGCTTGACGTGTTCCTGGCCGATGCCGATTCGCTGGCACCGGTGCCGGGTATCGAAAACGCCTGGCAGGTGCAGATCGCCATGCTGTTCGACTCCTTCCATCTGCTCAGCGCGCACCAGTACCGCTGCGATACGCGAGAGGTGAAGGTGGTCACCGCCAAGACCTTCTCCAACAACGGGCAACCCACGAACCTCCAGTTCACCTTCGCCAAGGGCTGGACCCCGCTGCCCAACGAAAGCCATGAGGCTGTCCTCCAGTTCATCTGCGCGCCGCAGCAACGCGAACGCAACGGCATGCGCTCCACCGGCAGGGGCGTGCCATTGCAGGCGGTGATCACCGCCGTCGGCATGGTCGAGATGGAGCGCGCCCAGGCCAATCTCGCCGAGGCCCGGCGCAAGCTCGAAGAGGCCAAGAGCGATCGCGTCATGGGCGAACTCGATCGTCTGCTCGGCAACGAGCCCCGGAAGCCCTGAGCCGCTCTGACTGAAGCAGGGTGAGGCGAGGCGGTTCGGGCCGTTTTCCGGGACGATCGGCGTAGGTCCGGAAGGCGCGTCGGGAGGGTATCGATGAAGTGGTATAGCCGCATCAGCCTGGGGCTCAGCCTCGCGGTCGCGAGCGCTTTCCTGGTGGCGTACTGGCGATCGCTCGACAGCCATAGCTATCCCAATATGAATGCGCCTGGGCTGTTCGCCTACCTGCTGGTCTTTCCTGCCTGCGCCCTGTTGCTGCATTCCACTGCGTTGGCATTCGTGCTCCAGCAGCGAAAGCTGGGGAGCGCTCGCGAAAGAGCGCTGCAATGGATGATCAACCTGGCGCTGTGGATGGCGCCGCTTTGTTTCATATTTTCCAGTCTTTAATCAGGCACTCGCGGCTCCCGCGAGTGTGGAACTCGAGTAAGCGGACTGCTTTGACATCTCCCTTGCTAGCGGCGGAATACAGGTGCGTCCTTTGAATCGCTCAGCGCTTCGGCGCAAAGACCATCTTCACCGGCGCATCGTGCTTCAGGCGCGAGCCGTCCGCTTGGTTTCCGGGCTCGAAGCTAGGGTGCCAGGCCCTGAGTTCCGTATCGGACAGCCACTCCAGTTGCAATTGGTCCGCGGATGCGCGCAGGTCGAATTGCGCCAGCGACTGCACGACTGCATGGCACTTTTCCGATTTCCCGGTTTCGAGGAGGGAGACCTGTATTTCTTCGCCCCAGGTGATCGAACCTTTCTCCGGGCATTTCCGAACCTCGACGTGGTATTGCCCGTTCGGCGACGGCAGGTCGGAAATCAGCTTGTCGGGGCCGCAGGCGGCGAGGAGTACGCTCAGTATCAGCAGGGGGCTTTTTTTCATCCATGACCTCTGTGGAAATCTCGGAAAGGAATTCCTTTCTTTTCCTGGCGGAAAATGGGCAGGAAGCGTGCCTGCCCATCCTACGCGCGGACTGCTCGATCTGCCCATGGGCATCCACAGCTTCGTAGATGAGCGATATCAGATGGCACTGAGCGATTTCAGGATCAGATAGGTGCAGATGAGCACCCCTGCCATGGACAAGAGGCCCAGGGCGACAATGCTGAGTTTCATCGGGTTTCCTCGTTGAACTGCGATGGGCTGCTGTATCAAGGAGGGGAGAGGCAGCAGGTGAGAGGGAAAGCCCCGGGGGGATGAGCGGCCCCCGGGGCTTTGGTGACCACCATAGGAGAAAGTCACCTTGATAAGACTAGCCCTGTTTCGCTGTGCGGCAAGCGAAGCGGCATCGCTTTTCCCGCGGGATCGGGAAAATGCCTAGCCATACCGCAGTGATGGCCACGGAGGGTCCATGCGCCTCGTCCATTTCCTGATTGCCCTTCCCGCCGCGCTGCCGGCTGAGCCTCAGATAACCGCGAGGCGCGGGTTCAGCGGTCGTCGCCGATCTCCAGTTCGATGAAGTCGATGACTCCTGCCGCGCGGTTGTCGAGGCGCTCGAGTTCCTGGCCGTCCAGCGTCTGCAACAGCGAGGTGCCGTGTTCCAGGCGCTCGCCGGAGGCATGCGAAGCGGCTTCGCGGGTAGGACTGAACAGCCAGGCGTGCGGATGTTGCGCGCGCCAGGCGGCGCGGGGCGAAAGGCTGACCTCGGTGCCCGCCGGGTAGTGCCAGGCGCCCAGTTGCAAGGCCTCGGCGAGGACCGTGCCGCCGAGGCCGTACAGGCGGCGGTCGCGGTCGAAGGCCAGGGCGCCGCCGCTCAGCGCGATGCCGCGCACCGACACCCGTTGCCCGGTTTCCGGCATTACCCGCCAGCGCTCGGCGTCGCGGTAGCCGTCGGTGTAGACCATGCCGTCGCTGGCGAACAATCGCGCACCGGCGGGGAAGTCGATCTCGTCGGCGCGGTTGCCGGTCGCCAGGCTACAGCCTTCGAAGGCGGCGGGACGCCCGTCGCGCTCGCTGGCGAAGGCGATTTCCTGGCTGGCGTCGCAACGCCAACCTTCGATCTCGGCGACGCCCTCGCCACGCAGGCGCAGCGAAGTGGGATGGACGCCGGTGGTTTTCCATGGGTCCTGCGGGTCGTCCTGCTCGCTCTGCAGCCAGCGTTGCAGGTGGCGGGTGGCGACGCCGCGGATCGTCACCGGGGTGGGGAATTCGGCTTCGCGGAAGCTTTCTGGCTGGTGCTTGAGTTCCAGCTTCAGCCGGGTGCCGGCAGGCATCTCGATGCCTCCGAGGCGCGAGGGGCGCTCGAGCACGGCGCTGTGCGCGGCTTCCTCGCGCGCGCGTTCGCGCTCGTACTGCCAGAGACCGATCTCCAGCCAGGCGCGCAGTCCCAACGGGATCAGCAGGAGCAGCATCAGCAGGCCGCGGCTCGGCCAGCGGCGGCGCAAGCGCTGGCGCGCGCGCGGGCTGAAGGCCAGGAGCGATAGCCAGACCAGCAGCCAGATGCCGGCGACGAACGACGACAGGTAGATGAGCGGGACGATCAGGGGAAGAGGGGCGACGGGGATCACGCGGGCGTCCTTGCGGGCTGGGTTCCATGACGTCTCCGGCGCGGCGTGCCGGGTACCTGCCAGAGTTTACAGGGCGCGTCCCGATGCCGCAGCGGCAAACTGTCTTCAGGCCTTGCCCGCCGGGGGCCACGCTCTGGAGAGGGAGGCGCTCGGGGACGGAATCGGCGAAGTGACGATTCAAGCCCAGGCGCGACGGGCCGATGGGGTGGTTATCGGTTTCTGCAGTCCAGTGGGGAAAAGCCAATGAACGAAAGCGTCGCCAGGGTGTTCGATCGGATTCTGCGGGGGCTCGGGTTGAAGACCCTGAACGCCCAGTTCCTACTGTCCTATGCACTGATGTTCGGCCTGGCCGCCTGCGCCTCGGTGGCGTTGTACCTGAGCATGTCGATCTCGCCGGAAACCATCAACGTGGCCGGTGCGCAGCGCATGCTCAGCCAGAAGATGGCCCGCGAGGCGCTGCAATTGCGGCTCGGCGCCGGCGACCCAAAGGCCCTGGCCGCGACCATCGCCCAGTACGAGCGCTCGGCCGCCGACCTGGATGCGGGCAATGCCGAGCGCAACGTGAGCCGGATGGGCGCGCCGGAGATCGCCGCCCAGCGGCAGAAGGTGGCGCAGATCTGGGGCCGCTATCGGGCCATGCTCGACCAGGTGGCACAGCCTGCCAGCCAGGTCGACCTGCGCGGCTTCTCGCAGTATTCCACCGAGCTGTTGGGCGAGCTGAACAAACTGGTCTCGCTGATGAGCGCGCGCGCCGACAGTGTCCAGCACACCCAGATGTGGATCGCCTTCGGTTGCCTGTTGGCGATCCTGGTGCTGGTGGTGCTCGGCCGGCAGTTCGGCCTGGCGCCGCTGATGCGGCAGTTGCGCGGGTTGGAGGTGGCGCTGACCGAGGTCGGTGCGGCTAACTTCACCCATGCCCTGGCGGCGGGCCATGCGGACAACGAGATCGGCCGCATCGTCGCCGGCTATGAGCGGATGCGCCAGGACGTCAGCGGTCTGCTGGCGAACGTCAAGCGCAGCGCGGCAGAGACCGACAAGGACGTGGCCGAGGCCCTGGAGCAGGCGCTCGGCGCCGGCGACCAGGTGGCGCGCCAGCACCAGGACCTGGACCAGGTGGCCACCGCGATGAACGAGATGAGCGCCACCGTGGCCGAGGTCGCCCGCCACGCCAACCATGCGGCGCATTCCACCCGCGACGCCGCGGCCCTGGCCCACGAGGGACGCCGTCTGGTGGAGCACGCCAGCAGCCAGACCGGTGCCTTGGCGGAGGAACTGGAACAGACCGCCCTGGCGCTGAACACCCTGCACCAGCACGCCGGCAGCGTCGGCCAGGTGCTTACGGTGATCAGCAGCATCGCCGAGCAGACCAACCTGCTGGCGCTCAATGCCGCCATCGAGGCGGCGCGGGCCGGGGAGGCCGGGCGCGGCTTCGCCGTGGTGGCGGATGAGGTGCGTTCGCTGGCCAACCGTACCCAGCAGTCGACCCAGGAGATCCAGGGGCTGATCGAGCAGTTGCAGGACGGCGCCAACGATGCGGTAGCCGCCATGCGCGGTAGCGCCAGCCATGCCCAGAGCAACCTCGCCGAGGCCGACAGCGCGGCCCAGGCGCTGGGACGCATCGTCGCCACGGTGGAAGAGCTGGACGGCCTCAACCAGCAGATCGCGACCGCCGCCGAGGAACAGAGCCAGGTGGCCCAGGACATCGACCGCAACATCACCAACGTCTCCGGACTCTCCGAGCAGGCCCACGAAGGGACCGCCGCAGTGCTTTCGGCCAACCAGAGGGTCAAGGAGCACATGGCTGGCTTGCGCGTGGTGCTCGGTCGCTTCCGCACCTGAGGCTGGCTGCGGGCGTCGGCGCTAGTCGGCGGACAGCTCGCGGATCAGCGCCACCGTCAGGTACAGGCGCGGGGCGATGCTGGACAGTTCGAGGTATTCCGCCTCGCTGTGCAGGCCGGCGCCGACCACGCCGAGGGTTTCCAGCACCGCCGGCTTGTCGCTGCCGGGCACGTAGGCGTAGCCGGCGTCCGTGCCGAAGCGCATGGCGATCGGCTCGATGCGCTTGCCGATTCGACCGTAGAGCGTCTGCGCGGTTTCCGCCAGGCGCTGCGAGGCGGGGTTCTTCACCAGGGGTGGACGACCCTTGTCGAGACGCAGACTGACTTCGGTATCGGCGATCAGGCGTTCGCCGGTCAGCTTCCGGGCGTCGGCCAGTACCCGCTCGCTCTCGGCCGGGTCCGAGTAGCGCATGTCGGCTTCCGCCGAAGCCTCGGCGGGAATGATGTTGCGCTTCTCGCCGCCCCTGGCGAGGGTCCAGTTCAGCGTGGTGCCTTTCGCCGGATCGCCGAGGTCCTTGAGACGCAGCAACTGGTGCGACAGTTCGAGAATGGCGTTGCGGCCTTGCTCGGGTGCCGAGCCGGCATGGGACGAGCGACCCTTCACCTCGAGCAGCAGGCCGTCGATGCCATTGGTGGCTACCGTTACTGCGTCCCGGTCCGGCGGCTCGTAGGAGAAGACGTAGTCCTGCTGCCGGGCCAGCTCGGCGATCAGTTGCTTCGAGCCGGCGGAGCCGGTTTCTTCGTCGGGATTGAACAGCACGGTGATCCGTCCGTAGTCCCTGAAGCCTTGCTGCCTGAGCAGCGCCAGGGCATGCAGCACCATCGCCACGCCGCCCTTGGCGTCGGCCACGCCGGGTCCGTAGGCGCGCTCCGCGTCCTCGCGGAACGGACGCTTCGCCGCGCTGCCGGCGGCGAACACGGTGTCGTAGTGAATCATCAGCAGGAAGCGCTTGCTGCCGGTGCCATCGAGGGTGGCCACCAGGTTGTCGCCGGCCGAGGGCGTCGCCGGTGCGCTGCGGACTTGCGCGCCGAGCGCCTGCAGGCGTTCGGCGAGCAGCGCGGACAACTGGCCGAGGCCTTCGGCCTGGCCGGTACCGCTGTCCACCGCGACCAGTTGCCGGAGCGTGTCGAGGTAGGCCGGGCGTTCGGCTTCGGCCTGGCGCAGCAGCTCGGTGGCTGGCGTGTCGGCAGCGAAGGCGGCGGGCGAAAGCAGGAAGGCGAGGGCGAGCGGCAAGAGGTGGGGCAGGCGGCGGGCGTGCACGGAAGGTCCTCGTCTGGTGGGCGGAGGCGGCGCGGTTGTGCGCCGCGGTATCCGATTGACCTTAGGTCATGAGACGGTTTCCGCCAGCAGCGCCTCGACCTTGCGCCGCAATTCTTCCAGCAGGGCCCGTTCCTCGGCCGAATAGTCGCGCGGTCGGCTGTCGAGTACGCAGACGGTGCCGTACGGGGTGCCGTCGGGCGTATGAACCGGATAGCCAAGGTAGTTGCTCAGGCCGAACTCGACTTCATCCTCGTTGCCGGCCCATTCCGTCTCCTGGCGCGAGTCGCGCACGTGCAACGGGGCGTCGCGGTCGACCACGCGTTCGCAGTAGAGGGGTTGGGCGCCGTCTTCATGGACGCTCTTGCGGCCTTCGGCGCCGATCGGGTAGGTGTCCTCCAGGCGTCCGGCGGAGGCCTCGACGCGCATGTGCCGGGGCAGGGAACGCATGATCAGCACCGACGGCACGTCGAGCCGGCGGGCCAGTGCGTCGATATCCCGGCGCAGGGATTCGAATCGTTCGGAGGATTTCGCCATGCCCGACCTCGCCCATGTCTGGTGGATGAACCGCGACTGTAGCGGCGAAAGGGGGCTTGGCCTAAATACCCTTTGTTGCGCTCCCCCTCGCTCGAGCGCATAAGCGCCCGGCTGTCACCCCTCGGTCGGGCCGGGCAGGTACTCCAGCAGGTCTCCCGGCTGGCACGCCAGGTAGGCGCAGATGGCCTCCAGGGTAGCGAGGCGAATGCCCTTTACCTTGCCCTGCTTGAGCAGCGACAGGTTCTGTTCGGTGATGCCGATGGCCTGGGCCAGGTCCTTGGACCTGGCCTTGCGCAGGGCGAGCATGACGTCCAGCCTGATTTCGATGGGCATGGCGGACCTCAGACGAACTGGCGGTTTTCCTCGGCGAGCAGGGCGGCCTTGCGCTGGATGCGCGCGATCACCATCACCGAGGCGGCGGCGAACAGGCTGACCAGTTCCGCCGAACCGAAGCTGAGACTGACGATGCGTTGCCCCTGGGGTTGGAGGAAGGTGACCCAGACCGTCAGCAGCGGTTCCAGCAGGAAGTTCGCCAGCACCCAGCAAGCCAGGCACAGGCCGACCTTGCCGAGCAGCGCCGCGGCGTCTTCGCAGAAATACTCGCCGCGCCCGTAGTGCTGGAACAGCCTTCGCAGCGCCTGCAGTCCACTGGCCAGGACCAGCAGCGGCAGGCTCGACAGGAGGATGCCGCCGAGGGCCTGCCAGAGCGGCATGTCCCGCGCCACAACGCCGAGGTCGCCGGCGACACCGGTGGCGGTGAGGGCGAAGCCGAGGCCGTGCTCGCTGGCGAGGTCGGGGAAGATCCAGCACGCGGCGTTGAGCAGCAGCATGCCGGCGATCAACAGCAGGGTCAGGGTAGCCATCAGGCGGCTGTAGCCGGCCAGGCGGTCGCTTGTCATCGGGGGTACTCCTGGGAAGGTGGGCAGGCCCCTCGGAAACGAGGGAAACCGGAGTGATCATAGTTTAATAATAAATTATCGTAAAACGATAATTTCATGATCGCTGCATCCAGCCTGGAGCGCTCCGCAAAATCCCCCCGTGCCTGCCGGGGGCACGGAGGGGAAGCGTCCTACTTCTGCAGCAACTGGACGTTGTCGATGAACATCGACTCCTGCTGGTTACCGCTGAGGATCATCAGTTCAGCACGCTTGATCGGCCCCTTCGGCAATTGCACCTGGCCGCGCAGGCTGGCCCAGCGGCCATTCTCGACCACCTTGTAGCCCAGGGGCAGGTATTCGCCGGGCCGACCCTGGCTTTCCAGGTAGAGGTAGGCATAGGTCATGGCCTGCGAGCCGCGACCGTCGCCGACCCGTACGTCCGCGCTGAACGCGTAGGTCCGGCCTGCTTCCAGGTTGCCCAGCAGGCTGGTGCTCGCGCCGGTGCCGGCGTAGCGCCGCTGGTAGGCTTCCAGGGCCAGCCGCCCGGCGCTGGCGACGCGCGTGGCGCGGGTGCTGGCATGCACGCCGCTCCAGCCGCCGATGCCGCTCTCGAAGTCGTAGGCGATGCGTTTCGGCGCCGGCGGTACGCTCGGCGGCGCGGCCTGCGCTTCCTGCAGGTTCATCTCGTCGACCAGCAGGCTGGCGCCGCTGTCGCTCCAGACCGCCACGTAGAGGTTGCGCTGGTCGGCGGCGGGACGGTAGTCGAAGGTCTTCTCCAGGCGACTGAACTCGTTGCCGCTGACCGACAGTTCGACGCTCTGCGCCGGGTTGTAGGCCAGGGCGCCATCGGCGCGTTCGCTGAGCAGCGCCATGCGCACGGTTTCACGGGTATTGGCGGCCTTGAGCATGACCTTGCCGCTCAGCCGGTAGCCGCTGCCGGCGCGCAGGGGGGCAATGGGGCGGACCAGCAGATCGAAGCCACGCACGTCGACCAGCAAGGCATTGTCGCGGCAGCCCTTGGCGACGTTCACCAGGCTCAGCTGGGCGTTGCCGGACCATGCGCGCCAGCCTTCCATGCTGGCGAACTCGCCATCGCCGAGCAGGCCGCCGAGCTTGGCTTTCGTGCACCATGGCAGGTCCGGCGGGGTCGGCGTGTCGCCGCCGGAGCCCGGGTTGACCGTGCCGGGTACCTTGGTCGGGCGAAAGTCGGCGATCTGCGTGGCCATGCTGTTCAGCGCGCGTACGGCGTCGGCGTGTTCTTCGCGACCGCAGGGCTGGTTGGCGCATTCGGCGTTGACCAGGCGCGGGTTGGCGAAGAACGGTGCCTGCTTGTTGGTGCCGAAGGCATGCGGGTAGGCCATCACGGTGGCGAAGCGCCCCTGCACGCCGTAGCCGCGGCTCCATTCGTAGGTGCCGCTGTGGGCGTAGCGCGGATCGTAGTAGCTGGACTCCAGGTCCTGCTCGTAGGAGTGGCGCAGGCCCATGTTGTGGCCGGCTTCATGGGCGAAGGTGTTGAGCCCGCAGTCGACCCCGGTGAGGTTGTAGGCAATGTCCTTGGCGTTGCCGTGGAAGCGCCCGCTGTTCTTATCGCCCGAGCCCATGTAGCCGATGCCGCAGGTGATGTAGCCGTTGCCGCTGTTCTGCGAGCGGTTGACCAGGCTGACCAGGTCGGCGCCGTACTGCTCGCGCAGGCGCTGCACCTGCGGGTCGCGCATGAAGCGATCGAGGTTGGTGCCGGTCACCGTCGGGTAGTCGGCCCAGTCCAGGCGCTGCTTGTGCACCAGGCGCAGGCGCAGGTCGACGCCGCTCTTCTCGTAGGCGGTGTTGGCGAACTCGATGTAGCTGGCGATCCGCGCATCGATGTCGCGTCCGTTTCCGGTCTGGGTCGCCGCGGGGGTGTAGAGCACCATGATGTCGACGGTCTTCGGCGCGGCCTGGGCGGCAGAGGCTACCGCCAGGGCGAGGGTGGAGCAGAGCAGGGATTTCTTCATGGGTTGCCTGTGTTCGGACAATAGGAAGCCATGGCGCCCCGAGGGCACCGCTGGGGAAACATGCTGGGAAGGTGGGCTCAGCCCTGGGCGGGCGGCGGCATCGGTGGCAGCTCGGCGAGCGGCGCGTCGACATGATCGCCATGCGGGTCGCTACGCGCGGCGATGTCGTTCTCGTCGATCACCCGGGTCTTGCCGCTGCGGTTGTCGACGATGATCGAGTAGCTGCCGTCGAGGGTGGCGACATTGATGTGGGTTTCCAGGCTGCCGCGCACCACGGTCAGGCTTTCCGCCTCGTCGCCGTCCACCAGGCCGCCGCGCCAGACCGGCAGGCCGGCGCTGTTATGGGTGCTGGCGAGGCGTGCCTGCAAGGGCCGCTCGCGACCCGGCAGGCTCATTTCCAGCACCTGGCCGAGCGCCAGCGTGTCGAGCAGGGCGGGTTCGATCTGCGCCAGGTATTCGGGAATGCCCTGGGCGCCTTCGCGGCTGCGCAGTTCGCCTTGCCAGAGCGTCACCCGCTCGCGTGGCGCGGGCGCTGCGACGGGGGCCGGGGCGAGCATGTGGGTAGTGTCCGCCGTCGGCGCCGCGAGCGCCGCTGCCGGGGCAGAGACTGCCTGGGCGGCGGGGGACTGGCGGGCCTGCGGCGGTGCCTCGGGCGGAGCCGGGTCGAGCAGCCAGCCGCCGATCAGCGCACCGCCGATGGCGGCGGCCGAGGCTGCGTAGATCCATGTCTTGGCCACGTTGTTTCTCCTCTGAGTGAACGTGGCGCGGAGTCTAGGAAGAAGCCTCTCCCGGCGTGGCGGCAACCGTTCACATTTGCGCCAGGCCGCGCGCCGGCGTGACGAAACTGCGAATCAGGCCGGAGCGCTGCGGGCGCCAGGTCACGTGCGCTCTGTGCGCTGCGGCAAGGCTGGCGTTCGGCCGCCACGCTGTTCGCGGCGGAAGGCTTCGGCGCACCTGGCCGACCTCGCGCTTGAAGAACTGGACGAAGTTGCTCGGCTCGTCGAAGCCGATGCCATCGTCTTCGGCAGCCCCACCTATATGGGCGGACCGGCCTGGCAGTTCAAGAAGTTCGCCGATGCCACCTCAAAGCCCTGGTTCGTCCAACTGGCTTCGCTGACGCCTCGCGCTGGCTATGGGGTGTCGACATCCCGGCCGACGCTGGCATGTTCGCTCATTTCCAGGCAACCCGGTACGGCCTCTAGCCGCGCTGGGGCCTCAGCCTCGCGCCAGTTGCAGGAGACGGGCGCGCTCCTGCATCAGCGGCCGGCAACTGCGGATGCCTTCGACGATGCTGTAGAGGCTTTCGATCTGCTGCTGGCTGAGGCTGTTGTTCTGGGCCCAGCCGAGCAACTGCAGCCAGGTCCAGCGGGCGATGGTCTCGCTCTGCGTCTCGGCCTTCCTGCGGTCGTCCCCGTCGCTCTGTCCGACCAGGGTCTCCACCAGCCCCGAGGCGCACAACGGCAGCAGCTCCCGGTACTGCTCCGGGTGCGTGTCGCGCAGGCGACGCAGGGCCATTATGGCGGTGGTTATCGAGTCTGAATCCAAGCTTTTGTTCACAGTTCACTCCTTGTGCGTACAGGCTGGCGGCTGGTGGATCCCTGGGCCGCGAGCAACTGTTCGATGAAACGCGTCAGCTCTTTCTTGAACTCGGGTGTCAGGCTGGACACCTTGAGGATGAGCTCGGCCAGCTCGTCCTCGGGGCAATAGAGGTAGGCCATGGGGACCTGGAGGACCATGGCCAGCTGTTCGGAAGTCCGCATGTTGGGGGAGTGCCGTTCGCGTTCGTATTGGTTCATCCGTGCGCTGGCGGAAAACTCGTCCATTCCCACCAGCATGCCCAACTGTTTCTGCGAGTATCCCGCTCTGATTCTTGCGGCTTTTAGCCGGGTACCTAGCATCCATACAACTCCCGTCCCGTTGGCCCGCTCGCTCAAGGTTGGGCAAATCTGGACAAGATGGAAGCTCAGGAATCCTTAGTTTTCGCCGTGCCGGAGGCTCTGTCGTCCGGGGCGGCGCGCGGTTTCGACGCCGTGTACGAGGCTGCGGCGGGGATATGCGTCGATGTCGCCGAGATCGCGCATGCTCCGGTTTTCTCGCGGCGAGCCGGAGTATATGCGAATTGCATAAAAACGAATGCCGCTTCGTCGCCTGGGCGCGGCGGGTCGTCGTGCCGCCTGGGGCGGGCATCGGCGCCGAGGCGGCGGAAAACGGCGATCGGGACGATACTCAGGGGAGGTCGGCGACGCGGAACCAAGCTTCGCCTCCCAGGGCTGATAGTCGGGTTTCACGCAGAGGTCATTCCCATGAGAACAACAACAAGCATTCGCCGTGTCGCTGCCGTCCTGGCAGCGCTGCACCTGCTCACCTTCGCCGAGGTTCCGCTCGCCCAGGCGGCGATGATCGGCACCGCCGAGGTCATGCAGCAACAGCAGCACAACCTCGATCGCCAGCAACTGCTGAAGATGCTCGACGACCAGGGTGTACAGAAGAAACTGGAGGCCATGGGCGTGCCCCGCGACCAGGTGGCGAGCCGCATCAACAGCCTGACCAACGCCGAGCTGGCACAGTTCAACCAGCAACTGGACCAGGCACCGGCGGGCGGCATCATCGGCATCATCGTGCTGTTCCTGGTGATCTTCATCATCACCGACATGCTTTGCGCCACGGACATCTTCAGCTTCATCAAATGCATCAATCGGTGAGGCGGCTGGCAGGGGCGCTGCTGCTCGCCGCATTGCTCGGCGGCTGCGCGCAGCCGCCGAGGCTGCCGCCGGAAAGCGCGGCGCTGCCCGCACGGGTGGAGCTGCGCGACGTGCCGTTCTTCCCTCAGGAAGCCTACCAGTGCGGTCCCGCCGCGCTGGCCACGATGCTCGGCCAGCGCGGCCTGGCGTTGACGCCGGGACAATTGAAGGACGAGGTGTTCATTCCCGGTCGCGAGGGCAGCTTGCAGTTGGAGATGGTCGCCGCGGCGCGCCGCCACGGCATGCTGGTCTATCCGCTGCAAGGCGGACTGGAGAGCGTGCTCGAGGAGGTCGCGGCGGGCAACCCGGTGCTGGTGCTACAGAACCAGGCTTTCTCCTGGTGGCCGCGCTGGCACTTCGCGGTGGTGGTCGGCTTCGATCGGGAGCGCCGCGAACTGGTGCTGCGCTCGGGCATCACCCGGCGCTGGGTCACCGACTTCACCAGCTTCGAATCGACCTGGAAGCGTTCGGGGCGCTGGGCGGTGCTGACCCTGCCGGGTGACCGCCTGCCGGCCACGGCAGCGGCGGTCCCGTGGCTCAAGGCCGCCAGTGACAGCGAGGAAACCGGCCACCCCAAGGTTGCCCGGCGCGCCTACGAAGAAGCCGTGCGACGCTGGCCTGAGGACGCCTTCGCCTGGTTCGCCCTGGGCAACAGTCGCTACGCCGCAGGCGATTCCGCCGCTGCCGAACAGGCCATGCTCACCAGCGTCGAGCGTCGCGCGGATTTCGCCGCGGGTTGGTTCAACCTGTCCCAGTTGCTGGCGGAACGCGGTTGTGCGGCGCCGGCGCGCCAGGCGCAGGCCTGCGCGCGGGCATTGCAGCCTGGGGAAGCCCGCTTCGCTGCGGCCTTGCCGCAGGCCGTCGCACCCGCGGCTCGGTGCGCCGAGCTGCCGGCCTGTCCCGTTGGCGCACCGCCCCGCTGAGGCGGCCCAGCCGAAGGTTGTCGGAACCCCGTTCCAGCGAGACGGCTCTATACCTGGGTGGACCCCACTCAGGTGCAGAGCATGGCCAACGACAAGCAGACTTCGACTCCCGGCCCCCGACAACCGGCCAAGGGCGGCGCGGCGGGCAAGCGCCAGGGGCGTGCAGCGGAGGGCGCGCGCAAGCCGCGTGCGCGCGGCGAGGAGCGGAAAGAGAAACCGGCCGACGGACGTTCGGCCACGGCGCTGACCGCCAACGAGCGGCGGGAGATCGACGACAAGCAGCCACCGCGCGCCGCTGTCCTGCACGAGGTGATTCGCGTCCAGGGCGAACACGAGTTGCAGCGCACGCTGGCGGCACTCTGGTGGTCGGCGGTAGCCGCGGGGCTGACCATCGGCCTCTCGTTGATGGGCATGGGCCTGTTCCGCGCTGCCTTGCCCGAGCAGGAGTGGGCGATCATCGTCAGCAGCTTCGGCTATCCCATGGGCTTCCTGGCAGTGATCCTCGCCCGCCAGCAACTGTTCACCGAAAACACCCTGACCGCCGTGTTGCCGGTGATGACCGAGCCGACCCTGGAAAAGGCCTGGCAACTGTTGCGTCTCTGGAGCGTGGTGCTGTTCGGCAATATCGTCGGTACGCTGCTGTTCGCCTGGGCGGTGCTGCATCTGCCGATCTTCAATGAAGCGGCCGACGCGGCGTTCCTCGAGATCGGCCGCGAGGTGATGCACAACGACCTGGCGCAGATGTTCGCCAAGGGCATCGTTTCCGGCTGGATGATCGCCACCATGGTCTGGCTGATCCCGGCGGCGGAGGGCGCGAAGATCTGGATCATCGCGATGGTCACCTACCTGATGGCGCTGGGCAGCTTCACCCACATCGTGGTGGGCTCGGCGGAGGTAGGCTACCTGGCGTTCGCCGGGGAAATCGACTGGTCCGAGTTCCTGCTGAAGTTCGCCCTGCCTACCCTGGGCGGCAACATAGTCGGCGGTAGCCTGATCTTCGCCCTGATCAGTCATGCGCAGATCCGTAGCGAAGGTTGAGGCGCGGATAGAAAAAACGGCACCCCGGGGTGCCGTTCTGTCGACGCGGACTAGACCCCGAGCTTGTCGCGCAGGCTGTAGTACCAGGCGCCGATGGCGGTGAACGGTACGCGGAACAGCTTGCCGCCGGGGAAGGGGTAGTGCGGCAGGCCGGCGAATGCGTCGAAGCGCTCGGCCTGGCCGCGCAGGGCTTCGGCCAGGACCTTGCCGGCGACGTGGGTGTAGGTCACGCCGTGGCCGCTGCAACCCTGGGAATAGTAGATGTTGTCGCCGATGCGGCCGACCTGGGGCAGGCGCGAGAGGGTCAGCAGGAAGTTGCCGGTCCAGGCGAAGTCGATCTTCACGTCCTTCAGTTGCGGGAAGGTCTTGAGCATCTTCGGCCGGATGATCGCCTCGATGTCCGCCGGATCGCGAGCGCCATAGATCACGCCGCCACCGTAGATCAGGCGCTTGTCGCCGGAGAGGCGATAGTAGTCGAGCAGGTAATTGCAGTCTTCCACGCAGTAGTCCTGCGGCAGCAGGCTGTGGGCCAGTTCCTCGTTCAGCGGCTCGGTGGTGATCACCTGGGTGCCGCAGGGCATCGACTTGGCCGCCAGTTCCGGGACCAGACCGTTGAGGTAGGCGTTACCGGCGACCACGATGAACTTCGCCTTCACTTTGCCTTGCGGGGTATGCACCACCGGGCTGGCGCCGCGCTCGATGCGGGTCGCCGGGCTCTGCTCGTAGATTCTGCCGCCGAGCGACTCCACTGCCGCCGCTTCGCCGAGGGCGAGGTTCAGCGGATGGATGTGGCCGCCGCTCATGTCGAGCATGCCGCCTATATAGTTGTCGGTCGCCACCACCTCGCGGATGCGCTTGGCGTCCATGATCTCCAACTGGTTGTGGCCGTAGCGTTCCCACAACTGTTTCTGTGCGCGCAGGTGATCCATCTGCTTCTCGGTGAAGGCGGCGAACACCCCGCCGTCCTTCAGGTCGCACTGGATACCGTAGCGGGCCACACGCTCGCGGATGATGCGCCCGCCTTCGAAGGCCATCTCGCCGAGCAACTGCGCTTCGCGCTTGCCGACGGTGCGCTCGATCACGTCGATGTCGCGGCTGTAGCTGTTGACGATCTGGCCGCCGTTGCGCCCGGAAGCGCCGAAGCCGACCTTGGCGGCTTCCAGTACGGAGACCTTGAAACCATTCTCCAGCAGGAACAGGGCGGTGGAGAGGCCGGTATAGCCGGCACCGATCACGCAGACGTCGGTTTCGACCTCGCCCTGGAGTTCCGGGCGGGGCGGCGCGGGATTGGCCGACGCGGCGTAATAGGAGGAGGGGTAGGGGGTGTGCGGCATCTTGCACCTCTGTTTTTTATTTTTTACGGATGCCCGGATGCTACCCGAGTCGAAATCGGCCGGCTAGCCTCCGTGCAAAATTTTCAACGGACCCCATGAAAATAAAAATTCCACTTTTTCAGAGAGTTAGCGAAAAAAAAGCTTGACGGTGTTTTTGGGGTCTGTAGAATGCGCGCCATCAGCAGGCACGTAGCTCAGTTGGTTAGAGCACCACCTTGACATGGTGGGGGTCGTTGGTTCGAATCCAATCGTGCCTACCAAACAAATCCCGCACTGCTGGCGGGACAAGAAAGGCGATCCGAAAGGGTCGCCTTTTTTCGTTTGCGCCCCGAAAAAGGCCGCTCGGCCCGTGCTCGCCTGGGCTCGCGCTTCATCGCATAGCCGCTATTGACAGCGGGGGCGGTCTTTTCCGACCCTAGCGCCTCACGGATGATTCAGGCGACAAGGCTCATGACGACCTCTTCCGGTTCGCGTATCGGCGGACTTCTTCACGCTTCCCTTTTTTCCCTGCTCGGACTCGGCCTCCTGCTCGCCGGCGGTTTCAAGACCGTCGAGCAGTACCATTTCCTGCGTACTGCGCAGGAAGCCCAGGGGACGGTCAGCGCCTTGAATGCCGGTGGTTCGCATCCGCAGATCGATTTCACCAGCGTTTCCGGCGAGCGGATTTCCTATCCCCAGGGCGGCTTCATCTTCGGCTACCAGGTGGGCGAGCCGGTTCGCGTCCTCTACGAGGCTGGGCGGCCGGCGGCCAGCGCGATAGTCGACGATGCCGGCGCGCTCTGGGGAACCAGCGCTTTCCTCTGCGGCTTCGGCGCACTCTTCGGTATTGTCGGGTTCAGGGGATTGCTGGGCCTGCGTTCTTCCCAACCGACCTCAAAAGGACATTGAAGTCATGTCGCAACTTCCCATTCCCTTGCCCCTCAACGAGAGTCGCTGGCGCTACGTGACGGCCAGTGGCGGAGGCATGACCGTGGCCTTCCTGGCGGGTAGCGGCGGCTCCATCACGTTGCTCTCGCCGGAGGGTGAGAACGTGTCCTTCCGCTATGGCGGGGTGGGCGGCGGGATCGGACTGGGCATGCGCCTGCCGCGCTTCGGCAAGGTCAACCTCAATGTCAAGGGCAAGAGCGTTGGCGGGGCCGGTGCGCTGGAGGCGTTGCCGAGCACCGGAACCGTCTTGGTCGCGGACGGCCTGGTGGGGCGCGACCTGTCCCGCGGCGACTTCACCGGGCCCTGCATGTACGTCGAACTCGGCGCGGGAGTCATCGCCGGCGGTTCGGGCACGGCGATCCTCTTCGGCCTCGATCCCAAGCTGCTGGCGGCGGTGGCGCTGGCGAGCGCCTCGCCATTGACCGCCGCGCTGGGCGCCAGCATGTCGCGGCAATTACTGCAATCGTCCCGTGGCGCCCTGTTGATGGCCGGGGTCAACGTCGGTGCACAGTTCGGCGGCGGCGCGGCGGCTTACCTGGGGGCGTTGTTCTGATGCAGGAGGGCGATCCGGGAGGATCGCCCTTTTTACCTTGCGCAGGCGTGCGGCGGTCAGGGCTCCGTTGAGTTCCATGGCCAGCGGGTCGGTGGCGGAAATCGTTACCGGCGCGGGGAACGGTCGTCGGAGATTCCGAACCGGCGTGGATCGGTTCTTTCCAAACAAGTCCATCCACTCGTTCGAGGTGTCGTGCTTGTGTCCAGGTTGATCATGCCCGGAGGGCCGTTGTCGCAAGAATCCGATGTCCGGATCTTCTGTTCAGCCAAGGAGCGGCTGGACTTCTACCGGCGGGAAATCCACTACGAGACGGGCCAGCTATCCAGTCGGACCAACGCCTACCTGACGGCACAGTCGTTCCTGGTCATCGCCTACGCCTCGTCGATGGCCAACCTGAACCCGGCCTGGGGCGAGCTGTTCACCCTGGTGGTGCCGGCGCTCCTGGCACTGCTCGGGATCGTCAATTCCCTGCATGCCTGGCCGGGCATCCAGGCATCCTCGGAGATCATCTGCCACTGGCAGTTCAAGCAGTCCTGCCTGCTGCACAGCGATCCGGAAATCGGCCTGGCCTACGATGATTCGCCATTGTTCAGCGAACGCGAGGTCAACCGCGGCAGCTTCGAGAAAACCTTGCTGTTCTCGCGACGCGTGCCGTTTCTGTTCGCCGGCTTCTGGTGTGCGCTGGGCGTGTTTTCGCTTTGGCTGCAACTGGCCGGCTAGCGGCGCCGCGCTGCCGGTCTCAGTGGCTGGGCGGCAGGCACAGGTCGATGCCCAGCAGGCGGGCGCCCAGGCCGCGCAACAGATAGGTCTCGATGTGACTGCCGTCCGCACAGTCGAGCTGGTAGCCGAGGGCCAGACCGGCGGAAAGGAGGACGAAGAAGAACAGGCCGATGTGCTGGAGTTTGCTCATGATGCTTTGGGTCGGTGGCAGGAGGCAGGGGCGATTCTAGTGCAATTCGACGAGCGCCCGGAGTGGGTGCGTCCTTTTGCCGGCCCGCTGCGAACGGACGTTGACGTGACGGGCGGGCGCATTTATAAGTCCGCCACCTCCAGCGAGACGACGGTCGAACATGCGCGACGAAGACGACATCTACGAGCCCGAGCACGACCACCTGCTGGACAACGAATACCTGGAGGACGAGTTCGACGCGGCGTCCGCCGAAGACTACGCCGATGGCGGTGAGGAGAGCGAAGCCGGGCCGGCCTGGCAACCCTGCGCTTGCTGCGAGGACGTGCTGGTAGCGAGGGACGCGGACGGGCACTACGTTTGCGCGGAGTGCGCGGCGCTCGACTGACGACGGACCTTCCCTGGTGCGCCGTGTAGGGTTTCAGTCGCCGCCCATCCAGGCGCCCTGGCTCGCCGCGGCGCGGAAGCGGGCGCGGTTGGCCGGCGTGTCGGCGGGTTCCGACTCACCGAAGATGGCTTTCATCCAATGGCCGTCGGTGGGATTGGGGAAGATCACGTACTTCTCGCCGAATGCCTTGCGGTCCTCGTCGAGCAGCCGGTTGCGCTGCATCACGTCGTCGACGTAGTAGCGGCGCTGGAAGTCGTTCAGGTTGTCGCCGAGCATCAGCAACACGTCGTACTGCGCGGCGATGGCCTTCTGCGCCGGCTCTTTATTCGAGCTGTCGCGCAGGATGGTCACATGCTCTGCGTCGGCGAACGGCATGCGCAGGGCGCGCATGTTGCCCAGGGCATACTCCAGGGTCTTTTCGCCCTGGTCGCGGCTGGACACGTAGAAAATCTCCACGCCTCGGGACCTGGCGTATTCGAGGAACTCCAGGGCGCCGGGGGTCAGGCTCGGGCCGTTGGCTGCGACCCAACGGTCCCAGACGGCGTCGTCGAAGAACTCCTTGTCCTGGCTGAGCAGGAAGCTCCAGTAGCTGTTGCTGCCGAGCAGTGTATCGTCGAGGTCGCTGACGATCGCCGGTTTCCTCGCCCCGGGCTGGCGCGCGGCCAGCGCCCGGTCCAGTCGATCGCGGGCAACGTTGAAGCCCTGGTAGTAGAGGGCGCGGTATTCGGCGGCGGTCTGCCGCCAGGCGACTGCGGCGGTGAGCAGGTTCGAGGCTGGCGTTGCGGCGGGCATCTGCTCCTGGGCGTGGAGCAGGGAGCTGGCCAGCAGCAGGGTGGCGGCGATTATTGTTGTTCTGGTTCGTGGCATGGATGGGTCCTGGGCAGTATGTCCGCGCGGGAATGGCGGTGTGTTTTCATACTTCAAGGCGTGCGGTACCACAATCGCGATGGCGCAATGACGTAACCGATTGACGCGTTGTCCGGGAAACGGCTGCGGCGGGCAAAAAAATCCCGGCCGCGTGGAGCAGGCCGGGAAAGGATCCAGGGATGTACAGCGCCCACAGCTTATGTCGGCGGCGGTTTCGATGAAGCTGCCGGATCTGGTAGGCGCGATTTTCGCGTCGATGTGTGACCCGCTTCGCCGACTATCCTGGCAAGTGGGGTCGCGAACCAATAGGATTTGCGGGTTTTATTCAATCTGGGTGAATGCGTGCAGGAAATCTACTCTGAAGAACAGATGCGCAAGGCGCTGGGCCTTGCCGAAACACGACCGAAAAAGGCCCGGACCGAGGCTAGCCAGCCGGTCCGCTACACCATCGTCGAACTGAGCGTGCGCAAGGACGGGGCGGGATTGCCGCTGCGTTTCGAACATCGCTCGCGCTCCATCAGCAAGGTCACCGCGCAACTGGAAGCGGAGAAGGAAGCCAAGCGCCAGGGTTACCAGGTCTGGGCGCTGCTGGATATCCGTCAGATCTGAGCGAGGCGCCTGCGCGGGGCGCGGCATTGTCCTGGTCTCGGTCCGGCTGCTAAGGTGCGCAGCCCATCGACACAGGAGTCCGGTACATGGAACTGACGATCTTCCAGGTCGACGCATTCGCCGACAGTCCCTTCCAGGGCAATCCGGCGGCGGTCTGCCCCCTCGATGCCTGGCTGGACGACGAGCGCCTGCAGGCTATCGCGGAAGAGAACAATCTTTCGGAAACCGCCTTTGTCGTCGGCCGCGACGGCGACTATCGATTGCGCTGGTTCACGCCGCAGGTCGAGGTGGACCTGTGCGGCCATGCGACCCTGGCGACGGCCTGGGTGCTGATCCACAAGCTCGACGACGCTTCCCCGGTACTGCGTTTCGCCACCCACAGCGGCGAGCTGAGCGTACGGCGCGAGGGTGACTCGCTGGCGATGGACTTCCCGGCCAAGCGTCCGGAGCCTTGCGCGACACCGGACGGACTGCTGGAGGCGCTGGGTATTGCCGAGGCGGAAGTGCTGAAGACCGACGATTACCTCGTGGTGGTCGACGACGAAAAGACGATCGCTGCCCTGGCGCCTGACTTCGCCCGGCTGAAGGGCTTGCCGTGCCGCGGGGTGGCGGTGACCGCGCGCAGCCAGCGCTTCGATTTCGTCTCGCGCTGGTTCGGGCCCAACGTCGGCGTCAACGAAGACCCGGTGACCGGTTCCGCGCATACCTCCCTGGCGCCGTACTGGGCGCAGCGCCTGGGCAAGACCCGGCTGAGCGCCGAGCAGGGCGGGGCGCGCAAGGGGCGCCTGGAATGCGACGTGCGCGGCGAGCGGGTGGTCATCTCCGGCAAGGCGGCGTTGTACATGAGCGGTACGCTCCATCTCTGATCCCGAAGCAGGAGTGCGACGATGCCGGCACCGCAGGTAGGCGTGGGCGTCCTGATCTTGCGGGACGGCAAGGTGTTGCTGGGGCGCCGCAAGGGCAGCCACGGCGCTGGCTGCTGGTCGGCGCCCGGCGGCCATCTCGAGTTCGGCGAGGCGGTGGAGGACTGCGCCCTGCGCGAAGCCCTGGAAGAGACCGGCCTGGCGCTGAGCGAACTGCGCCACGGCCCGTTCAGCAGTGACGTCTTCGAGGGGCGCCACTACCTCACCGCGTTCATCCTGGCCGGTTGCGCGGAGGATGCCGAGGCGCGCCTCATGGAGCCGGGCAAGTGCGACGGCTGGGCCTGGTTCGATTGGGCCGATCTGCCGGAGCCGCTGTTCGCGCCCCTGGCGAGCCTGCGCCGGCGGGGCTATTCGCCCTTCGATCCGGTGCGCTGAGCGACAGGCAAAAAAAATCCCGACCGCGGGGGAGCTGGTCGGGAAATACCCTTGGGGTTCGCACACACCGTGAGCATAGGCCAGTCCGCAACGGCATCAAGAGGAGCCTGTTCGAACTGCTAGGCCCCTTTGAGGCCGTTGCACCGTCGTCATCTCCGCTCGACGGCGAGCGAAGGGGCTGCCCGCTTGCGTTGCGGTATCCAGAACAGCATCAGCGGCAGCAGCGAGGCCCAGCCCAGCAGGACATCGCCGGCCAGGTGGATGTGTTCGCCAGGCATCAACAGTCCCTGCAGGAACATCAGGCCGAAGTGCGCGGCATTGGCCGCCACGGTGAAGTCGATGAACAGCCGGTGGCGGAAGGGCTGGCTGGCGGCGCGCCAGAGGAATGCGCCCCAGACCAGGTAGATCGTCGAGATCATCAGCTCATAGTGCTGTCCGCCGCCTTGCTGGTCGCCCCAGCGAACCAGGCGGAGCAGCAGGCGCCCGGCGTCGGAGTCGAGCAACGACTGGTCGAGCCGCAGGAGCAGCGTGGCCAGGGCCAGGCCGAAGAACAGCAGGAAGCCGCCGGCCATCAGGCGAATGCTCAGGGTCAGCCAGGGCGTGGCGGAAACCGGGGAAGAGGAGGCATTCATGCAGATCACCTGTAGGCCATGTCGATGGCGTTGCCTTCGGTCAGGTCGTCGAAATCCGCACGGCGGAAAGGACGCTCTTCACGGGTGATGGTGCGCACCCGTTCGATGTATTCGCGCATGGCGCGGCGGGTATTGCCCTGGGAGGCGGCGGAGAGGAAGCCGGCCTTTTCGCTGGCCATGCCCTCCGTCCAGTCGCGGGAAGCCGCCTGGTAGATCGAACGCTTGATCAGGTGCACCGCCTGCGGCGAGCGCCGGGACAGGCGTTGCGCCAGCGCGTCGGCGGCTTCCAGTAGCTCCTCCGCTGGCGCCAGCCCGTTGACCAGGCCCAGCGCAAGAGCCTGGCGCGGCTCCAGCAGTTGTCCTTCCAGGCACAACTCCAGGGCTTTGGCCACGCCCAGGCTGCGCGCCAGCATCTGGGTGCCGCCGCCTCCCGGTATCAGGCCGATGAGTACTTCCGGTTGGCCGAGGAAGCGTTCCACCTGGTCGTCCTCGGCCATCAGGCGCAGGTCGCAGGCCAGCGCCAGCTCGCAGCCGCCGCCCAGGGCCAGGCCGTTGATCGCGGCGATGAACACCTTGTCCATGCGGCGCATGTGCGCGGTGACCTCATGGAACAGGTTCATGTCGGCGACGCCGGCCAGCAGGGTGTGACGCAGCAGCTTCCTCGCTCCAGGCAGGTGGCGCAGGAGGCTTTCGCTTTCCAGCAGCAGGCGTGTCAGCCAGGCCGGCATGGAGAAGGTGATGGGGGCGACGGCGCGCTCGATCTCGTCGACGTCGAAGTGGGTCAGGAAGACCCCATCCGCCGCTCCGGAAAGGATGACGGCACCGATGTCCTGGCGCTGCTCCAGGTCGTCCAGCAGGTCGGCCAGTTCCTGCATCACCGCCGTGGTGAGGAAGTTCGCCGGGGGATTGTCGAGCAGGACCTGCAGGACGCGTCCTCGTTGTTCTATGCGCAGGTGTCGCGGTGCTAGAGTCATTGCGGCTTCCTCATTGGATAACGATTGTTATATAACGATCATTATCCAATGTCGCGCCATCGTCTCCCCAACCAACGGATAGTCTGCATGCGCTACAAACCGGAACAGAAACAGGCCACCCGCGCCCTGTTGTTGAGCAAGGCCGCTCCGCTGGTGAAGCGCCAGGGCTTCGCCAGCACCGGCCTGGACACCTTGATGAAGGCGGCTGGTCTTACCACCGGGGCGTTCTACTCGCAATTCTCCAGCAAGGCGGAGTTGCTCGAAGCGATCCTGCAGCGCGAGCTGAGCGCCCAGCACGATGCCTTTCCGCTGGACAGCCTGGAGCAACTGGCCGGCGCCACCCGTCTCTACCTCAGTCGCGGTCATGCGCAGCATGCCGACATGGGCTGCCCGATTCCGGCGCTGGCCGCCGAGGTGGGCCGGGCAGGGCCCGAGGTGCGGGAAACCTTCGAACGCGCCCTGGAACAACGGCAACGGCGGCTGGCCGAACTGATGGGCGACGAGAACCGGGCCTGGGTGCTCACCTGCCTGTCGGTCGGCGCGGTGCTTCTCGCGCGTGCCCAGGCGAGCGAGGTGGCGCGCGACAAGGTCCTGGATGCGGCGCTGGAGCATGCGCTGGGCCTGCTTTCGGCGAGCGGAGCGGTTTCGCCGCAAGCGGACCGGGACTGATTGCACAACTGCAATGTTCGGCGTCTAGCGTCAGGCTTTCCCTCCGACAGGTAAGCCCATGAACGCCCATCATCTCGAACTCGCCAAGGCCCTGCTGGTGTTTGCCCTTGCCGTCGCCGGCCTGGTGGTCGGTCTCATGCCGATGGAGTTCTGAGCGACGCAGGTCCGACTTCGCGCTTTTCCCTCGTCTTCGAGTGGTCTCTGGCGTTGCACCGGTTTAGGATGCGCGGGTATTTCGGAGCCGCTTCGCTTGGCGTCGCCCGCCGCTGCGCTCCGAGACCGAGCATTGCTCGAACCAGAACGAGATCGAAGGTGCATCGCCACGAGCGGCGCACGGCCTGATGATAGATGGAGGCAACATGAGCGCGGCTCAGCCAGGCATTCTCACCCCGATTCCGGTGGTGGGTCGCTACCTGTTTTTCAGTATTTCCCAACCCGAGCAGGTGGCCGCGACCTTGGCCAGCCTGGCCGCGGCCACCGATGGTTACCAACTGGTGGTGGGTATCGGCCATTCGCTGATGCTCAGCCTCGGCAAGACCGTCGAGGGCATGAAGGACTATCCGGTGCTCGCCGCGCCCGGCATCGACCTGCCGTCCACGCCCTCCGCGCTGTGGTGCTGGCTGCGCGGCGAGGATCGCGGCGAGGTGACGCTGCGCTCGCACGCGCTGGAACGGTCGCTGGCGCCGGCCTTCCAGCGGACCGGCGCGGTGGATGCGTTCCTCTACGGCGAGGACCGCGACCTGTCCGGCTACAAGGACGGCACCGAGAATCCCAAGGGCGATGCGGCGCTCGAAGCCGCGCTGGTCTCCGGGCGCGGTGCGGGCCTGGATGGCGGCAGTTTCGTTGCTGTCCAGCAGTGGCTGCATGACTTCGACCGGATGCAGGCGATCCCCGGCGAGGAGATGGACAACATCATCGGCCGCCGCAAGTCCGACGATGAAGAACTGGAAGACGCGCCGGCCTACGCCCACGTCAAGCGTACCGAGCAGGAAAGCTTCGAGCCCGCCGCGTTCCTCCTGCGGCGCGGCGCGCCCTGGTCCGACGAGCACCGCGCGGGGCTGTTGTTCGCCGCCTTCGGCCGCTCGTTCGAGGCCTTCGAGGTCCAGTGGCTACGGATGATCGGCGTGGAAGACGGGGTGCTCGATGGCCTGTTCCGTTTCACCCGGCCGATCAGCGGCAGCTACTTCTGGTGTCCGCCCATGGCCGACGGCCGCCTCGACCTGTCCGCCCTCGGCCTCTGAGCCCGCCGCGGCAGCAGGCCAGGCCTGCTGCCGCGTCCTGCGCGGCGCTAGTGGGCGGTGGCCACGGCGGCCTCGTCGATCAGCGCCGCTACTTCCTTCGCTCGCGAGGCCAGTGACGCGTGGCTGGCATCGAGGGTGACGATCTTCCTCGGTGCGATCCGCGCGGCCATCCGCTCCTGGTTCTCCGGCGCAATCATGCGATCGGCGCTGGAAATCTGGTACCAGGAGGGCTTGCTCTTCCAGGCCGGGCTGCCGATGGCATCGCCGAAAGTGCTGGCCAGCGGAGCCTTCTGGGTGATGCCCATGACCAGCCCTTCGTCCGCAGCGAGATCCTGGCAGAAGCTTTCGTGGAACCTGTCCGCCTTCACCCAGAGGTAGCCATCGCTGTCCGGCGCCAGGTTCGCTGCGGCCAGGGGCAAGTGCTCCTGGGTGATGCCACCGGGACTTTCGCCGCTGTCGGGGGCGAAGGCGGCGATATAGACCAGCCCGACCACATTCGGCTGGTTGCCGGCCTCGGTGATCACCGCGCCGCCATAGGAGTGTCCGACCAGCAGGACCGGCCCCTGTTGCTGCGCGATCATCTTGCGCGTCCGCTCGGCATCGTCCGCCAGCGAGGTCAACGGTAGTTCGACGGCATGCAGGTTGTCGTGGCCGAGGCGTTTCAGTTCGAGAATGACCTTGCTCCAGTGGGCGGCGCCGCCCCAGAAGCCGTGGACCAGGATGATCGCAGGCAGGTTGCTCATCGTGTTGCTCCCTTGTGGGTGAGGGTTGCTGGCATGAGGCATCGCCCGGCGAGCATACGAGGTCGCGATGGGCGGGCGATAGCGGGAGGTGAGGACGTTCGTCGAAAAGAACAACTCCTTGTTCCGGTAGGCGACGTGATATCGGCACGGCGGTATGTTGCAAGTCCGGACCCGACCGATCGGGTTGTCGCGACGGGCATGGAGGGGTGATCGATCGGTCGGGTTCGCGTCTTTTCGGGGCACCCGAATCTGAAAAAATCTTGCTTCTCGCCATACCGGGGGAGCGGGGCGGGTAGATTTTCTTCCGAATCCTTCACTTTCTACCCGGTCATGGAAAAAGCTCTGAAATTGGCGTCATGCCTCTACGGCCTGCTGATCCTGCTCAGCCTGGCGATGGTCGCCTTCCTCAGCCAGTTTCCGTTTCTCCTCAGCTCGGGAGCGGAAAACCTCTCGATGTCGATCCTGCCGCTGCTGATCCCGCTGATGGTCGGGCTGGTCGTCTGCGAGGCGGTGCGGGCGGTGGTGCCGAAGAAGCGCTAGGCGCGGCGCCGGGATCAGCGGCCGAGAATGCGCTGGCGGCGCATCCGATACTGCTCGTAGGGAAGGCCCTGGCGGTTCAGCTCTTCCAGCTGGCGTTCGCTGGCGCTGCGGGAAAACGATTCCTCGACTATCGAGTCCGGCGTGACAGGCTGTGCGCAGGCGCTGACCAGCAGCACACCCAGGACCAGGGCAATGCGTGGCATGCGATCTCCATGGACTACGGCAGAAGGGAAAAAAAGGCCATTACCAAGCGGGGGGAGGGTTGGTAATGGCCTGTACAAGGGACATTTGCCAGGCCTTGGGGATCTGGCGAAAAAGACGATATCAAGGGGGAATTTGATTAGCCAGCTAACAAAGTGGAATGAAGTTTTGCGGCAGACGTAACAATTCTGTCCGAATCGTCATTCTTGCGTCACCGCCGGGACAGAGCGGTTTCGGCAGACTGCGGGGGAGTCGCCGAAGGAGATTCGTCGTGGACGATACGCTCAGGTTCGCCTCGCGCTTGTGCAAGTTCATCGTCGCCGCCAGCTTCCTGCTCGTGGCGGTCGCCAGCCTTTGCCTGTGGTGGACGGGCCAGGCCTACGAATACGCGGCGCTGGCGTTCTTTCCGTTCGCCGTACCCATGCTGCTGCTGATCATGGTCTGCGACCTGCTGGCAGCGCTGAATGGCAGGCGTCGCTGAGCGCCCGGGCTGCCTAGCGCTTTCAGCTAGGCCGATGTCGAACCCAGACAACCGGCGCCCCGCGCGTGGCCCTATGGTGAGGCATTCATCCACTGCCTTCCTGGAGCGACCATGTCAGATTTCATCACCGTACTGCGCGATACCTGTCCCGTACCCGTGCTGGACGCCACCAAGTGGAAGCGGATCGACGGCGATCCGCATACCGTCAACCTCAACGCATACGCCTCGGCGGACGGCAGCAAGCTGATGGGCACCTGGATCTGCACGCCGGGCAAGTGGGAGGTGAACTACGAACGCTGGGAGTTCTGCCACTTCCTCGACGGCTACTGCATCATCACCCCGGAAGGCGAGCAACCGGTGCACCTGAGGGCGGGCGACGTGTTCGTCATCGAGCCGGGCCTGCGTGGTACCTGGGAGGTAGTGGAGACGGTGCGCAAGTACTTCGTCTTCGCCTGACGGTATTGCCGCACGTCCGGGATGCCTGCCGGGCGTCGCGCCTCAGTCCTGGTGGACGATGCGGCGGATGGTGCCGCCGCAGGACTGGTAGCAACTGCGGTACTCGTCCTGGCAGTCGTCGCCGAAATCGAAGTTGCGCTGCGGGTAGGGGCAGGACTTGCGCTTCTTCTTGTCGCTGTTCTGCATGCAGTAGTTGTAGGCCGTGTTCTGCGCCTGGTAGAGCGCCTCGTCCTGGCGCTGCTGCAGCTTGGCGAGGGTCTTGCACTGGCGCTTCTCGGCATTGCACTGGCTCACGCAGTGAAGGCCGGCATCGCTGGTCGGCGGAATGTAGGAGTAACTGACACTGGGGCCGCAACCGCCGAGCAGCAGGGCAAGACCGAGGAGGGGGAGCAGAAGGTGTTTCCGGAACGGCATTGTCGATATCGATAAGCAATGGCAAGCGAGAGCGAATGCTATCACTGGCCTTCCGAAGCTGTACGGCTCTACCCGATAAGGTTGAACTGGCGCACGAAACGCAAAAAAGAAAACCCCGGGACTGGCCCGGGGTTCTCGTCGCGCTCGCAGGTTCGATCAGAACACGCTGAACGGGTACTCGACGAAGGCACGGATTTCGTTGCCGTCGTCGTTGTACGAGCGGGCGTCGTTGGAGACACGCAGGAACGAGCTGCGCAGACGCAGGGTGAGGTCCTTGGCCGGACCGCTCTGCACCACGTACTGGACCTGGTTGAAGATCTCGCGCTCCTTGCCGTTGCTGGTCTCGGCGGTCTTGATGTTGTCGCCGCGCACGTAGGCTACGCGGTAGGTCAGGCCGGGCACGCCGTACTTGGCGAAGTCCAGGGCGTAGCTGACCTGCCAGGAACGCTCGTCCTCGGCGTTGAAGTCCGACCAGTAGGAGTTGGCCAGCCAGATGGTGGTGCCGCCGTCGCCGATGCCGCCGGCGTTCTGGTACCAGCCGTAGTTGTAGCCGGTGTCGCCGGTGTTGCGCTGGTGGGCGATCATGAAGGTGTGGGCGTCGATGGTGTAGGACGCCGCCAGGCTCCAGATCTTGTTGTCGCGGTTACCGTTGAAGTTCTGGTCGGCGAAGTCGCTGTCCAGCTTGGTGCGATAGCCGTTGAAGTCGAAGTTCAGCGACTGGTCGGCCTGCAGCGGGATGGTGTAGTTCAGGTTGATGTACTGCTTCTTCAGTACGTCCTCGACGTCGGAAGCGTACAGCGAGGCGTTGAAGTGATCGGTGAAGGCGTACTTGCCGCCGAACACGTTGATGCTCTTCAGGCCGCCGCTGTCGCGCCCTTCGGCGCTCTTGCGGGATTCCGCGGTGAAGCGACCGGCGTTCAGCTCCAGGCCCTCGATCTCCTTGGAGGTGATCAGGGTGCCGCTGTAGCTTTCCGGGAGCAGGCGCGAGTTGTCGTAGCTGAGCACCGGCAGGCTGGGCATCTGGTCGCCGTACTTGAGCACGGTGTTGGAGATGCGGAACTTCACCGCCGCGCCGCCCTTGGACAGATCGTCCGCCGCGGAGCCGCTGTCGCCCTGCTTGAAGAAGTCGATACCGGCGGCGCCGCTACGACCCTTGCCGCCGTCCAGGCGTACCGCGTACAGGCCGAACGCGTCGACACCGACGCCCACCGTCCCCTGGGTGAAGCCGGAGGTGAAGGTGGCAGTGGCGGCCTGGCCCCATTCGGCCTTGTCCTGCCGGCCATGTTTGTAGTCACGGCTGATGTAGCCATTGCGGAAGAACAGATCGAGGTGGCTGTCCTCGACAAACCCCTTTGCTGCTTCTTGGTCATTGGCCATCGCCTGGCTTGCAGTCGCGATGCCCAGTGCCAGCAGGCAAATCCTTTTCTTCAACATCTTATTGTTCCTGGTTGTTGGCTTGATGTGCGCTGAAATTGAAGGAAGCGCAAGGTTCGAAGTGCACGGGAGTCATTTGTCCCATTTACCGTGCGTGGCGGTTCTGGTTTCTTGTTTCTCCCGTTGGCGGCGCAACAATACCAGAACATTGTTCGATCCAAGAAAGCTTCGAGTCATTTGCTAATAACCAAAGTGCAAGGAAAGCCCCTTCCATCGGCTCTGAATCGGGCGTTGCCGGATCGCTTCGTCATGCGCCTGCAATATCAACCTTATCGATAAGTACCATGCCGCGAAGTCGCTGCAGTTCTCGCTTTGGGCGGTGATACCGTCGAATCGTGAACGGATCGACAACGAGGGACGTGACATGAAGATTCTTATCGCTGTATTCGCCGCCCTGGCCCTGTCCGCCTGTGCCTCGCCTCCCGCTTCGAACGCCCCGGCGCTGGCCGCCAGCACCAGCAAGGCTCCCTACGATTACGCGATGTGCGTCTTGCCCAAGTGGCAACGCCAGGCGCCGGGCGTGGCGCTGGTGGAGGAAGGCCGCGGCTATCGCCTGGCGGACGCTGGGCAGTGGCTGGAGGTGCAGCCGGCGAGGGGTGGCAGCCTGGTGCGAATCCATGACCAGCAGCCCTGGGTCACCCGCGGGGCCTTCATCGATGCGGCCAGGACCTGTTCCTGAGCCGCGAGGAAGAGGGAAGAGCTCCGGCCCCCCTAGCATGAAGTGTCCGGAGCTCTACGGCCGCAAACGGAGGATGGCCGCAGAACGATCATCTGCCTATGGCCGGCGCTGCGCTTGATCGAGATCAAGTACTGGAGGCCGGGGAGCCGGCGTGTGCGGCGATTCGCGTGACGGGTCTCGTTTTTTCTGTGAAGTGCATTGCATAACGCTTCAATCGGGACGGGTGGCCAGCATGCCAACCAGTTCCTGGGCGGCCTTGCGCAATGGCTGGTTTTTCAGCCAGATAGCGTGGACAGGCAGTTTCAGCTCGTTCTTGGTATTCCTGAAGTCCAGGCGTACCAGCCTTCCCGTTGCCAGCAGCGGCGCGACCCGGGACAACGGGAAATTGCCCCAGCCGATCCCCGCCTCGACCATTTCCAGCGCCGTGCCCAGGCTGTCGGTGCGCCAGCAGGCGCCGGCAATCAGCGGACGGGTGTCGGCCAACGGTAGGTCGCAACTGGCGACCAGGATCTGCCGCACGTTCACCAGCTCTTCCAGGTACAGCGCCTGCCCCGGCTTCTGCAGGGCGGGATGGCGCTGCGAGATGGTCGCGACCAGCGATTCCGCGCCGACATACTGGAAGCGCTCCTGCGGGTTCACGCTGATGCCGGCGAATCCGAAGCACAGGCTGATGCGGCCGCCATGGAGCAGGGCGAGGGCATCGTCCTGCGCCGCGCTGAGCACCTCGACATTGAGCAGCGGGTAGCGCTCGGAAAGGGTGCGGAGGGCGCCGAACAGCCGCCCGCTGTCGATGTCCGCAACCACGCCGAGCGACAGGCGGCTTTCCAATCCCTGGGAGAGTTCCAGCGCATGCACCTGCAACTGGGCGAGCTGCTCGGCGATCATCCGCGCTTGCGGTGCCAGGGCCCTGGCCAGCGCCGTAGGACGGGCTTCGCGGTGGGTTCGCTCGAAAAGGGCGAAACCCAGCTCCGCCTCCAGGTTGGCGATGCCCATGCTCACCGCCGAAGGCACTCGACCCAAGGCACGGGCGGCGCCGGAAAAGGAGCCGCGGTCGAGGACGGCGAGGAACAGCTCGATGGTATCGCTGGAAAAGTTCATGGCAATTCTCCTATCAGCAGATCTGAAAGCTGCTGACTTTTTCTGTCAAGAAAATTGATCCAACCTTGCCCGCCTTTCCGCTATCACGCCCGAGAGGTCCACGTGCAAGGCATCAAGCGCAAATTGGTCTACGTGACCGCCTACGAATTGATCGGGATGAGTATCTCGACCCTGGGGCTGGCCCTGCTCGCCGGTTCCACGCCCACTACCACCGGCCCCCTGGCGGTGGTGATCACCACCGTCGCGGTGACCTGGAACTTCATCTACAACTGCCTGTTCGAGTTCTGGGAGCGGCGCCAGGCCGTGCGCGGACGCAGCATTGCGCGGCGGGTGGCGCACGCCATCGGCTTCCAGCTGACCCTGGTGGTCTACCTGATCCCGCTGATCGCCTGGTGGATGGGGATTTCCCTGCTGGAGGCGTTCTGGCTGGACCTGGCGCTGATCGTCCTGATCCCGTGCTACACCTTCCTCTTCAACTGGGCCTTCGATCGCCTGTTCGGCCTCCCGACTTCCGCGTTGCCGGCCGGCGAGGCGGCCTCCGTCTGAGGATTTTTTTTCTTCAGCGCCATTCGCGCTCGCCTTGGCCGGGGCAAATCGCCTACCTTAGACGGACGTGCGCTGTGGTGCCGGTTCAGGGAGGAAGTACGACCGCAAGCCATGAAGGTCTGCCCCGGCGAGGATGGGGTGCGGCATTTCGATGAACGGATTGGGGTCACTATGCGGATTTTGGGGATGCTACTGGGGGCCGTCTTGCTGGCGGGTTGTTCGACATCGACGCCCTCGCTCGACGAGACGGACCAGGTACCGAAGGAGCGTTTGTACAACTACCAGTTCCGTGACGACGGCGACGCCTTCCTGGTGGTTTCCCGGGACCGCGAGTTCCTCGGCAGCGTCTGCAATACCCGCTTGATCATCGATAGCCGCCTGGCCGCTGAGATCCAGGCCGGCGAGAGCGCGCGTTTCCGTCTTCCGGCGGGGCTGCGGGTGGTATCCGTGCAGGGCGATGGGATCTGCCGCGGCGAGGCGCCCAAGCAGGTGGTGCATGTGCAGAACGGGCAGACCACGCATTACCGGATTACCGTGGACTCCGGCCTGAACATCGGCCTGGTGCCGGGCTGACGCCGGCGCAACGAAAAAGCCGCCCGTGGGCGGCTTTTTCATGCGCGGCGTTTATTCGCTGACCGCTTTCTCGACCTTTTCGGACGCTGACCAGATCCGATAGCGGACCTCCACGTCCTTCGGCGCATAGACCACGATCGGCAGCTTGCTGTTGTAGCGCAGCAGGAAGCCTTCGCCGACCACCGGGATGAAGCGCTGCTCCTTCTTCTGGCCGGGGCAGGCCATCATCGTGCTCATCGGCCCGCTGACCTTGTCCAGGCGGTAGTAGGAGTAGCCCCAGCCTTCCAGGGTGTGTTCTTCCAGCTCGCCGCCCAGGCGCTGCTGGTTGCAGTCGGCCTCGAGGGTCTTGCCGGCGATGATCTCGACCTTGAATGCGTCTTCCGCGTCCTGTTTCGGCAGGTGGATGACCTGGCGGGTGAAGCCGGCATCTGCCTTCGGGTAGGGAACCTTTTCATCCAGTTTGGCGGCCATGGCGGTGCTGGAAAGAGCGGCAACGCCGGCGGCGATCAGTAGTGCTTTCATGTCCTTGAGGTTCTCCTTACGTGGTAACGCGAGCAGGGTAAGACACCGAGGCACGGGTGAAAAGTTCAGTGGGGACGTAACGGAATGTTCCATGTCCTGGGCCAGCCGGTCGGGGCACGGCCGAATCGCGGGCAAAAAAAAAGACCATCTGCGGGGGGAGGGCGATGGTCTTCAAAGGAGCGTCGGGGACTTGGGGTTCTCCCGACGCCGCTACGATCTCACGCCGCTCCGCTGGGGAAAAATGCTTTGGGCTGATAGTGGCTATCGATGCCGGTGACTTGAAATTCCCCGCCAACTCATAGCAAGTTCCGCACGATAGAGCCGTCAGCGCATCAGTTTGCGTTTTTTTCAGCGAGTCAGTTGCAAGGCCAGTTCATCGACCTGTTCGGCCCAGTCGGAGTCCTCGGCCAGGGCCTCGCGCAGGAAGCTGGCCTGGGCAGGGTTCCAGAATGGCGCATCGGGCAGCGCCGTGCCCTCCTCGAGGTGGTGCCGGGCGAGAAAGGCGACGATGTCGTCCCGCCCAGCGGGGAGCCCCAACTGGCGGAACAGGTTGGAAAAGGTGTGCGGGCTGGTGTCCATGACGGTTCCTCCTGGATTCGCTGTTTTTCCACTATAGCCGGCGGGACGGCAGGGCCGCCGTGGGAGCCGGGGGTGGGTAATTTTGTCGCAGATGAAAAAGACTGTTGTGCGCGGCGTGCTTCATGGCGAAGGGGCGGGCGCTTATTATTAGCAAGCTAATGATAACCGGAGTCAGCCTATGTCCAGAATCGAAGTCGCCGTGCTGGTGGGGACGTCCGTTCCCGAATCGCTGCGCAGCAAGGGATTGCTGGCCTGTTGGATCCTGATGGTGGACGGCGCCATGTGGGCCGGCCCCTTCACCAGCCGTGACGAGGCGGAAGCCTTGAAGGGAACCTGGGAACTGAGTTGGCCGCTGGAGGCGGCGATCTCCGCCTGAGCCAAGGCCCTTGCCTTGCCGAAAAGCCCGCCGAGCGTGGGCTTTCTGTTGCCTGCGGAAACGCCCTAGCGGCGGCCCACCAGCAAGCCGAGGAGGAAGCCGGCGCCGGCCGAGACGGCGATGGTCTGCCAGGGGTGGTCCTCGACGTATTCCTCGGTCGCTTCGGCGGCCGCCTGGCTGCGTTGCACCACGCCGCGGCGGGTGCGCTCGATGGCGTCGCGACCACGATGCAGCACGGAATTGATCTGTTCACGCAGGTTCGCGCCCTCCTTGCCGGCCAGGCTGCCGGTGCCGCTCATCAACTGGTCCACCTCGGCGATCAGGTCCTGCAGTTCGGCCATGGCCTGGTCCTGGATAGCCTGCTTGGCGCGAGCGGAGCGGGTTTTCAGAGTCATGTCGGTCTCCTTGACGAGGATGGTTACCTAGGTATGGAGTCGCCCGCTTCGCTGAAAGTTGCACGGCATGGCCTGCGTCGGGGGCTTCCGTAGCATGCGGGAGAGCCGTTTCAGGATGCCCCGGCCTCGCCGCGCAGGTAGCGGTCGAGGTCGATCGCTTCGCCGCTCTTGAGTTTCAGGCGTCGGCGCAGGTCGTCGAACATAGCGTCGTACTCGCGGCGCTGGCGCACGATCGGTCCCTGCCGCAAGCGCAGGCCGTGGCGCCGGGCCAGGCGACTGGCACGGCTGGCGAAATGCACGGCGGCGTCGCGCGGCAGTTCGAAGCTTTCGCTGAAAGGCTGGCCGTCGATCCGGCCCTCCATGTCGAAGTGTACGGCCACCGGGCGGGCCTCGGCCTCCAGGACCCGGTAGCGCAGGTGGATATCGAATGCCTGGCGGTCGACTTCGCTGGCCGAGGCGAGATGCAGATGGCCGGGAATGAACATGGCCTGCCTCCTTTTCGGATAACCGGGGAAATGCCCTTGCCTGCCAGGGTATGCTTCGCCGGCCTCGGGACGGCTGTCCCAGGTCAGTTTTTTCCGGATTGGAGTGGGGATGCGAATGGCGCTGGGAGCGTTCGGGTGTTGACTGACTGGGCCGCGTACGCCGGGCTGTTCCTCTCGGCGTTCGGTTCGGCGACCCTGCTGCCGTTGCAGTCGGAAACCGTGCTGGCCGCCTTGCTGCTGCGCGGCGGCCAGTCGGTCGCGTGGCTGCTGGCGTTGGCCATCGTCGGCAATGTACTGGGTTCCTGGGTCAACTGGTGGCTGGGTCGCTACCTCGAGCATTTCCGCGGTCGCCGCTGGTTTCCCGTGGGCGAGGCGCAGTTGCTCAGGGCGCAGCGACACTATCGCCGCTACGGCCGCTGGACCCTGCTGCTCAGTTGGGTGCCGGTCATCGGCGATCCGCTGACGCTGGTGGCCGGCATCATGCGTGAGCCCTGCTGGAGTTTCCTGCTGATCGTCGGCCTGGCCAAGACGCTCCGCTACCTGGCCCTGGCTGCGCTGGTGCTGGGCTGGGCCGGCTGAGCGCTTCGTCGGCGAGCGTAGAACTATTTTTCGCGGGGCAATGTCCATTGCTGCGAGGTGTAACTGCCGCCTCATCGCCCCCGGGGCCTTTAGTTGCCGCTGTGGTCCCGGGGGCTTCTCTTTTGCCTGTTTCCGGCGACGCGAGGTGCGCAATGACGAGGGTGGTTGCGGGATCGCTGGTCTGCCTGCTGCTCGGTTCGGCGCCGGCCTGGGCTTCCACGGCCGAGGCGTGGCAGGCGCACGACGCCATGGTGCGTGCCGCCTGCCTGAAAGCCAGCGGCTTGCGCCAGGTACGCGCGGTGGGGCAGGTACTGCCCTTCGACGATGAGGTGGGCTATTCGGCGCTGCTCCTGCAGGGCCGCGATCCGCAGCCGCACATGCAGGGCCGCCAGGGCCGCGAGCTGTGTCTGTACCGGCGCGCCACCGGCAAGGCCAGCGTCAGCGAGGCCGACGCCCTGCTCAAGCCTTGAGTTCGGGGTCGTCGTTGTCCGGAAGTTCGCGCTCGCCAGGATCCTTGCCGTCTTCCGAATGGTGCTCGATCACCGCGTTCAGCTCGGCGCCGAACAGCACCACTGCCGCCGACAGGTAGAAGTACAGCAGGAGGATGATGATCGCCCCGATGCTGCCGTACATGGCGTTGTAGTTGGCGAAGTTCTTCACGTAGAAGCCGTAGGCGAGGGACGCGGCGATCCAGGCGATCACCGAGAGCACCGAGCCGGGAGTGATGAAGCGGAAACGCTGCTCGACATCCGGCACCAGGTAGTAGAACAGCGCCACCGCGAGCATCAGCAGGAACACCGCAAGAGGCCAGCGCAGCCAGGTCCAGAGCGTCACCAGGTACTGTTCCAGACCGACCAGGCCGGCGATCCAGGCGATCACCTGCGGCCCGGTGACCATCAGGCCGGCCGCCACCAGCAACAACAGGGCGATGCCGAGGGTGTAGAGGATCGACAGGGAGAAGCGCTTCCATACCGGGCGGCTCTCCTTCACGTCGTAGGCGGCGTTGAGCGCGATCATCATCGAGCGGATGCCCGCCGAGGAGGTCCACAGCGCCACCGCGATACCGATCGACAGCAGGCCGCCTTTCTGCTGCTGCAACTGGTCGATCACCGGGTTGACCTGATCCATCGCCTCGGGCGGCAGCAGCAACGCCGCCTGCTCGCGCAGCCAGGCGAAGAACTCCGGTAGGTGCAGGTAGCCTACGAGGGTGATCAGCACCAGCAGGAACGGAAACAGCGAGAACAGCATCTGATAGGCGAGGGCCGAGGCGTAGGTCGGCATGTCGTCCTCGAGGAACTCATTCACTGTGCGCTTGACCAGGCCGAACAGGCCTATTTCCCGATAAGCCGTACGGAACATTCCATCTCCTTGCTGTGTGCGTGCCGATGACGATCGACCACCGATGGCCGCTTGCCGCCAGGCATTTTCCGTTGGGTGAAATTCGTCGCGTCCTTTCTGGGACGCCACGGCGGGCGAATTGGTTCGTCGCCGGCGTCATCATTCGGTCGCATCCGTTAGCCAGACTGCGCCTGCCCGCCGCGCGGCGGGCCTCCGTCCAACTTCTCAGAAATGGAGCGCACCATGTCTGTCGACCTGAAGAAAATCGCCGCTGCCTTTCCCGAGTTCCAGTTGTCCAGCAAGAGCCGCCACGACGGCGCGCTGTTGTTGCAGTTGCAGGCCGCCGACGGCCGCTACGTGGCTCGCACCATACCCTCGCCGCAGCTCAGCGCGCCGCCGGAGACCGAATGGCTGATCCGCAGCATCCGCCGGGAACTGGCCGTGCCGGGCATGGAAATGGCGATGGCGGCACGCTGAGTTTTTTCGCCGCGGGAACCGATGATGCGATAATTCCGCCTTTCCACACAGCTGACGGGAAGGCAATGAAGCGCGAGAAGGTTCGGGACAGGCAGGCGGCAGGGAAGATCTCGGCGACCCACATCATCGCCAATCCCACCCTGGCCAGGGAATGGATCGTGTTCTTCAAGAAGGACGGCGGGCGCAGTTATTTCCTGGTCGACGAGAGCGACGAGGTGATGTCGTTCCGCCGGCTCGACGACGCGGTCAAGGAGCTGCGCGGGCTGGGCATCAAGTTCGCGGAGATCCATCTGTAGGAGCGGCGTCGCGCGGACCCCACTGGCCAGCCTTGCGCGCCCGCGCTTCTTCCTCGGCGAACCGGTACTGGCCGCGCGCCTCGGCCGTCTGGCCGCTGTCCGGCGCGTCGCGCCAACTGGCCAGGCCAATGGTCAGCAGGGCCAGCCCGGCATCCAGGGTATGTCCGCAGGTGGGGCAGTCGGCCGGGGTGACCCAGGCCGCGCCGAGGATGCGGAAGCGCGCGTCGCGGCCTTGCTCGCGGATGGTCGCCGATTTGCCGAGCAGCATGTCTTTCAGGGCTTCCCGGGCGCGCCGACGCCAGGGCTCGGCGGCCGGTAGCTCGACGGCGTTGAGCTGGATGCGCAGTGCCTTGTTCGCGCCGGGCAGGCGGCAGCCCAGGCTGGCGTCGTCGTGTATCGCCACCACCGTGCAGTCGAAGCGGCGCTCCCCGGCGTCGGCGGCGAACGCCAGGGCGGCGCAGAGCGGCAGCAGGGCGAGGGTGCGGAAGATCATGGGCTACTCCGGCGGAGGTCAGCGTCGACGCGAGGATAGGTTGCTGCAGGTTGCCAGGTCCACCGGGCCGACATAGGGATTGCCCCAGCCCATCACGCAGCCGACCATGTGGTTGCGCTGGCGCTCCCAGGTCTGTGGCGGGTACTGCTTGTGCCAGGCGTTGTAGAGCTGGCGATCCTGCTTCGACAGGCGCAGGCCGTAGCGGTCGCTCATGTAGAAGTAGGTGCGGGCGATCATCCCGCGAATCTGCGGGCGTGGCATCGCCTTGCGCGCCTTGAAGTCCACCACCATCGGGCAGGCGCCGTATTGCTGGGGTTTCTGCGGCAGCCAGCCGAAGCCGAAGTTGCTGCGGTCGCCGTTGACCTCGCCGATGCTCGGCACCAGGTTGTGCAGGTCGGCCTCGGCGCGCTGGTAGGTGCTGTCGTGCCTCGCGCAGTTGCTCCGCCCGCCGTTCTGCCAGCAGCGTCGCTGGTGACCGATCACCCAGGCCGGAACGATGTGTTCCCACTCGATGCGCCGCGCGCGGTTGGCGTTCTTCCTCGGCTTGTAGCCGCAACTGGCGAGGTCGACACGATTTCCCGAGTAGCGACAGCCGCAGTAGAACTCCACGGATTGCCGGGCGTAGAGCTTCCAGCCGATTTTCTTCGCTTCGGAGAACGTGCGCGGGGCGTTGGCCTGGCCGGCGCTGGCGAGGAGGAGGGCGAAAAGGCCTACAAACAAACGGGAAAGCATGCGGCAACTTCCAAAAAAATCCGCATGTTACTGATTTTGCAGGAGATGCCAATCGTGGCCAGTCCATGGCCAGGCGAGGGGCGGACCTTCCCGTTTGCGCCGCGTCCATGCGATGGTTAGTATGCGTTCCGTATATGTTTTGTAGTCGAGGTGTAGTGTGGGCCTGGTGAAGATTTCCGAGCAATTGCACGAAGAGGCGCGCATCGCCTGCAAGGCCATGTCGCGCTCGATCAATGCCCAGGCCGAGCACTGGATGCGCATCGGCATGCTGATCGAAGCCAATCCCGGCCTGACCTATGCGCAGGTGCTACGCCAATTGATGGACGAAGCGCGCGAAAGCGACCGCCGCGAGCAGGGCGCGGCGAGGATCTCGGGATGATCAAGAGCGCGGAGGAAATCCAGCGCATGAGCGTGGCCGGCGCGCTCACCGCGAAAGTCCTCGAAGCCCTCGACGAGGTGGTGCGGCCAGGCATCAGCACGGCAGAGATCGACCGCTTCTGCGAGCGCTACATCGTCGACACCCTCGCGGCGATTCCCGGCAGCAAGGGGCAGTACGGCTATCCGTTCACGGTGAACACCTCGGTCAACGAGGTGGTCTGTCATGGCTGGCCGTCAGCACAGCAGTTCCTCCGCGACGGCGATATCGTCAACGTCGACGTCACGGTGATCAAGGACGGCTATTTCGGCGACAGCAGCAAGATGTACCGGGTCGGCGCCATCGACCGCAAGGCGCAGAAGCTGCTCGACGTCACCCGCGAATGCCTGTACCGGGCGATCCGCGTGGTGCGCCCGGACGCCACCCTCGGCGATATCGGGCATGCCATCCAGAGTCACGCCGAAGCCAACGGTTATTCGGTGGTCCGCGAATACTGCGGGCATGGCATCGGCCGCAAGATGCACGAGGCGCCGCAGGTCCTGCACTTCGGTCGCGCTGGCGCGGGTGCGCGGCTGAAGGCCGGGATGACCTTCACCATCGAACCGATGATCAACCAGGGCGGCCACGCGGTGAAGCTGCACAAGGACGGCTGGACCGTGACCACCCGCGACCGCCGTCTGTCGGCCCAGTACGAGCACACCGTGCTGGTCACCGAGCGGGGTTGCCGGGTCCTGACCCTGCGCGACGAGGAGCGCGAGGCGCTGGCCGACCTGGCTGGCTGATCGACGCCCGGCCTGGTTACACTGCGACGACTTTTCCGAAGGGAGGCTGGCGGGTGTCCGGCAGGCGTTTTGGCGAGTTCGAACTGCGCGCCACCTGGTTGCGCGAGGACAGCGGCTATCTGGCCGAGATCGAGATAACCAGCATCGACGACGGACGCACCGAATGGCTGGTGCTGCCGGGCCAGCCGCCATGCGAGAGTGCGGCGGCCGCGCTGTCGCTGGCGGAAGCGGCGCTGTACCGGGTGCGCGGCTTCGATGCGCGGGGCCGGCCGCTGTTTTCCGACTGAGCCTGCTGGCAAATCGCATGGTGCATTTCGCACGATCTTGCAGTTTGCACGGGCCGCTTCGCTGAGTATTTTCACAACTTATTGATTTTAAATGCTTTTAATTTTCCATGTGGCTGGCATGAAAGCTGCCACCTTTCCCCGTGTTGCGGCTGCGCTGAAGTTCGCGGTCGGTTTTCATGCAAGAGGGGATAAACGATCATGGAAAAGTCCATCAAGATGCTGTTCGATGCCTTCCAGGCCACCTTTGCCGTATCCACCCAGATGCGTCCGGACGGCGGCGCCCTGCTGACCCTGCGCAACGGCGAAGAGATCGTGACCCGTCGCGTGGTGTCCGCCGCTCAGTTGGCCGACGAGAAGCGCATGTACTGGTTCATCAACGCCGTGCGCCGCGACCTGGCCCTGGAGGCGGGGAGCCTGCCGGTGGATGTAGTCGGCACCCTGCGTCGTTTGCAGGAGCGCGGCCTGCCGAGCTACATGGCGGGCTGAACGGTTCGTCCGGAATCCTGGCGGAGGCCTCCGGCAGGGCGGGCGAGAGTGCTAGAGTGAAGCTTCGAGGGGGCTGGGCGAGGATCGACCGGCCCCCGCTCGTGTCGGAAGGGAAGGCCAGGGCTGGCCTGCCCGTTCGGCGCTTCGGCGGGCTGGCGCAGAACGATGCAAGGTCGTTCGGGTCAGCATCAGGGATGAAATGACTGACAGGAGTCGGGATGCTGCGTTACGTCGTGGGTTTTCTCGCGTTCACCGTGCTGGCAGCCTATCTGTTGCTGGGGGTTTCCCAGCACGCCTTCCTGCCGTGACCGGTCGGCGTGGCGGCTTCAGCTGCGTTGTGGAAGAGGCTGTGGCGGTCGCGCGGGATGCCGGTTTTCGGCTTGCCGTGCCTTGCGTTGCAGGCGTGCGCGCCGACGTGGCACGCGCAGGAAGGCCCACAGGGTGACGCCGGCGAGGCCCAGCCAGGCGACGATCAGCAATGTGACGAAGGATTCGGGAGTCATGGTTCGTCCTCCTCTTACCCAAGGATAGACCCTGCGGGAAGGGGAATTACTGCAATCGGTCTTCGACCATGGTCTGAAACGCGGTCACTCGGGGCCGGCGCCGACCAGGGCCAGGCAGCCGGTCAGGCTGGTCAGCAGGGGCAGGGCTAGCAGGAAAGCCAGCCAGATGGCCTCCATGCGCAACAGCGTGGCGCCGAGGAACAGCGCGACCAGGAGGATGGTCATGAGCAGGGCGGTCCAGCCGAAGTACATGGCGAAGTTGTCGATGCCCAGGCCGATGCCCCAGCCCAGCAGCAGGGCCCATACCCCGGCCAGCGCCAGGCCGAGGGCCAGCATGCTCGCCAGGGTCCGGGCGGACGGGGCATGCAGCGGGTGGTTGCGGAATAGCTCGTAGAAGATCGGCGTATTCATCGGCGTCACCTCCGCAGGGGAACTTCCAGCCTAGCCCAGCGGGCGAGACGGCCCTAGACCTATTTGTCATTACGGGGCGTGACCTCAGGCCGCTAACATCCATCTTTTCCAGGCGATGCCGTGCATCGGGCTGCGGGCCCGCTCACCGTTCGTCGCGCTGAGTCGAAAAAGAAACCGAAAGGGTTGCGTGCATGAGTGGCGAACTCGCCTCGTTCGAGGTGGATGGGTATCAACTGGTCTATCAGGACCTGGGTGAGGGCACGCCGGTGCTACTGGTCCACGGTTCGCTCTGCGACTACCGCTACTGGCAATGGCAGTTGCGCAGCCTTGGCGAGCGCCACCGGCTGATCGTGCCGAGCCTACGTCACTACTACCCCGAGCGCTGGGACGGGCAGGGTGCGGACTTCACCAGCGCCCGCCACGTCGCCGACCTGCTGGCGCTGGTCGAGCGGCTCGGCGAGTCGGTACACCTGCTCGGCCATTCCCGTGGCGGCAACCTGGCGTTGCGCCTGGCGCTGGCCGCTCCGGACGCCCTGCGTTCGCTGAGCCTGGCCGATCCCGGCGGCGACTATGCCGCCGAGGTCTACGCTCACGCCTGCCTGCCTGCCCCCGAGGAGCCATTGGAACGCAACCAGTTCCGGCGCCAGGCGCTCGAATTGATCCGTGGCGGCGAGGCGGAACGGGGACTGGAACTGTTCGTCGATACGGTGAGCGGCGCCGGGGTATGGAAACGCTCGTCGGCGACGTTCCGCCGAATGACCCTGGACAACGCCATGACCCTGGTCGGGCAGGTGGCCGACCAGCCGCCGGCGCTGGCGCTGTCGGAACTGCGCTCGATCGACCTGCCGAGCCTGATCCTCAATGGCGAACGCAGCCCGCTGCCATTCCCGGCCACCGCCGAGGCGCTGACGGCGGCCCTGCCGCGCGCCGAGCTACAACGCATCCAGGGCGCGTCCCATGGCCTCAATGCCACCCGTCCGGCGGCTTTCAACCGGTCGGTACTGGAGTTCCTGGCGCGCGTCGATGGCGTTGCGCCGGAGGCGGAAACGTCCTGAAGCGAGGCCGGGTGAACTGACCGCTCGTCAGCTCGCCGCGGATGCTTTACCATGGGCGCTTCGCGCCGGATCAGCTCCGGCGTTTTTCGTCAGTATCCATTCCCAGTGATCTCCGTCCGCGCGCTTCGGCGCAGGGGTGCCGCAAGGCGCCTGCCACTGTGAGGCAGGCCGGCCCGGCGGGCGACGCTTACTGGCACATCCCAACCCACGTGGCCTTTGGTAGGGGTCACCACTAGGAGAGGAGGCGCCATGCCCATCATTACTCTTCCCGACGGCAGTCAACGTTCCTTCGATCACCCGGTCTCCGTGGCCGAGGTGGCCCAATCCATCGGCGCGGGCCTGGCCAAGGCGACCCTCGCCGGCAAGGTCGACGGCCGCCTGGTCGACGCCTGCGACACCATCGATCGCGACGCGACCCTGCAGATCATCACGCCCAAGGACGAGGAAGGACTGGAGATCATCCGCCACTCCTGCGCCCACCTGGTCGGCCATGCGGTCAAGCAGCTCTATCCGACCGCGAAGATGGTCATCGGCCCGGTGATCGAGGAAGGCTTCTACTACGACATCTTCTTCGAGCGCCCCTTCACCCCCGAGGACATGGCGGCGATCCAGCAACGCATGCGCGAGCTGATCGACAAGGACTACGACGTGATCAAGAAGATGACCCCGCGCGCCGAGGTCATCGAGCTGTTCAAGTCCCGTGGCGAAGACTACAAGCTGCGCCTGATCGACGACATGCCGGACGAGAAGGCCATGGGCCTGTACTTCCATGAGGAGTACGTGGACATGTGCCGCGGCCCGCACGTGCCGAACACCCGCTTCCTCAAGGCGTTCCAGCTGACCAAGATTTCCGGCGCCTACTGGCGCGGCGACTCGAAGAACGAGCAGCTGCAACGTATCTACGGCACCGCCTGGGCCGACAAGAAGCAACTGGCGGCCTACATCCAGCGCATCGAAGAGGCCGAGAAGCGCGACCATCGCCGCATCGGCAAGCAGCTCGACCTGTTCCACCTGCAGGAAGAGGCGCCGGGCATGGTGTTCTGGCACCCGAATGGCTGGAGCGTCTACCAGGTGCTTGAGCAGTACATGCGTAAGGTCCAGCGCGACCATGGCTACGTCGAAGTACGTACCCCGCAGGTGGTCGACCGCATCCTCTGGGAGCGTTCGGGCCACTGGTCGAACTACGCCGAGAACATGTTCACCACCTCCTCGGAAAGCCGCGACTACGCGGTCAAGCCGATGAACTGCCCGTGCCACGTGCAGATCTTCAACCAGGGCCTGAAGTCCTATCGCGACCTGCCGCTGCGCCTCGCCGAGTTCGGCGCCTGCCACCGCAACGAGCCCTCCGGCGCGCTGCACGGGATCATGCGCGTGCGCGGCTTCACCCAGGACGACGCGCATATCTTCTGCACCGAAGAACAGGTGAAGAAGGAAGCGGCCGATTTCATCAAGCTGACCCTGCAGGTCTACCGCGACTTCGGTTTCACCGACATCGCCATGAAGCTGTCGACCCGTCCGGCCAAGCGCGTCGGTTCCGACGAGCTGTGGGATCGCGCCGAAGGCGCGCTGGCCGATGCGCTGAACGAATCCGGCCTGGCCTGGGAATACCAGCCGGGCGAGGGCGCGTTCTACGGGCCGAAGATCGAGTTCACCCTGAAGGACTGCCTCGGTCGTAACTGGCAGTGCGGCACCCTGCAGTACGACCCGAACCTGCCGGAGCGCCTGGACGCCAGCTACATCGCCGAGGACAACAACCGCAAGCGCCCGGTGATGCTGCACCGTGCGATCCTCGGGTCCTTCGAGCGCTTCATCGGCATGCTCATCGAGCACTACGCCGGAGCCTTCCCGGCCTGGCTGGCGCCGACCCAGGCAGTGGTGATGAACATCACCGACAAGCAGGCCGATTTCGCCGCCGAGGTGGTGCGGATCCTCGGGGAAAGCGGATTCCGTGCCAAGTCCGACTTGAGAAACGAGAAGATCGGCTTTAAAATCCGCGAGCATACTTTGCTCAAGGTTCCCTATCTCTTGGTTATTGGAGATCGGGAAGTTGAATCGAAGGCCGTCGCGGTGCGTACGCGCGAAGGGGAAGACCTGGGCTCCATGCCCGTCACCCAGTTCGCTGAGCTGTTGGCACAGGCGGTTTCCCGGCGTGGTCGCCAAGACTCGGAGTAATCATTATTAAGCGTGAAATGAGACAGGATAAGCGAGCTCAACCGAAACCCCCGATCAACGAGAACATCTCGGCTCGTGAGGTACGGTTGATTGGAGCTGATGGCCAGCAGGTTGGTGTTGTTTCGATCGATGAGGCGATCCGCCTAGCCGAAGAGGCGAAGCTGGACCTGGTTGAGATTTCGGCCGACGCGGTGCCTCCTGTCTGCCGCATCATGGACTACGGCAAGCACCTGTTCGAGAAGAAGAAGCAGGCTGCGGTCGCCAAGAAGAACCAGAAGCAGGCGCAGGTCAAAGAAATCAAGTTTCGTCCAGGGACGGAAGAAGGGGATTACCAGGTAAAACTACGCAACCTGGTACGTTTCCTTAGTGAAGGGGACAAGGCCAAGGTATCCCTGCGATTCCGCGGCCGTGAGATGGCTCACCAGGAGCTGGGGATGGAGCTGTTGAAGCGGGTCGAAGCCGACCTCGTGGAGTACGGCACCGTCGAGCAGCATCCTAAGCTGGAAGGACGCCAGCTGATGATGGTCATCGCTCCCAAGAAGAAAAAGTAACCACCAGGGCACTGGCAGGCCTTGCGGTTATGCGTAATCACTCAATGCGGAGTATCCGAACATGCCAAAGATGAAGACCAAAAGTGGCGCGGCCAAGCGCTTCAAGAAGACTGCTGGTGGCCTCAAGCACAAGCACGCCTTCAAGAGCCACATCCTGACCAAGATGACTACCAAGCGTAAGCGTCAACTGCGCGGCACCTCGATGCTGAACAAGTCTGACGTTGCGCGCGTAGAACGCTCCCTGCGTCTGCGCTGATTATTAAGGTAGAGGATTAATTCATGGCTCGTGTTAAGCGTGGCGTTATCGCCCGTCGTCGTCACAAGAAAATTCTGAAGCTCGCCAAGGGCTACTACGGTGCACGCTCGCGCGTGTTCCGCGTTGCCAAGCAGGCGGTGATCAAGGCTGGCCAATACGCCTACCGTGACCGTCGTCAGCGCAAGCGTCAGTTCCGCGCACTGTGGATCGCCCGTATCAACGCTGGTGCTCGTCAGAACGGTCTGTCCTACAGCCGTCTGATCGCCGGCCTGAAAAAGGCGGCCATCGAGATCGACCGTAAGGTCCTGGCCGATCTGGCAGTGAACGAAAAAGCGGCGTTTACCGCGATTGTCGAGAAAGCGAAGGCAAGCTTGGCTTAAGCCCTACGACAATCACCGGACTTCGGTCCGGACGTAACGTCACCGATAGGGGAAGAGCCTTACCGCTCTTCCCCTATTTTGTATCTGGAGTCCATACATGGAAAACCTGGATGCGCTGGTCTCTCAAGCATTGGAGGCTGTGCGACACACCGAAGACGTCAATGCCCTGGAGCAGATCCGGGTTCACTACCTCGGCAAGAAAGGCGAACTGACCCAGGTGATGAAGACCCTGGGCGACCTGCCGGCCGAAGAGCGGCCGAAGGTTGGCGCGCTGATCAACGTGGCCAAGGAAAAGGTCCAGGATGCGCTGAACGCGCGTAAGACCGAGCTGGAAGGGGCCGCGCTGGCCGCCCGGCTGGCCGCGGAGCGCATCGATGTCACCCTACCCGGTCGTGGCCAACTGAGCGGCGGCCTGCATCCGGTCACCCGCACGCTGGAGCGCATCGAGCAGTGCTTCAGCCGCATCGGCTACGAAGTCGCCGAAGGCCCGGAAGTCGAAGACGACTACCACAACTTCGAAGCGCTCAATATTCCGGGCCACCACCCGGCGCGTGCCATGCACGATACTTTCTATTTCAATGCGAACATGCTGCTGCGTACCCACACCTCACCGGTGCAGGTGCGGACCATGGAGTCCCAGCAGCCGCCGATCCGCATTGTCTGCCCGGGGCGCGTCTACCGCTGCGACTCCGACCTGACCCACTCGCCGATGTTCCACCAGGTGGAAGGCCTATTGGTGGACGAGGGCGTCAGCTTCGCCGACCTCAAGGGCACCATCGAGGAATTCCTCCGCGCCTTCTTCGAGAAGCAGCTCGAAGTGCGCTTCCGTCCGTCCTTCTTCCCCTTCACCGAGCCGTCGGCCGAAGTGGACATCCAGTGCGTGATCTGCAGCGGCAAAGGCTGCCGCGTGTGCAAGCAGACCGGCTGGCTGGAAGTCATGGGGTGCGGCATGGTGCACCCGAACGTGCTGCGCATGTCCAACATCGATCCCGAGAAATTCCAGGGCTTCGCCTTCGGCATGGGCGCCGAGCGCCTGGCCATGCTGCGCTACGGGGTGAACGACCTGCGTCTGTTCTTCGATAACGATCTGCGCTTCCTCGGACAATTCCGCTAGGCCAGAACGCAACCGGATTCCTTAGGAGAACAGGATGAAATTCAGTGAAAAGTGGCTGCGGAGCTGGGCAAATCCGCAGGTTTCCCATGACGAGCTGGTCGCTCGCCTGTCCATGGTCGGCCTCGAGGTCGACGCCGACCTGCCGGTCGCCGGCGCCTTCAGCGGCGTGGTGGTCGGCGAGGTGCTCTCGACCGAACAGCATCCGGACGCCGACAAGCTGCGCGTCTGCCAGGTCAGCAACGGCAGCGAGACCTTCCAGGTCGTCTGCGGTGCGCCCAACGTGCGCGCGGGCCTGAAGATTCCGTTCGCCATGATCGGCGCCGAACTGCCGGGCGACTTCAAGATCAAGAAAGCCAAGCTGCGCGGCGTCGAGTCCTTCGGCATGCTCTGCTCGGCCAAGGAATTGCAGATCAGCGAAGAGAACGCCGGTCTGCTCGAGCTGCCGGCCGACGCGCCGGTCGGCCAGGACGTCCGCACCTACCTGGAGCTGGACGACTACACCATCGAGGTCGGCCTGACCCCGAACCGCGGTGACTGCCTGTCGCTCGCCGGCCTGGCCCGCGAAGTCAGCGCCATCTACGACGTCCCGCTGGCGCCGGTGGCGGTGGACGCGGTCGCCGCGCAGCACGACGAGACCCGTCCGGTCGAGCTCGCCGCGCCGGCTGCCTGCCCGCGCTACCTCGGCCGGGTGATCCGCAACGTCGACCTGAGCCGGCCGACCCCGTTGTGGATGGTCGAGCGCCTGCGCCGTTCCGACATTCGCAGTATCGATCCGGTGGTCGACGTCACCAACTACGTGATGATCGAACTGGGCCAGCCGATGCATGCCTTCGACCTTGCCGAGATCAACGGCGGCGTGCGCGTGCGCATGGCCGAGGACGGCGAGAAGCTGGTCCTGCTCGACGGCCAGGAAATCACCCTGCGCGCCGACACCCTGGTGATCGCCGACCACCAGCGCGCCCTGGCCATCGCCGGGGTGATGGGCGGCGAGCACAGCGGCGTCAGCGACAGCACCCGCGACCTGTTCCTCGAAGCCGCGTTCTTCGACACCATCGCCCTGGCCGGCAAGGCCCGCTCCTATGGCCTGCACACCGACTCCTCGCATCGCTTCGAGCGCGGCGTCGACAGCCAGTTGGCGCGCAAGGCCATGGAGCGTGCGACGCGCCTGATCCTCGACATCGTCGGCGGCGAGCCGGGGCCGATCGTCGAGCAGGTCAGCGAAGCGCACCTGCCGAAGGTCGCGCCGATCACCCTGCGTGCCGAGCGCGTGACCCAGATGCTCGGCATGCCGCTGGACGCCACCGAGATCGTGCGCCTGCTGCAAGCCCTGGAGCTGACTGTGGTGGCCGATGGGGAAGGGCAGTGGTCGGTCGGCGTACCGAGCCATCGCTTCGACATTTCCCTGGAAGTCGACCTGATCGAGGAGCTGGCCCGTCTCTACGGCTACAACCGCCTGCCGGTGCGCTACCCGCAGGCGCGCCTGGCGCCGAACAACAAGCCGGAAGCGCGCGCCGCGCTGCCGCTGCTGCGTCGCCTGCTGGTCGCCCGCGGCTACCAGGAAGCGATCACCTTCAGCTTCATCGATCCGGCCCTGTTCGAACTGTTCGATCCGGGCACCCAGCCGCTGACCCTGGCCAACCCGATCTCCGCCGACATGGCGGCGATGCGTTCCAGCCTCTGGCCGGGCCTGGTCAAGGCGCTGCAGCACAACCTCAACCGCCAGCAGTCGCGGGTCCGCCTGTTCGAAAGCGGCCTGCGCTTCGTCGGTCAACTGGAAGGCCTGAAGCAGGAAGCCATGCTCGCCGGCGCCATCTGCGGCAAGCGCCTGCCGGAAGGCTGGGCCAATGGTCGTGACGGCGTGGACTTCTTCGACGCCAAGGCCGATGTCGAGGCAGTGCTGGCCAGTGCCGGTGCCCTCGGCGACTTCAGCTTCGTGCCCGGCGAGCACCCGGCGCTGCACCCGGGGCAGACCGCGCGCATCGAGCGGGACGGGCGGCTGGTCGGCTACCTGGGCGCGCTGCATCCGGAACTGGCGAAGAAGCTCGACCTCGAGCAGCCGGTGTTCCTCTTCGAGCTGCTGCTGGCCGAAGTAGTCGACGGCCACCTGCCGAAGTTCCGCGAGCTGTCGCGCTTCCCCGAAGTGCGCCGCGACCTGGCGCTGCTGGTGGACCAGGACGTGCCGGCACAAGACATCCTGACACAAATCCGTGCGGCGGCCGGCGAATGGCTGACGGACCTCAGGCTGTTTGATGTGTATCACGGTAAAGGCATTGATCCGCATAGAAAAAGCCTTGCCGTCGGCTTGACCTGGCAGCATCCATCGCGCACTCTTAATGACGATGAAGTCAATAGCACGACGCAGAACATCGTCACGTCGTTGGAAGAAAGGTTCAATGCCACGTTAAGGAAATAGCGTATGGGGGCTCTGACGAAAGCTGAAATTGCGGAACGTCTGTACGAAGAGCTGGGCCTGAACAAACGGGAAGCCAAGGAGTTGGTGGAGTTGTTCTTCGAAGAGATCCGCCAGGCGCTGGAGCATAACGAGCAGGTCAAGTTGTCCGGTTTCGGCAACTTCGACCTGCGCGACAAGCGCCAGCGCCCCGGACGCAACCCGAAGACCGGCGAAGAAATCCCGATCACGGCCCGCCGCGTTGTCACCTTTCGTCCAGGGCAGAAACTGAAGGCCAGGGTTGAGGCATATGCTGGAACCAAGTCATAACGACGAGCTGCCACCGATTCCCGGCAAGCGCTACTTCACCATCGGCGAAGTCAGCGACTTGTGCGCGGTCAAGCCCCACGTGCTGCGCTACTGGGAGCAGGAATTCCCGCAGCTCAACCCGGTGAAGCGCCGCGGAAACCGCCGCTATTATCAGCGCCAGGACGTGCTGATGATCCGCCAGATCCGCGCGCTCCTCTACGACCAGGGCTTCACCATCGGCGGGGCGCGCCAGCGCCTCTCCGGCGACGAGGCCAAGGACGACGTCACCCAGTACAAGCAGCTCATCCGCCAGATGATCGCCGAGCTGGAGGAAGTCCTACTGGTCCTGAAGAAGTGACGGAAGCAAAAAAAACTTCCACTTATCAGAAGCTTAGTATATAGTGCGGCTCACTTCGGAAGCACAGCCACTGAGCTCGGAAGTACAGTCGGGGCGTAGCGCAGCCTGGTAGCGCACTTGCATGGGGTGCAAGGGGTCGAGTGTTCGAATCACTCCGTCCCGACCAAAAATCCCTAGAAAATCCAGTCACTTAGCAGTGACTGGATTTTTTTATATCTGCTGCTTTTGTAGCGCTTCCGAATTTTGCCCCACTTTTTGCCCCACCGGAAAATCTTGCCGGTTTGCAGGCTATTTTGCGGTGTTCCTTGAGTCGAGTAGTCCCTGGGTCTTCCAGCCATTTGAGCGAGTGACTAGAGCTTTATCCCCGAAGCACGCGAATTTGTTCCTTCAGATACAGATCCTTTTCATCCTCCATTTGAAGAAGGATTTCCAGGACGCGGGCTCTAGAAATCTCGTGATCTTTGCAGAATCTATCCAGCCGCTTGATCGCCTTGTCACTCAGGATGAAGTTGTACTGCTTCTTCCCTTTAGCGTCCTTGCGACGGATTTTCTGTCGCCAAAGCCGCCTGACCGTCGCGATGCAATGGGCCCTCTCAATGGTGCTCCACCTAAAGGTGTCGAGGGCTTGTAGCAGACGTTGATGGCTTTCTGGGCGCGCGTTAGGGAACACCTGGTTCGAGAGGTTTTTACTCAGCCACTCCCAGGCGTGTAGTGGTCAACCCATCCCGGACAGTGGGTT
>NZ_KV813366.1:0-830 GCF_001813645.1 Pseudomonas sp. HMSC063H08
AACACCGACCGGCGTGCCCGTGCGAAGAATGCCGGCGCGATCCGCGCGGCCGGTGGCGTGATAACGACGACGAAGGAGTATCCGGGCCTACCGACCGGCGAGTTGGCCGGCAGGGTGGCGGCGCGCGACTGCAACGTATCGACGTCGGCTATCCGCAAGCTCCAGGTGCGGCTCGATCGGCGCGCCTATGCGCTGAACCCTGGCGACGTGTTCTGCGTTCGCAGCCGGAAGCGCGGGATCGAACTGATCGTCCTGCGGGCCGGCAAGATCGACTATGGCACCCTCACGAAGGGCACCATCGCCATCACCGCGCTGGAAGACGTGTTCGGACTGCCGGCAGCCGGGACGTCCGCAGTCCAGCCGCCGAACTGGACCCCGCCCGACCGCACCCCGCGGGTCATTGCGACCCGCCGGCTCATCGAGGCGCCGTACCGCGACCTCGCGGCGGCACTGAGCGATGCGGATCTCGCCCAACTGCAGCCCGAGACGGGTGTCCTCGCCGTGGTGGGCATGCGGCCGTCCGGCCTGCAGATGAACTACGCGCTGCTCAGCCGCGTGGGGTCTGCACCATTCGACGAGCGGACGTCCGGCGACTTCTGCCCGGTCGCGACGATCTCAGCAGATATCGGCCGGGGCCTGACCAGCGTCAGCGTCACGCTTGTCCAAGGGGTTGATCTTGACCTCGTCGAGGTGGGCTCGGCCGCGATGATCGATGACGAGATCTTCCGCGTCGACGCGATCAACGCCGCGGCCGGCACCGCGGTGCTCGCGCGGGGATGTGTCGATACGCTGCCAGCGCCGCATGAGGCCGGCGCGCTGATCTGGTTCTA
>NZ_KV813367.1:0-1318 GCF_001813645.1 Pseudomonas sp. HMSC063H08
TTGTAGCGTGCCGACAGGTCAGGATGACCGAGATGGAACACGTAGAACTCATCCAGGCGGCCGGCACGCTCGCACTCCACGTACATACGCTTGAGCAGGTCAGCATCGCCTTTCGGGTCGAAGACGATCACCACCTCGTAGTCCGGCTGCTCCTCTGCGCGCCGGCGCCGATAGCCGTGGTGAACCGTCTGGGTCCGCCGACCCATCTTCGCCCGCCGGCGTCGGCCCCGGCAGTGGGTGCGGCGAATATCCTGGGTGATGAACAGCTCCGCGAGTCGCGTCTTACCTACCCTCGTAGTGCCGAGTACCAGTGTGTGGCCGACGCGCTCGCCCAGTTGCAGGCCTACGTCCTGTTCGCGCGGCTCGATGCCATGGAGCCGAGGCAAACCGCCCACGGGCGGCAGCGGCCGTGCGGGGTTCCAGGCCACGTCCCAGGCAGTGGCTTTGGCGACCAGCTTCAGGGGGAAGGGGGCAAACTCGAGCTGCTTCTCCAACCGGCGCGCGCGCTGGTAGAGCGGCGAGGGCTCGACGTAGGAGGCGAACTGGGGCAGGTAGGTATCTGCCAGGCGCTGCGTATGCTTCTGCGTCCAGCGAAAGCCCTTGCCGATGAACAAGTGTTCGTTGCTGACCGGCATTTCGGCGCTGGTCATCGTGTACTTCGGCAGTCGGCGAATGTTCCGCCGGTAGCGGAGCACCACGCCGGCCTGCTTCAGCCGCACGACGCCCAGCCAGACGAAGCCCAGCGCGGCCACGATGCCGAACAGCGGAGTGAGGGCGAACGTCCACGGCGCGACGATGCAGAGCGCGGCCGCGGTGAAGCACACGGTGGTGGTGTAGAGCTCCACGGCAGGCCGCAAGAGCGCTTCCAGCGGGTACTGGCCAGCCATGGGTTACACCTTCAGGCTCGCCGGCGAGTCCAGGCGGCCCGGTTGGCGGCGCTTGGCATGAAGTTCCAGCACCTGTTTCCTGGCTTGCTCTACCTCATCATCAGGCAGCATCTGTTCCAGCAGCTCGCAGAGGGTCGACTCGTCCTCCAAGGCCTTGGACGTCACCTCACCGCCGTAGCGTGAGATCAGGCCGAGCAACTCCTGGTACATGAGTTGGCGTGCCTGAGCGTCGCTCGGCTGCTTGATGACCAGGGTGATCAGATGAGTAGTCATGAGGACTCCTACTGCTGGATGGCGGTGGATGTGATGAGGGCGGGGTAATGCTGCAGCCCTAGCCGGTCGACCAGGTCGTCCGCCGGCGCCGGCAATATCTGAAGTCCTTTCCCCCAGGCCCGGATCTCCGTCAGGCGCGCTTCGCTGGCCACGTTCAC
>NZ_KV813368.1:0-33280 GCF_001813645.1 Pseudomonas sp. HMSC063H08
AAATCGGCAGGCGTTCATGCGATTGCCCTGGGTTCTTCTCCGGCGGCGACACCGAAGTTCTCTTGAAGGGGTACCATGCCTGGGGCGCCGATTTATTGCCCCGGCTCAATGGGATGTTCGCCTTCGCCGTCTGGGAGCGCGATCGCCAGCGGCTGTTCCTGGCCCGTGACCGCCTCGGCATCAAGCCGCTCTACTACAGCCTCGACCGCTCGCGCCTGCGCTTCGCCTCGAGCCTGCCGGCCCTGCTCAAGGGCGGCGACATCGCCAGCGACCTCGATCCGCAGGCGCTGAATTTCTACCTCAACTTCCATGCCGTGGTTCCCGCCCCGCACACCTTGCTGGAGGGCGTGAAGAAGCTGCCGCCGGCGACCTGGATGAGCGTCGACCTCGACGGCAGCTGCGAGCAGCGCACCTGGTGGACGCTGGACTACGGCCCGCGCCCGGACGAGCGCGAGCTGACGCTCGACGACTGGCAGGAGCGCGTCCTCGACGGCCTCCGCGAAGCGGTGGCGATCCGCCAGCGCGCCGCCCGCGAGGTCGGCGTGCTGCTCTCCGGCGGGGTCGATTCGAGCCTGCTGGTGGGCCTGCTGCACGAGGCCGGGGTGGACAACCTGCTGACCTTCTCCATCGGCTTCGAGGATGCCGGCGGCGAGCGCGGCGACGAGTTCCAGTATTCCGACCTGATTGCCGAGCGCTATCACACCCGCCACCATCGCCTGCGCATCGGCGAGCACGAAGTGATCGAGCAGTTGCCGGCGGCCTTCCGCGCCATGAGCGAGCCGATGGTCAGCCACGACTGCATCGCCTTCTACCTGCTCGCGCGGGAAGTCTCGAAGCACTGCAAGGTGGTGCAGAGCGGCCAGGGCGCCGACGAGCTGTTCGCCGGCTACCACTGGTATCCGAAGGTGGATGGCGCCGACGACGCCTTCGCCGCGTACCGCGCGGCGTTCTTCGACCGCGACCACGAGGAATACCTGGCCACCGTCGGCGAGCGCTTCCGCGTCGAGGACGTCGCCGGGCGTTTCGTCCGCGACCACTTCGCCAGCCCCGGCGCCGAGGCCGCGGTGGACAAGGCGCTGCGCCTGGACAGCACGATCATGCTGGTCGACGACCCGGTCAAGCGGGTCGACAACATGACCATGGCCTGGGGCCTGGAAGCCCGCGTGCCGTTCCTCGACTACCGCCTGGCCGAGCTGTCGGCGCGCATTCCCGCCCGCTTCAAGCTCGGCGACGGCGGCAAGCAGGTGCTCAAGGGTGCCGCGCGCAAGGTGATTCCCAGCGAAGTCATCGACCGGCCCAAGGGCTACTTCCCGGTGCCCGGCCTCAAGCACCTGCAGGGCCGCACCCGCGAATGGGTACGCGAGCTGCTGCTCGACCCGAGCCAGGACCGCGGCCTGTTCCAGCCGGCGATATTCGATCGCCTGCTGAGCGATCCGGACGGCGACCTCACACCGCTGCGCGGCTCCAAGCTGTGGCAGCTGGCCGCCCTCAACCTCTGGCTCAGCGAACAGGGACTTTGAAAATGGGCCCCCAACGCAGGGGCCCGAACCAGGAGCGATCATGAAAGGCCACTTGCATCTGCCTCACCCGCACAACCAGCGCCTGCAACGTATCCAGGCGCCCACCTACGAACGCCTGCAGGCGCGTCTCGCCGAAGATCACAGCGAGCCCACCGAGAAACCGCTGAGCATCCACTGCGGCTGGGGCCGCCTGCTGATCGGGCAGACCTACCCGGCCGCCGAGGAACTGGCCCGCGACCTGCTACAGGAAGCCCCCGGCGAACGCGACATCGCGCTCTACGTGGCGGCGCCGCAGCAGGTCCTGGCCCACGCCCCGCAGCAGCTCTTCCTCGATCCCTCGGATACCCTGCGCCTGTGGTTCACCGACTACCGCCCGGCGCGCCGTCCGCCACGCGGTTTCCGCATCCGCCGGGTGCATACCGAGGAGGACTGGGCGGCGATCAACCGCCTGTACCTGGCGCGCGGCATGCTTCCGGTGCAGACCGAGCGCCTCAGCCCGCGCCACCAGGGGGGGCCGATCTACTGGCTGGCCGAGGACGCCGACACTGGCATCGCGGTAGGCACGGTGATGGGCCTCAACCACGCCAAGGCGTTCCAGGACCCGGAGGGGGGCTCCAGCCTCTGGTGCCTGGCGGTGGACCCGCAATGCAGCCGGCCGGGCGTCGGCGAGGCGTTGGTGCGGCACCTGGTCGAGCACTTCATGAGCCGCGAACTGGCCTACCTCGACCTCTCGGTGCTGCACAACAACCAGCAGGCCAAGGCGCTCTACCGCAAGCTCGGCTTCCGCGAACTGGCGACCTTCACCATCAAGCGCAAGAACGGCATCAACCAGTCGCTGTTCCTCGGCCCCGGCCCGGAGGAAGACCTCAACCCCTACGCCAGGATCATCGTCGACGAGGCCCACCGGCGCGGCATCGAGGTACGCGTCGACGACGCCGAGGGCGGCCTGTTCACCCTGACCCAGGGCGGCCGGCAGATCCGCTGCCGTGAATCGCTCTCCGACCTGACCACGGCGGTAAGCATGACCCTCTGCCAGGACAAGGTCCTCACCCACCGCGCCCTGCAGCACGCCGGCCTGCGCCAGCCGCAGCAGCGCCTGGCCGGCAGCGCGGAGGAAAACGCCGCGTTCCTCGCCGAGCACGGTTCGCTGGTGGTCAAGCCGGTGGACGGCGAGCAGGGCCAGGGCGTGGCGGTGGACCTGCGCACCGCGGAAGAGGTCGAGGAGGCCATCGAGGCCGCCCGCCATTTCGATTCGCGCGTGCTGCTGGAGAGCTACCACGCCGGCCACGACCTGCGCGTGCTGGTGATCGGCTACGAGGTGGTGGCCGCCGCCATCCGTCGTCCCGCCGCGGTGATCGGCGACGGCCGGCACAGCATCCGCGAGCTGATCGAGGCGCAGAGCCGCCGGCGCCAGGCCGCCACCGGCGGGGAAAGCCGCATCCCGCTCGACCACGAGACCGAGCGCACCCTGCGGGCCGCCGGCTATGGCTACGACGACGTGCTGCCCAGCGGCGAACACCTGGCCGTGCGGCGCACCGCCAACCTGCACACCGGCGGCATCCTCGAGGACGTCACCGACGCCCTCCATCCGGCCCTCCGCGAGGCCGCGATCCAGGCCGCGCGGGCCCTGGAAATACCGGTGGTGGGCCTGGACTTCCTGGTCGAGGCCGCCGACCAGCCCGACTACGTGATCATCGAAGCCAACGAGCGCGCCGGCCTGGCCAACCACGAGCCGCAGCCGACCGCCGAACGCTTCGTCGATCTTCTCTTCCCCCTCAGCCGCGAGGTGCCTTCATGACCCCTCTGCCACAACCGGACCTCAACTACCTGCAACGGGTGCTGCTGGAGATGCTCGCCATCCCCAGCCCCACCGGCTTCACCGATACCATCGTGCGCTATGTCGCCGAGCAGCTCGACGAACTTGGCGTGCCCTTCGAGATGACTCGCCGGGGAACCATCCGGGCGACCCTCCAGGGCCGCCTGAATACCCCCGACCGGGCGGTTTCCGCGCACCTCGACACGATCGGCGCGCTGGTCCGCGAGATCAAGCCCAACGGCCGCCTCGGCCTGGCCCCGGTAGGCTGCTGGTCGAGCCGCTTCGCCGAGGGTAGCCGGGTCACGGTGTTCACCGAACAGGGCGTGTTCCGTGGCAGCGTGCTGCCGCTGCTGGCTTCGGGCCACGCCTTCAATACCGAGGTGGACAACCTGAAGATCAGCTGGGACAACATCGAGCTGCGTCTCGACGCCTATACCGCCAGTCGCGCCGACAGCGAGAGCCTGGGCATCTCGGTGGGTGACTACGTGGCCTTCGATCCGCTGCCGGAGTTCACCGAGAGCGGCCATATCAGCGCCCGCCACCTGGACGACAAGGCCGGGGTCGCGGCGCTGCTGGCGGCGCTGAAGGCGGTCAAGGAAAGCGGGCAGGAGCCGCCGATCGACTGCCACCCGCTGTTCACCATCACCGAGGAAGTCGGCTCCGGCGCCGCCGGCGCCCTGCCCTGGGACGTCAGCGAGTTCGTCGGCATCGACATCGCCCCGGTGGCCGAAGGCCAGAATTCCAACGAGCACAGCGTCAGCGTGGCCATGCAGGACTCCGGCGGGCCCTACGACTTCCATCTGTCGCGGCACCTGCTGCGGCTCGGCGAGCGCCACGACATCGCCCTGCGCCGCGACCTGTTCCGCTACTACCACAGCGACGCGCAGTCGGCGATCGCCGCCGGCCACGACACCCGCGCCGCGCTGCTGGCGTTCGGCTGCGACGCCACCCACGGCTACGAGCGCACGCACATCGACAGCCTCGCCGCGCTGAGCCGCCTGCTCACTGCCTACATCCTCAGCCCGCCGGTCTTCGCCAGCGACGCCAAGCCCCGGGAAACCTCGCTGGAACGCTTCAACAAGCAGCTCGAGCATCCGGTGCACATGGAAAGCTGCACCCACGTCCCGCCGGTGGACGAAGTGCTCGACAGCAGCAACAACAGCGACAAGGGCTGAGCCCGCGCCGGCCTCCCCGCCCCCGGGGAGGCCGCCCTCCTCTCCAGCCAACTGCTAGGCTGATGGCAGGTTCCCTCGCCTGTCTCATTTCCTCCGTAGCATCATGCGTGCCGACTCGTGTCCATGGAGTAGTTGCATGTCCCGACTCTGCCTGGTCCTGCTGTTGCTCTGCTGCGCGCTGCCGGCCCGGGCGCAGCCGCCCGCACCGCTGGACGGAGAGGACCTGCGCCTGTCCCTGGGCGCATACGCCGAGTACTACCGCGACGCCGGCGGCAAGGCGCGCCTGGGCGACATCGTCGCCTTGCCGGCCCAGGCCTTCACCGCCCTGCGCGGCGACCACGCGAACTTCGGCAAGAACGCCGCGGCCTGGTGGTTCAGGGTGCGCCTGGACAACCGCAACGGCGCCGACCTGGCCGGTTTCCTGGAGGTCAACTACCCGCTGCTGGACGACCTCAAGGTCTACCTGCTGACCGCCGATGGGCGCATCGAACAGCAGGAGAGCGGCGACCTGTTCGCCTTCTCCCAGCGCCCGGTGCAGGTGCGCAACTTCTGGTTCCCGCTGCGACTGCCGCCCGGCGAGAGCACCCTGCTGCTGCGCGTGCAGAGCACCAGCACCGTCTACGTGCCGCTGTACTTCAGCACCTACGCGGCCAGCGCGGCCAGCCAGGAAACCCTGATGGGCTTCAACGGGGCCTTCTACGGGGTGCTGTTCGGGTTGTTCTGCTACAACCTGTTCCTCTTCGTCTCGCTGCGCGAGGCCACCTACGCCTGGTACCTGCTGTACAACCTCAGCCTCGGCCTGTTTTCCGCCAGCTTCGACGGCCTGCTGTTCAAGCTGCTGCCCGGACACGTGGCGCTGGAGTCGGCCGGCATCTACCTGCTGATGTACCTGAGCTGCCTGGTGTCGATCCAGTTCAGCCGCGGCTACCTCTACACCCGCCGCGACTTCCCGCGCCTCGACCGCTTCCTCCGCGGCCTGCTGCTGGCCTGCGTGGTCCTGTTGGCCAGCGAGCCGCTGGTGGGGCTACGCGCCTGGAACGTCCTCGCCAGCCTGACGGTGATGCTGGTCTCCCTCAGCCTGCTGCTGGCCGGCGTCCACGTCTGGCGCCAGGGCCTGCGCTACGGCCTCTACTACATCCTGGCCTGGGGCGCGCTGCTGCTGTCGTTCCTGGTCACCACCGCCGCCTCGCTGGGCTTCGAACTGTTCGGCCTGTTCGGCAGCAGCGTGGTCAAGATCGGCATGACCGTGGAACTGGTGACCCTGTCCATCGGCCTCGCCGACCGCATCAATGCGCTCAAGGAGGAAGGCTTCCGCTCGCGCCAGGCGGCCGAGCAGGCGCGGGTGGAGAACGAGGCGAAGAGCCGCTTCCTGGCGAAGATGAGCCATGAGATCCGCACCCCGCTGAACGGCGTGCTGGGCATGCTGCAACTGCTCCGCGACACCCCGCTGGATCGCGGCCAGGCGGCCTACGTGGAGACCATCGCCAGCTCCGGCAGCGCGCTGATGTCGGTGATCAACGATATCCTCGACTACGCTCGCATCGAGTCCGGCAAGCTGCACCTGGAGCGCATCGACTTCGACCTGGAGGAACTGCTCTCCGACACCCTGGCGCTGTTCAGCGCCCAGGCCGTGGAAAAACGCCTGCACCTGCATCTCGGCCTGGACAGGGGCGTGCCGCGCCGCCTCAACGGCGACCCGACGCGGTTGCGCCAGGTACTGATGAACCTGCTCAGCAACGCCCTCAAGTTCACCGCCGAAGGCCATGTCGCCGTGCGCGTGCAGCGGCGCTTCGACGAGGGCGGACGCGAGCGCCTGCTGTACAGCGTCAGCGACAGCGGCATCGGGATATCCGCCCAGGCGCAGAAGACCCTGTTCGAATCCTTCTCCCAGGCCGACTCCAGCACCACCCGCCGCTACGGCGGCAGCGGCCTGGGCCTGGCGATCAGCCGCGAGCTGGTGCAGATGATGGGCGGGCGCATCGAGGTGAGCAGCGAGCCGGGCAAGGACACCCGGTTCAGCGTCGACCTGCCGCTCAGCCCCGCCCTCGAGGCCGGCGAAGCGGACGAACTGGCGCAACTGCTGCAACACCGCCCGGCCCTGCTGGCCAGCGAGGACAACCTGACCCTGGACTGCCTGCAGGCATTGCTGGAGCGTTGGGGGCTGCGGGTCGAACGCTGCCTGCAGCCGAGACGGCTGAACGCCTACCTGGAGGACTTCAGCGCACCGCCCCTGCTGGTCCTGGCGGCGCCCTGGCCGGGCCCGCCGTCGATCTGGCTGGACACCCTCTATGCGCAACTGGAGCAAGGCCAGCGCATCCTCCTGCTATGCCCGCCGCAGCACTGCCAGGACCTGCCGCCGCACGAAGGCCTGCGCCTGCTGGCCCTGGCCCAGCCGGTGGCGGTGAAGGCCCTGCGCGAAGCCCTGCTGGAACTGTACCGGGAGCGGCGCCGACAGCCAGGGCGGAGCAGCGAGGCGGCCCCGGACGAACGCCTGGACGCCCCATGCATCCTGGTCGCCGAGGACAACCCGGTGAACCAGCTGGTGGTGCGCGGCTTCCTCGCCAAGCGCGGCTACGCGGTGCGCCTGGCCGGCAACGGACGGCTCGCGCTGGACGAGTACCTGCGCGACCCGAACGGCATCCAGTTGATCCTGATGGATGGCGAGATGCCGGAAATGGACGGCTTCGAGGCGACCCGCCTGATCCGCCGGGAGGAGCGTGCCCAGGGCTGGCCGCGCGTCCCGATCGTCGCCCTGACCGCGCACATCCTCGACGAACACCGCCGGGCCGGAATCGAGGCCGGCATGGACGCCTACCTCGGCAAGCCGGTGGACCGGGCGGAACTCTATGCCACCCTCGAACGCCTGCTCGGCCAGCCTTCGCGACAGGCATGACAGTACGCGATGCGTCGCGCTAGCATTCGCCGCCATACCGGAGTACCGCCATGCTGATCCCCCACGACCTGCTCGAAGCCGACACCCTGAACAACCTGCTGGAAGACTTCGTCACCCGCGAAGGCACCGACAATGGCGACGAGACCCCGCTGGACGTGCGTGTAGAACGCGCCCGGCATGCCTTGCGGCGGGGCGAGGCGGTGATCCTGTTCGACCCGGAGAGCCAGCAGTGCCAGTTGATGTTGCGTAGCGAGGTGCCTGCGGAGCTGTTGCGCGACTGAGTCGCGGCATCGACCCGCCTGGCGGGGCGGGTTCGCCGCCCTGCACACCCCGGAAACGCCGGACAGCGCCCCTGCTCCGTAGGGCGAATAACCGCTCGCGGTTATCCGCCGCTTATCCGCCGTCCCCCTCACTCCTTCGCCTCACCCTCCTCCGTCTCCAACGCCGCCCTGGCGATGTTCCGGCTATGCGCGCCGAAATGCCCGATCAGCTCGATCAGTTGCGCGTTCAGCACCGCATTGTCGTGGGCCTCGGGGCGTGGCTGGTTGCTCTCGCTGAAGTCCTGCGCGGCGAAGGCCGGGCGGGCGGCCAGCCATTCGCCGATGGCGGCGTCGAAGGCCGCGGCGTGGGCGTTCGACTCGGCGGCCACCACCTCGCGCAAGTAGGTCGGCGAATAGGCCGGATAGGCACCGTCGCGGCGGGTGTCGGCGTAGGCGTCGAGCATCGGCTGCGGGCGGCCGTCGCGGAGCAGTTGGCGCAGCCAGTCGAACTGGTATTTCTCCACCGCGGTATGGCGGTTCGCGACACGCTCGATGGCCGCCTGCTTTTCCTCCGGGTAGCCGAGCAATGCCTTGCCCTCCATCTGTAGCATCGCCGCCAGGCTGGCACCGGGCAGCGGCGTGGAGTGGTAGGGCTGGGTGATGTCCTGGATGTAGTGCATGCCCCAGCCAAGGAACCGGTAGCCCCAGTAGGGATGACCGTTGGCGAAGGCGAAGCGGGACAGGCCGAAGTACTGGTAGGCACGCCATTCCGGCCAGGCCCGGGCGAGGAACGGCGCGCCGCTGTAGATCACCGCCGCCTCGTGGTAGAAGCCCATGTGGAACGGCGCCTGGGAGCTGAACTCGAAGCGCGGGTCGCCGAATGGCTGGGTGCCGAAGCCGTAGCGCTGGCCGGCCTCGCCGGGGTTGTCGCTGAACAGGTTGATGTCGTGGCCGTAGTCCGGTTCGTCGGCGGCGGTGGCCAGCACTGCCAGGGGCGCGACTCGCTCGCCGGGCTCCAGGCGGATGAAACGCCAGGCGGTCCACGGCGAGAGGTTCTGGAACACCAGCACCTCCTGTGGCTTGAGGTGCGGGCGCTGCGGCTGGTCCTGCCCGGGAAGCGGCTGGATCGCCAGCGCCAGGCGGATCTCCGGGTTGACCCGCAGCGCCGCGAGGAACGCCTGGCGCAAGTCGCCGGCCTCGCCGTCGGCGGCGAAGCGCAGGGCGTCCGGACGCGCCGGGTAGTTGCCGATATGCGCACGGGCGTAGGCTTCCTGCTCATCCAGCAGGGCGGCCAGTCCGCCGCGCTCGGCGGCGAGGAACGCCTCCAGCGGCTCCACCTCGACTTCCGGCGCCTCGCGGATGGCCGCCAGCTCGCGTAATGCCAGGTAGCTGCCCACCGTATGGTTGGACCAGGCCCACAGGCTCGGCGAGACGACCCACGCCCCCAGCAGCAGGCAACGCAACAGCAACTTCATCGGCTTTTCGCTCTTGTCTCGACTCGGTGCCGGCAAGCCTACCAATGCGGGACACCCAGGGCACTGTCCTGCCTGGACATCGGAACTCTCCGATAGCGCCATCGGACCAATGTCTATCCACGCCGGGCCGGCCCCATGACCGCCATCAATGGCGCCCAGGCGCCAGGCGGCTAGACTTTCCCGACATCAGGCACGCTGATACAAGGCACCCATCTGATGCTCCAGTCCGTTTCGCCCAAGCACGACCTGCCCCTCAAACCCGAAGGCCAAGCGGCCAAGCCAGAACGCACCGGCACCTGGGCGCCGTTCTCGATCCAGGCCTTCCGCATCATCTGGATCTGCAACCTGTTCGCCAACCTCGGCACCTGGGCCCAGTCGGTGGCCGCCGCCTGGGTGGTCACCGACGCCCACGCCAGCCCGCTGATGGTGGCGATGATCCAGGTCGCCGCGGCGCTGCCGCTGGTGCTGCTGTCGATCCTCTCCGGGGTCATCGCCGACAACCACGACCGGCGCAAGATCATGCTCTGGGGACTCAGCTTCGAGATGACCGGGGCGATGTTCGCCACCCTGCTGGCCTTCCTCGGCTACCTCGACCCGGTGCTGCTGATCATCTCCATCCTCTGGATCTCCCTCGGCGGCTCGGTGACCATCCCGGCCTGGCAGGCGGCGGTCAACGAGCAGGTGCCGGCGCGCATGGTCAGCGACGCGGTGCTGCTCAACAGCGTCAACTACAACGTCGCCCGCGCCGCCGGCCCGGCCCTCGGCGGCCTGCTGCTGAGCGCGGTGGGACCGGCCTGGGTGTTCCTGTTCAACAGCTTCTGCTACATGGCCCTGATCTGGGCGATCTGGCAGTGGCGGCGCGACGTGCCCAAGCGCAGCCTGCCGCCGGAAGGCATCCTCGAAGGCGTCACCGCGGCGCTGCGCTTCACCCAGTACTCCACCGTCACCCGCCTGGTGATGATGCGCTCCTTCGCCTTCGGCCTCTCCGCCAGCGCGGTCTGGGCCCTGCTGCCGCTGCTGGCGCACCGCAACCCGGACGGCGACGCGGCGATCTACGGCTACATGCTCGGCGCCCTCGGCCTCGGCGCGATCCTCGGCAGCACCCAGGTCTCGCGCCTGCGCCAGCGGATCGGCAGCAGCCGGCTGATCAGTCTGGCCGGCTTCACCCTGGCGCTGATCCTGCTGACCCTCGGCCTGGTAGACAACCTCTGGGTCCTGTTTCCGGTGCTGATCCTCGGCGGCGGCTGCTGGATCGGCGCCCTCGCCACCTACAACTCGGCGGTGCAGATCCTCGTCCCCGACTGGATCAAGGCGCGCGCCCTGGCGTTGTACCAGACCGCGCTGTACGGTGGCCTGGCGCTGGGTTCGTTCCTCTGGGGCCATCTCGCCGAGACCATGACCGTGCACGGTGCGCTGCTGGCCGCCGGCTGCCTGCTGCTGGCCTCGGTGATCCTCCTGTACAACTCGCGCCTGCCGGAAATGGACGCCGCCAGTATTTCCCGCGCGCCGGCGAGCATGCCCGGGCAGCCGAGCTTCGTCTTCAACACGCGGCGGGGCATGGTGCTGGTCTCCATCGAATACCGGATTCCCGCCGAGCGCACCCGCGACTTCGTTCGCGCCGCCCAGCCGCTGCGCCGCCTGCGCCTGCGCAACGGCGCGGAGCGCTGGTCGCTGTTCCGCGACGTGAGCAACCCGGAGGTCTGGCAGGAACTGTTCCTGGTGGACAACTGGATCCAGCACCTGCGCATGCTCGACCGCATGACCCTGGCCGACAAGATCGTCATCGACAACGTCACCGCCCTGCATGCCGGCGACGGTCCGCCGCAGATCCGCCATTGCGTGAGCTACGAGGCCAGCAGCTACGATACGCCGCTGGTGAAGAGCGCCACGCCGCCGGCCAACGACGAGGCGGGCGCGACGGCGGGGAGTTGAGAACGGGGCCTGGCAGTCCCCCGGGGCGGACAGCGCCAGCGGCGTTATCCGCCATCCAACGCCGGCGCGGCGGATAACCGCAAACGGTTATCCGCCCTCCGAAGCGGTCGGCGGCGCGCGATCACTCCGCCGTCGGCTTCTTGCGCTTGAGCGGCGCCATGCCGTCGGCGCTGACCACCGCCGACGGCCCGGCCTTCGGCCGCGCGGCGGGCTTGCGCTTGGCCGCGGGCTTGGCGGCGGCGCCCTTCCTGTCCTGCTTTTTCTTCTTGCTGCCGGCGGCCTTGCCCGAGGCCTTGAGCTTCTTCGGCCCCTGGTAGGCGGCCTTCAGTTCCTTGATGTTGCGTCGTTCGAAGTTCTGCTTGAGGTAGCGTTCGACGCTCGACATCAGGTTCCAGTCGCCATGGCAGATCAGCGAGATCGCCAGGCCCTCGGCGCCGGCGCGACCGGTGCGGCCGATGCGGTGCACGTACTCGTCGCCGCTGCGCGGCATGTCGAAGTTGATCACCAGGTCCAGGCCTTCGACGTCCAGGCCGCGTGCGGCGACGTCGGTGGCGACGAGGATCTTCACCGCGCCCTGCTTCAGGCGCTCGATGGCCAGCTTGCGGTCCTTCTGGTCCTTCTCGCCATGCAGGACGAAGACCTTGTGCTGGTTGGCGATCAGCCGCCCGGTCAGGCGATCGGCGGAGACCCGGGTATTGGTGAAGACGATGGCCTTGGTGTAGGTCTCGTTGCTCAGCAGCCATTGCAGCAACTGTTCCTTGTGCGCCACGTCGTCGGCGGTGATGACCTGCTGGCGGACGTTCTCGTTCAGCTCGCCGACCTGGTTCAGGCGCAGCACTTGCGGCTCGCGCAGCACCTCGGCGATCACCTTGTTCAACCCGGCGCCGCTGTGGGTGGCGGAGAACAGCAGGGTCTGGCGCTCGGCCGGGCAGGCATTGGCCAGGGCCAGCACGTCGTCGGCGAAGCCCATGTCGAGCATGCGGTCGGCCTCGTCCAGCACCAGCACCTCGATGTCCTGCAACGGCAGGTTGCCGGCGTTGCGCTGCTCGAGCAGGCGGCCGGGGGTGCCGATGATGATCTCCGGGTTCTTGCGCAGGCGCGCGCCCTGCACCTTGAAGTCCTCGCCGCCAGTGATCAGGCAGGCCTTGATGAAGGTGAACTGGGCGAAGCGCTCGACTTCCTTGAGGGTCTGCTGGGCCAGCTCGCGGGTCGGCAGGAGGATCAGCGCGCGCGCCAGGGAGCGCGGCTTGTCCTCGGCCAGCAGGCGGTGCAGCAGCGGCAGCAGGAAGGCCGCGGTCTTGCCGCTGCCGGTCTGTGCCGTGACCCGCAGGTCGTGCCCCTCCAGCGCCTTGGGAATGGCCGCGGCCTGGACCGGCGTCGGCTCGCTGAAGGACAGGCTTTCCAGTGCCTTCAGCAGGCGTTCGTGGAGGGGAAATTGGCTGAACAAGGGAGACCTCGGCATTGCACGTGAAAATGGACAGGTGCATAGCCTAACGGTTGCCGCGCCGGCGCGCAGGCTTTATTCGCGCGGCGCGACGGCCAGCGCCGGCGTCGCAATCGGCTCGACGCCGGGTCGCCGCCAGGCAAGCGCCGCGCGGGCGGCGATCGCAGACTCGTTCGACGCCCGCCGCCCAGAGGAACCAGGTCATGCCCGACGCGCCCGCATCCGCCGCCGAACGCCTCGAACGGCTGCCGCTGAGTCCGTATCACCGACTGATCTTCGTGATCATCGCGCTGGCGTTCTTCTTCGACTCGATGGACCTGGCGATGATGACCTTCCTGCTCGGCTCGATCAAAGCCGAGTTCGGGCTCGACTCGGCGCAGGCCGGGCTGCTGGCCAGCTCGAGCTTCTTCGGCATGGTGATCGGCGCGGCCCTGTCGGGCATGCTCGCCGACCGCTTCGGACGCAAGCCGGTATTCCAGGCCAGCATCGTGCTCTGGGGCCTGGCCAGCTACCTGTGCTCCACCGCCGGCGACCTCGGCAGCCTGACCTTCTACCGGGTATTGCTGGGGATCGGCATGGGGATGGAGTTTCCCATCGCCCAGTCGCTGCTGTCGGAGATGATCCCGGCCAGCCGCCGCGGCAAGTACATTGCGCTGATGGACGGCTTCTGGCCGCTGGGCTTCGTCGCCGCCGGCTGCCTGTCCTACTTCCTCCTGCCGCTGACCGGCTGGCGCAGCATTTTCCTGGTGCTGGCGCTGCCGGCGGTGTTCGTCCTCGCCATCCGCTTCCTGATTCCCGAGTCGCCGCGCTGGCTGGAGCAGGCCGGCCGGCGCGAACAGGCGGACCGGGTATTGCGCGACATAGAAGCACGGGTGATGCGTTCGCTGGGCCTGACCGAGCTGCCGCCGCCGCTGCGCCAGCCGCAGCGGGAACGCAGCCGTCCGGGCTTCTTCAGCGCCTTCGCCGAACTCTGGTCGCCAGCCTACCGGCGCCGCACCCTGACCGTCTGGGGCCTGTGGTTCTTCGCCCTGCTCGGTTTCTACGGCCTGACCTCCTGGCTCAGCGCGCTGCTCCAGCAATCCGGCTTCGCCGTCACCCAGTCGGTGTACTACACGGTGCTGATCTCGCTGGCCGGGATACCCGGCTTCCTCTGCGCGGCCTGGCTGGTGGAAAGCTGGGGCCGCAAGCCGAGCTGCGTGCTGATGCTCCTCGGCGGCGGCGCGATGGCCTACGCCTACGGCCAGACCGCGGTGTTCGGCGGCAGCCTGGCGCTGCTGATCGGCTTCGGCCTGGCCATGCAGTTCTTCCTGTTCGGCATGTGGGCGGTGCTCTACACCTATACGCCAGAACTCTATCCGACCTCCGCGCGCGCCACCGGCTCGGGCTTCGCCTCGGCGGTCGGGCGGATCGGCTCGCTGCTCGGCCCGCTGGTCACCGGGCTGGTCCTGCCGCTCACCGGCCAGGGCGGGGTGTTCACCCTCGGCGCCCTCTGTTTCGGCGTCGCCGCCCTGGTGGTCTGGGCCTTCGGCATCGAGACCCGCGGGCGCACCCTGGAGGAGCTTGCCGGCTGAGCCCGCGCGTCGGCGGAAAACCTTTGTAGACACGTCGGGGATGCGATCCGGCGCCCGATGGGGCACTCTTGGTTCCTTTGTGCGTTCCCGGCCCCCGCGTCGGGATCTCCGTTCAACCGCGGGGCCGGCCCGTCCCCCCCGCCCGCAACAAAGGAAGTCGCCTGTCCATGGACTCCACATCCCTTCTCGACCAGCTCTCCGGGTACTGGTCGGCGCTCGACCAACACCCTATCCTGCACGCCGGCCTGGCCTTCGGCCTGCTGCTGGTGGGCGCCCTGATCCTCGGCCGGGTGGCCCGCTACATCGTCCTCTACGCCGCCAACCTGCTCGCCCGCCAGCCCGCGCTGCACTGGCTCGGCGACCTGATCCGCAACAAGGTGTTCCAGCGCCTGGCGCAGACCACGCCCTCGCTGCTGGTGCAATTCGGCCTGCCGTGGATCCCGGAGATGCCGGACAAGGCCGCGCACTTCCTCGGCAACCTGGCACTGGCCTTCACCGTGCTGTTCCTGATCCTCGCCCTCACCGCGCTGCTGAATGCCCTGCTGGACATCTACGCGCGTACCGAGCACGCCCGCACCCGTTCGATCAAGGGCTACGTGCAACTGGCGAAGATCGCCGTGTTCGTGTTCGGCGCGATCATCATCGTCTCGATCATCATCGACCGCTCGCCGCTCCTGCTGCTGTCCGGCCTCGGCGCGATGTCGGCGGTCCTCCTGCTGGTCTACAAGGACACCCTGATGTCCTTCGTCGCCAGCGTGCAGCTCACCAGCAACGACATGCTGCGGGTCGGCGACTGGATCGAGATGCCGCAGGTCGGCGCCGACGGCGACGTGGTGGACATCACCCTGTACACCGTGAAGGTGCAGAACTTCGACAAGACCATCGTCTCGGTGCCGACCTGGCGCCTGATGTCGGAGTCGTTCAAGAACTGGCGCGGCATGCAGCAGTCCGGCGGACGGCGGATCAAGCGGGCAATCTACGTCGACTCCAGCCAGGTGCGTTTCCTCGACGAGAAGGAAGAGCGGCGCCTGAGCCAGGTGCGCCTGCTCACCGAATACATGGCCCGCAAGCAGACCGAGTTGCAGGAGTGGAATGCCGCCAACGGCGGGGTCGCCCCGCTGGCCGCCAACCGCCGCCGGCTGACCAACATCGGTACGTTCCGCGCCTACGCCCTCGCCTACCTGCAGAACCACCCGGACATCCATCCGCACATGACCTGCATGGTCCGCCAGTTGCAGCCGACCGCCCAGGGCATCCCGCTGGAGATATACTGCTTCACCCGCACCACCGCCTGGGTCGACTACGAGCGCATCCAGGGCGACGTGTTCGACTACCTGCTGGCGGTGATGCCGGAGTTCGGCCTCGGCGCCTACCAGCAGCCCAGCGGCCAGGACCTGCGCCAGGGGCTGCAAGGCATGCTCGAAGGGCGTGACGCCGGGGCCCGCTCGTTCGAGGCGCTGGCCGCGCCGAGCCGCAGCGACGAAGCCACCGCCTGAACCGAGGAAAACCGTCCATGAAACCGCACCTGACCTACTACGTCGCCGCCAGCCTGGACGGTTTCATCGCCCGCCCCGACGGCAGCGTCGACTGGCTCGACCGTTTCGCCGAGGGCGGCAACGACCACGGCTACAAGAGCTTCTACCAGGGCATCGACGGCCTGCTGATGGGCCGCGGCACCTACGATATCGTGCGCGGCTTCGGCGACTGGCCGTATTCGGGCAAACCCTGCCAGGTACTCACCCGCAACCCGCAGGAAAGCGCAGCGGAAGGCGTCGAGTTGCGCCACGTCACACCCCAGGAAGGCCTCGCGCGCCTCGGCGAACAGGGCTGCCGGCGGATCTGGCTGGCCGGCGGCGGCAGCCTCGCCGGTAGTTGCCTGGCGGCCGGGCTGCTCGACGAGGTGATCGTCAGCGTCATTCCGCAGCTGCTCGGCGCCGGCATCCCGCTGTTCGCCGGCGGCCGCGAGCGGCGCCTGCAACTGCTGGAACAACATGGCTACAACAGCGGCATCGTACAGATGCGCTACCAGGTGATCGCCGAGGACGACCCGCAATGACCGACAACCTGCTGAGCATTTCCGCCGCCTGCCTGTTCGACGACCAGGGCAACCTGTTGCTGGTGCGCAAGCGCGGCACCCAGGCCTTCATGCTCCCGGGCGGCAAGCGCGAGCCGGGCGAAACGCCCCTCGCCGCGCTACAGCGTGAACTGCTGGAGGAACTGCGCCTGCCGATGGGCGCCTCGACCTTCGAGCACCTCGGCAGCTTCCAGGCGCCGGCGGCCAACGAGGCGAACACCCGCGTCGATGCCGATATCTACGTCGCCCGCCTGCCCCACGCCGTCTGTGCGCAGGCGGAGCTGGAGGAACTGGCCTGGCTGGTCCCCGGCCAAGCGCAGCCGGACAATCTCGCGCCGCTGCTGCGCGATCATGTCCTGCCGGCCCTGGCGCGGCGCGCGGCGGAAAACCCGGAAACCCAGGCCGAACACCGGACGCGCCCCGATCATGTGCGCTGAGCGCTAGCGCTCCCGTCAACGAAAAAGGCCACCTTGGGGTGGCCTTTTCGCGTTCTCGCACCGATCGCGCGGAATATCGGCGGTTAACGCCTCTCCCCCGTGCGCAGCCTGCGGCTAAGCCTCAGAACGAAGTCCGGCGGTAGGCACGGTAGCGCGGGAACCAGAAGTTCGCCTCGATGGCGTCGTTCAATACCTCGTCGCTGGTATGCAGGGCCTTGCCCTCGGCCTGGGCCTGCTTGGCCACGGCGACGGCGATGCGCTTGCTGACCTCGCGGATGTCACCCAGCGCCGGCAACACGGCGCCCTCGCCCCGGGTAACGATCGGCGAGCAGTTGGCCAGGGCGTTGGCCGCGGCCATCAGCATGCCTTCGGTGACCCGGTTGGCCCGCGCGGCGATCACCCCCAGGCCGATGCCGGGGAAGATATAGGCGTTGTTGCACTGGGCGATGGGAATCCGCTTGTCGCCCACCTGCACCGGTTGGAACGGGCTACCGGTGGCGACCAGCGCCTGGCCGTCGGTCCAGTTGAGGATTTCCTGCGGAGTCGCCTCGACCCGCGAGGTCGGGTTGGACAGCGGCATCACCAGCGGCTGCTTGCAATGGCTGTGCAGCTCGCGGATGACCTCTTCGGAAAACAGCCCGCGCTGCCCGGAGACGCCGATCAGCACCGTCGGCCGGGCATTGCGGATCACTTCCAGCAACGCCAGGTCGTCGCCCTGCTGGCCGCCCCAGGCACCGAGGTCGGCGCGCTTCTGCGCCAGGCGGTGCTGGAAGTCGAGCAGGTTGCTCATGTCGTCGGTGAGCAGGCCCCAGCGGTCGACCATGAAGATGCGCCGACGCGCCTGGGCCTCGTCCAGGCCCTCCAGTTGCATGGCGGCGATGATCTGTTCGGCGATGCCGCAACCGGCGGAGCCGGCGCCGACGAAGGTCACGGTCTGCTCGCTGAGCTTCTCGCCCTTGGCCTTGCAAGCCGCCAGCAGGGTGCCCACGGCCACCGCGGCGGTGCCCTGGATGTCGTCGTTGAAGCAGCACAGCTCGTCCTTGTAGCGCTCCAGCAACGGCATGGCATTGGTCTGGGCGAAGTCCTCGAATTGCAGCAGGACGTTGGGCCAGCGGCGCTTGAGCGCCTGGATGAACAGGTCGACGAACTCCTCGTACTGCGCCCCGCTCACCCGCTCGTGGCGCCAGCCCATGTACATCGGGTCGTTGAGCAGGTCCGGGTTGTTGGTGCCGACGTCCAGCACCACCGGCAGGGTGTAGGCCGGGCTGATACCGCCGCAGGCGGTGTACAGGGACAGCTTGCCGATCGGGATGCCCATCCCGCCGATGCCCTGGTCGCCGAGGCCGAGGATCCGCTCGCTGTCGGTGACCACCACGATCTTCACGTTGTTCTTGGTGGCGCTGCGCAGGATGTCGTCGATCCGCTCGCGGTCCGGGTAGGAGATGAACAGGCCGCGGTGGGTCCGGTAGATCTTCGAGAACTCCTGGCAGGCCTGGCCGACCGTGGGGGTGTAGATGATCGGCATCATTTCTTCCAGGTGCTCCTCGAGCAGGCGGAAGAACAGGGTCTCGTTGTTGTCCTGGATCGAGCGCAGGAAGATGTGGCGGTCCAGATCGGTGTTGCACAGGTTGTACTGGCTGTAGGCGCGCTCGGTCTGTTCCTCGATGGTCTCGATGTTGTGCGGTAGCAGGCCCTGCAGGTTGAAATCGATGCGTTCCTGGGTACTGAACGCGCTGCCTTTGTTCAGCAGCGGCATCTCCAGCAGCGAAGGGCCGGCATGGGGGACGTACAAGGGACGCTTGGCTGTTTCGGTCATATCTGGACTCGCTTCTACGGGCTTCACTCGGGTACGGGGACCACGAACATACCCCCGGCGCAGAGGCTTTCCAAGGCCACGGCGAACAACAGGTCATTGCCGGACCCGCAAGTATCGCCACTTGCATGGCGAAACCGGCGCGTCACATCCGGAACCGACCATTCGACGAATGGTCAGAAGGCTGGCGTCAAAATAGGTCACAATAGCCGCCGCTTTCGTAGGGGAATACGCTGGGAACGCCGATGAGTCCCCGATTTTCCTTCGTGAAGCCCGTTATCGCCGGGACAACCTGAATGCATCCAGGCCCGGAAGCAGTTGGCCGTTTCGTTTGACGGCCTGGTCGGAAGAGTCAGGAGGGCTCGTTCCGGTCACCCAGAAGACACTCCGATGAACAGAGAGTAACCACGAACCAGCGGAAGCCTGGACCGTTATTCACGCACGCGAAGACATGCCGAAATGCGTTCACCCTTTTTGACATGCCTGTCTGTAGGCTTCGCGGCCCTTCTGGCCGCCCTCTCGACGCCCAGCCTGGCTTCCAACCAGGTCACCCACACCTTCAAGCCGTCGAAGAATTCCACCCTGTCGCCCAGCCGGGTCGTCAGCACCCGCCAGTCCGCCAACCGCTCGGTGGTCGCGGCCGCCGCTTCCGAAGTCACCGACCGCGCCTTCAGCATGATCGGCACCCCCTACCGCTGGGGCGGCACCACGCCGAAGAAAGGCTTCGATTGCAGCGGCCTGGTCAACTATGTGTTCCAGGACGTCGACGACGTCGACCTGCCGCGGACCGCCCGCGCCATCTACAACATGGACAACAACAAGGTCTCCCGCGGCAAGCTGCAACCGGGCGACCTGGTGTTCTTCCGGATCCGCAGCCGCAGCGTCGACCACGTCGGCATCTACGTCGGCAACGACCGCTTCGTGCACGCGCCGCGGCGCGGCAAGAAGGTCCGCGTCTCCGACCTCAACAGCAGCTACTGGAAACGCCACTACCTGGCCGGCAAGCGCATCCTGCCGACCACCCTCGCCCAGGTCGAAAGCACCCGCAAGCGCTGATTCCGGCGCCTGCGGCTCGCTCAGATGCCCCGCCGCGCCTGTTTCCTCAGCAGGCGCGCGCTGTCCCAGCCGGTCAACAGCACCGCCAGCCAGATCGGCGCGTAGGTCCATAGCTGCTCGGGACGGAACGCCTCGCCGAGGAACAGTACCGCCACCAGGAACAGCAGCACCGGTTCGACGTAGCTGAGAATCCCGAACAGCCCCATCGGCAGCAGTCGGCTGGAAGCCATCATCGCGCCGAAGGCCAGCGCACTGATCAGCCCCAGCATCGGCAGCAGCAGCCACAGGCGCGGCGCCTCGCGGAAGGCCTGGCTCTCGTCGCCCAGCCAGTACAGCGCGGCCAACGCCAGCGGCAGCAGGAAGAGCATCTCGAAGACGAACCCGGACAGCGCGTCCACGCCCATCCTGCGCCGCAGCATGAAGTACGGGGGATAGCCCAGCGCGGTGACCAGGGAGACCCAGGAGAACGCGCGGGTCAGCCAGAATTCGTGGAGCACCCCGGCCAGCGCGCAGGCCACGGCGATAGCCTGCAGCGGCGTCAGGCGCTCGCCGTAGAACACCCGCCCCACCAGCACCATCGCCAGCGGCAGGAGGAAGTAGCCCAGCGACAGTTCGAGGGTCTTCCCGGCCAACGGCGCCCAGATGAAGATGCCCCATTGCAGCAGCATCATCGCCGCGGTCAGCGGGAAGCAGGCCAGCAGCCAGGGCTCGGCGAACAGCCGGCGCCAGGCGGCGCGCAGGGTCGGCCACTGGCGGGTGGCGACGACCAGCAGGAATACCATCGGGATCGACCAGACCACCCGATGCGCCACCACCTGCAGGCTGTCCAGCGGCTCCAGCAGGTGGACGTAGCCCGGCAGGGTAACGAACAGCACCGAGGCGGCCAGCGACAGCAGCACGCCCTGTCCGGAAATCCTCATGCACGCACCTCGCGCCGGCCGAGCCGGTTGACCCACAGCGAAGCGACGATCACCGCGCCGCCCAGGGCCAGGCGCGGCAGGTCGGCGTGCTGGTTCCAGATCAGCAGGTTGAGCAGCAACCCGACCGGCACGTGCAGGTTGTTCATCACCGCCAGGGTACCGGCGTCCACCTCGGTGGCGCCCTTGTTCCACCAGAACTGGCCGAGGGCGGTGGCCAGCAGCCCCATCCATACCAGTACGCCCCATTGCAGCTCGCCGGCCGGCAGGCGCTGCGGATCGCCGAACAGCAGCCAGGCAGGCAACGCCACCAGCAGCGCGCCAACGAAGAAATAACCGAAGCGCTGGCGCTGCGGCAGCTCGGACGGGTACTTGCGCACCAGGCGCTTGTACAGCACCTGGCCGGCGGCGAAGGTGGCGTTGGCCAGTTGCAGCAGCAGGAAGCCCTGGAGGAACTCGCCGGTGATCCCGTCGTAGCGGATGATCGCCGCGCCCAGCACCGCCACCAGCGCGGCGGCCAGGGCCCAGAAGTTGAAGCGGCGGTTGAGCAGGTCGTCGAACAGGGCCACGTGGACCGGCGTCAGCACGGTGAACAGCAGCACCTCGGGCACCGTCAGCACGTTGAAGCTCAGGTACAGGCAGACGTAGGTGATGCCGAACTGCAGCGCGCCGACCAGCATCACCCCGCCGACGAAACGCGGTTCGACGCCGCGCCAGCGGGTCAGCGGGAGAAACACCAGGCCAGCGAGAAGGACCCGGGTAAGCACGGCGAAGTAGCTGTCGACCTGGCCGGCGAGGTACTCGCCGATCAGGTTGAAGGAGAACGCCCAGAGGACGGTGACGAACAGTAGATAACGCATGGACCAGGCACCAGGATGGGGCGCCGACCATAACGTTTTTGCCGCCGCCAAGGAAGGCCGCGCGGGCCCGCGGCCACCCTCGCCGCCCCTGTACTACTTGCCGTGCGCGGTGGGCCAGCGGTATTCGAGCCAGTGCTCCATGCGCTGGCGCAACAAGCCGCTCTGCTCAGCGATGTGCAGCCACTGGTCGACGTAGCGCTTGAAGGCCTCGTCGCGCGGCAGCAGGTAGGCCTTCTCGGCGAAGTCGAAGGGTTGCTGCGGATGCACGGCGCAGAGTTCCGGGTGCAACCGCGACTGCAGGCGGGCCTCGATGGCGTCGGTCATCATCAGGTCGGCCTTGCCGTCGACGATCTGCTGGAAGATCGTCACGTTGTCCGGATGCACCAGGATCCGGGCCTTCTTCAGGTTCGCCCGGGCGAACTTCTCGTTGGTGCCGCCGGGGTTGACGATGGCCGTCACGCCCGGCTGGTCGATCTGCTCCAGGGTCTGGAAACGCGCTTCTTCGCTACAGAGGGTGATCGGCGTCTTGCCGTCGCGCAGGTAGGGAATCGAGAAATACGCCTGGCGCTGGCGCTCCAGGTTGATCGAGATGCCGCTCATGGCGATGTCGAAGCGGTCGTCGGCGAAATCGCGCATCAGGTTCGGCCAACTGGCCGGCACCACTACCAGCTTGGCCCCCAGGCTCTCGGCCAGGCGCTGCGCCATGTCCACGTCGAAACCGGCGTAACCGCCCTCTTCCGTGCGGTAGCTGAAGGGCTTGTAGTCGCCCGTGGTGGCGACGCGCAGCACGCCGCTTTCGAGGATGCGGTCGAGGCGGCTCTCCTGCGCCTGGAGGCTGGCGCTGGCCAGCAGCGCAAGGCAGGCCAGGGCCTGGACGAGATGGCGGAATGACTTCGGCATGGCGACTCCTCGGGATGGCGGACCGCAGAGAGACTACGCAAGTCCGCAGCCGCGGCCAAATCCCGGAATGCAGGGGAACGCCCGATGACGCCGGGGCGCGGGCCGAGCATGCGGCAGGAGAAGCGGAAAAAAGTGCGCGAAACGGCTGACGACCTCACACCGCCATCGACAGCGGTACGCCCTGCAGCCATTCCGGGTGGTAGCGCAGCAGCATCTCCAGGCCGCGCTCCTGGTAGGCCGGGAAGCTGATCGCGACCAGCGTCTCGCCCTTGACCTTCTGCGGCGGGCCGAGGCGCTGGAGGATCACGCCGTTGCGAACGAAATAGCGCTCCATGGCCGTGGTGGTCACCGCGACCACCGAACTGGCGCCCAGGTACCAGGCGCATTGCAGGCTGGACCAGAATATCTTCATCGCCAGTTGCGGATCGTCCGCCGCGCTGGCGGCGTAGCGCGAAAGCTCCCATACCGACGGATCGCTGGGCGGGGTTTCGCTGCACAGGTAGGCGAAGACTTCCTTGAGCAGGTAGGCGTCGGTCGTCGGCAGCAGGCGGGCGCAACCGCAGATGCCCTGGCGGCCCATGGCGACGATGTAGCGGGTTTGCGGATGGTCGAACTGGTCGAATTCCTGGTCGCGGACCCTGGAGGTGGAGACCACGTCCCAGCCCAGCTTCTCGATGAAGACTTGATGCCGGTAGCGTCCCAGCTCGGCGATCATGGCGGCGGAAAGCCCTTCCAGCGATTCAGAGAGCAATTCGATCATGACCAAGTCCCCGTGTCGTGCCGGCCGAGAAAAAAAAGGCGGCATCCCTACCCTGATACTCCTGGGCCCTCTCAGTCGGAGGACATACCAGCACACACATGAGGGGGAAGACTAAAGGAGGATGAACGGCAGGCAACCTGCCAGATCTGGTAGGGCGCGCCGGCCGGCGCGCCCTGCGCTTCAGATGAGGCCCAGCGCCGCGGCGTAGGCGGCAGCCAGCGTCTTGTTCGGCGCGTCGAACTTCTTCTGGATGTTCTTGTGGTGGAAGTTCACCGTGCTCTCGGAGATGCTCAGGATGATGGCGATTTCCCCGGAACTCTTGCCGTCGGCGGTCCATTGCAGGATCTCGCGTTCGCGATGGCTCAGGCAGACCGGGTTGGACATCAGCATCGGATGCTCCAGGTCGGTCAGCTTCTGGGTCAGCAACTCGATCATGCAACGCAGCCGCAGGCGGATTTCCTCGCGCTCGAAGCTGGAGATGTTCTGCTGGTCGCGCGCCACGGAAAGCACGCTGAGCAAATTGTTCGGCGCGCGGATCGGCAGGGTCGCGCCGACACAGAGGCCCCAATCGCGAGCCTCGTTCCAGAGCATCCGGCTCTGGTCGAACAGGCTGTCGCTCCAGACCACCATTTCCGAGGAGCGCAGGCCGTTGAGGATCGCCGGATCCACGGCCCCGTAGTTCTGCATCTGGTATCGCTCCAGCCAGGCCTTGGGATAGGTGCCATGGACCTCGGTCTTCGGCCGGGTGAAGGGAATCGTGTGGCGCACGCCATAGGCGTAGTAATCGAAGCCCAGGCGCCGCACTTCCTTTTCCAGGACGGCGAACACGCCCTGGCTGTCGTGGATCGGCTGCATCTCGCTACGCAAACCGTCCCACCACAGCAAAAAGCCTCCGTCATTCCTCATTGCAGTAAGCCCTGATCGATAAAATGCATCACAGCAGAATTGGCCCGGGGTATGACGCTGTCAAGCGCGCAGCCTTGCCGATACGGCAAAATCATGGCAACCCTATCTGTTATGCCAGCACCGTTCAGGACGCAGCCTTCAGCCATCGAGCATCCCCCTCCCTATGACAACGTTCGACCACCTGGGCCGCTTTACCGCAAGCGATACTGTGCGGTTGTGACAATTCCATGAAACGCCGACAGGCCGCCGCCATGGCCGGGTTCTCGAGCAAGCGCCACAGCGCCCCGCGCAACTCCTGCTCGCGCAACGGCACGCCCAGGCGCATCCCGCAGCCGAGCCGGACCAGCCGTTCGGCATTGTCGAACTGGTCGTGGGCACAGGGCAGCAGCACCTGCGGCACCCCCGCCGCCAAGGCCAGGCTCATGGCGCCGATACCGCCCGGATGGACCAGCCCGGCGCACGATGGCAGCAAGGCTCCCAGTGGCGCGTAGGCGCGCTGCAGCACGTGGTTCGGCAAGCCGCGCAGCGGTTCCTGGCCGGCGCCGGTGAGGAAGATCCCACGCGCGCCGAGGCGTTCCAGCGCGCGCAGGGCCATGGCGTAGAAGTCGCCCTGCAGGTGTTCGGTCGAGCCCTGGGTGAACACCAGCGGCCGGCTGCCCTGATCGAGAAAGCGTTGCAGTTCGTCGTCGAGCGGGGTTCCCGGGATACTGCCGTCGAACAGCGGGAAGCCGGTCATGTGCAGGGGTTGCGGCCAATCCTGCTGGGGCGGCGCGAACCAGGCCGGGAACAGGCAGACCACGCCCTGCGGCGAATGCATCCATTGGGTGAAGATGCGTTTCACCGGCGTTTCCAGGCCGACCTTGCGGCGCACCGCGTTGATCTCCGGCGCGCAGGTGCGATCCAGCTTGAAGCGCTCGATGCAGCGCCAGAGCAGCTTGCGCATCGCCAGCGGCATCTGCTCGGGCACGTTGAACTTGGGGTGTACCGGCGGCAGGTGCGCCGACAACAGGGTCGATGGCGAGACCTGCGCGGACAGGTAGGGAATCCCGTACTTCTCGTGAGCGATGCGTGCGCCCAGCGCCCATAGCGAGCCGACCACCACGATGTCGTCATGGCGCTGCGCCGAGACGTACTCGTAGACCGGCTCGATCATCCCGGCGATGGCTTGCCAGAGCACGCCGAAGGACGTCTTGGGGTCCCACAGGCGCGGATCGCCCATGGTCCGGCGGTAGGTCAGTTCGTCGCTCAGCGGGACGAACGCGATGCCGTGCTGCTCCACCGCGTCGCGAAACACCGGGATGGTGCAGAGGCTCACGCGGTGCCCGCGCAGTTTCAGGGTCCGGGCCAGGCCGATGAAGGGAAATACGTCGCCGGCCGAGCCGATGGCGATGAGGATGGCGTGCATGGGGCTACTCCGTGCGTTATGCAACCGCAAAGCCCGGCCAGGCCGGGTCTTCGCAGGTCAAGGGTTCAGGCGTAGCCGATGGCCATCTCGTGGAATCCCGCCGCGCGTTCCGCCCGCTGCGGCTCCGGTTGCTTCAGCAGGTGCTCGAGCAGGGCGCGGTGCACGCGTACCGCTGCCAGCTTGGACTCCAGGTCGAGGAAATGCCCGGTGCCCTCCACCCGCGAGAAACTGCAGTGCGGCAGGTAGTCGCGGAACTGGCGGGCGTCCTCGGCGGTGGTGTATTCGTCCCAGCTGCCGTTGATGAAATGCACGTGGCTCTGGATCCGCTCCAGGCAAGCCAGGTAGCCCCGATCGTTGAGCGCCAGCACCTGGTCGATGTGAAAGCGCGCCTGCTCGTATTCGCCGGTGGCCAGCGAAGCCATGTGCTGATGGTTGCTGGCTTTCAGGCGCGGCGGCAGGTATTTGCCGACGGTCTCGTTGAGCAGATGGCCGATCGCCGACTTGTCGTCCAGCTCGATCAGCGCCTGCGCCCGCCCGACGTAGTCGAGCATCGCCTGGTTCAGTCCAGGGGCGAATGCCATCACCACCGAGCTGCGGATGCCGCGCGGATTGCGCGACAGCGCCAGCAGCGTGGAGATACCGCCCCAGGACGCGGAGACCAGGTGATTGACCTCGAAGCGCTCGATCAGCGCCAGGAGGATTTCCACCTCGTCGTCCTTGGTGATCAACCCGCGCTGCGGGTTGTGCTGCCGCGACTGCCCGGCGAAGGGCAGGTCGAACAGCACCACGTTGAAATGTTCGGCCAGGCACTTGCAGGTCCGGGCGAACGAGGCGGTGGTCGCCATCGCGCCGTTGACCAGCATCACCGTGCTGCGCCCGGGATCCTGCCCAACGCGCTCGACATGTACCCGCAGGCCCTTGCAAACCGATACCAACAGACTTTCGCGCCGCATTTCACACCTCCCAAAAATTTTCGAACAGGCAAACAGCTATCGCTGCCACGGGTATCCCGGCATTACGTAGAGTTCGTTCTTGTTGTTCGAACGGCAGACAAGTAACTCAGCGGCCATCCGCGCGGACCAGCCACGGCGGATGCGTACCCCTTCAGGCGAGGGGCTTGTGTGGGTCTTGCAGATCGGCCTGCGCAAACGATTGGCGTCCGTGTTCACGCGTAGCCGATGAACACTTTTTAGCCAATTCGAAAGCTAACGGTAACTGCCAGATTTCACAGGACGGGCGGCCGCCTGCGCATAAGCCCTTGCCCGCCCGCGATAAGGCGTGCCAGAGCGGCCGGCGGGGAACAGCGAGGGGTTGGCGGAAAAGGCATGAAAAAACCGGGCGCCAGGCCCGGTTTCCGGTGTCGAAACGCTCTGGCGTCAGGCTTTTGGCAGGGTCACGCCGCGCTGGCCCTGGTATTTGCCGCCACGGTCCTTATAGGACACTTCGCAGGCCTCGTCGGATTGCAGGAAGAGCATCTGCGCCACGCCTTCGTTGGCGTAGATCTTCGCCGGCAGGTTGGTGGTATTGGAGAACTCGAGGGTCACATGGCCTTCCCACTCCGGCTCCAGCGGGGTGACGTTGACGATGATGCCGCAACGCGCGTAGGTGCTCTTGCCCAGGCAGATGGTCAGGACGTCGCGCGGGATGCGGAAGTACTCGACAGTACGCGCCAGGGCGAAGGAGTTCGGCGGGATGATGCAGACGTCGCTGTTGATGTCGACGAAGCTTTTCTCGTCGAAGTTCTTCGGATCGACCACCGCCGAATGGATGTTGGTGAACACCTTGAATTCGGCGGCGCAGCGCACGTCGTAGCCGTAGCTGGACACCCCGTAGGAAATCACCCGGCTGTCGTCCGCGCCGCGCACCTGGCGCTCGACGAACGGCTCGATCATGCCGTGCTCCTGAGCCATGCGGCGAATCCACTTGTCCGATTTGATGGTCATGGAGGGTGTCCTGTCGAAAGCTGCGAAAAATGATCGCGAATCTTACCGGGGCCGCCGCCCCAGGGCAAAGGCAGCCGTCGCCGACGGCTGCCCGAGCGCCTCAGTCGTCGCTGATGCTGATGTTCGGCAGGCCGACGCTGGCCCGCTCGCTGAGAACGATGCGCGCGCCGACATGGCGGGCGATTTCCTGGTAGAGCATCGCCAATTGGCTTTCCGGGTCGGCGATCACCGTCGGCCGGCCGCTGTCGGCCTGGGTGCGGATGTCGATCGACAGCGGCATGGACGCCAGCAGCTCGACGCCGAACTGCGCCGCCAGCTTCTCGCCGCCGCCCTCGCCGAACAGGTGCTCGGCATGGCCGCAGTTGGAGCAGATATGCACCGCCATGTTCTCCACCACGCCGAGCACCGGGATGTTCACCTTGCGGAACATCTCCACGCCCTTCTTCGCGTCGAGCAGCGCCAGGTCCTGCGGGGTGGTGACGATCACCGCGCCGGCCACCGGCACCTTCTGCGCCAGGGTCAGCTGGATGTCGCCGGTGCCCGGCGGCATGTCCACCACCAGGTAGTCGAGGTTGTCCCAGGCGGTCTGGGTGATCAGTTGGATCAGGGCACCGGAGACCATCGGCCCGCGCCAGACCACCGGCGTGCTGTCGTCGGTGAGGAAGGCCATCGACATCACCTGCACCCCGTGCGCCTCCAGGGGCTCGAACCACTTCTGCTCACGGACCTTCGGCCGGGTGCCTTCCGGCAGGCCGAACATGATGCCCTGGCTGGGTCCGTAGATGTCCGCGTCGAGGATGCCCACCCGCGCACCCTCGCGGGCCAAGGCCAGGGCCAGGTTGGCGGCGGTGGTGGACTTGCCGACGCCGCCCTTGCCGGAAGCCACCGCGACGATGTTCTTCACGTTGCCCATCACCTCGACCTGCGGCTGTGCCTTGTGCGGCTGGATCACGCAGTCGACCCGGACCTCGGCGCGAGCGACGCCGTCGAGCGCCTCCAGGGCCATTTGCAGGGTTTGCGCCAGGCCGTTTCTGAACAGCCCGGCGGCGTACCCCAGTTCCAGGCGCACCCGCACGCGGTCGCCCTGGATCTCCACCTCGCGCAGGCAGCCGGCGCTGACGGGGTCCTGGTTCAGATAGGGGTCCTGGTACTGGCGGAGGGTGGCTTCCACCGTTTGGCGAGTGATAGCGGACATGGGGGATTTCCTGAGGGTTAAGCGGGGAATCGATGCCGGTCATCCTACCCGAGTGGCGCGCGGATGAAAAAAAACCGCCGCTTCTTTATAGTGACCGATCCGTTTAGCTCTCAGCCGATAAGCCGAACCCATGTCCGAACCACGCAAGATCCTCGTTACCAGCGCCCTCCCCTACGCCAACGGTTCCATTCACCTGGGACACATGCTGGAGTACATCCAGACGGACATGTGGGTGCGCTTCCAGAAGATGCGTGGCAACCAGGCCGTCTACGTCTGCGCCGACGACGCCCACGGTTCGGCGATCATGCTCCGCGCCGAGCGCGAGGGCATCACCTCCGAGCAACTGATCGACGCCGTGCGCGCCGAGCACATGGGCGACTTCGCCGACTTCCTGGTGGACTTCGACAACTACCACTCGACCCACTCGGAAGAGAACCGCGAGCTGTCCAGCGCGATCTACCTGAAACTGCGCGACGCCGGGCACATCGACACCCGCCCGGTGACCCAGTACTTCGACCCGGAAAAGCAGATGTTCCTCGCCGACCGCTTCATCAAGGGCACCTGCCCGAAGTGCGGCACCGCCGACCAGTACGGCGACAACTGCGAGGCCTGCGGCGCGACCTACGCCCCGACCGAACTGAAGGACCCGAAATCGGCGATCTCCGGCGCCACCCCGGTGCTAAAGGAATCGCTGCACTACTTCTTCAAGCTGCCGGACTTCGAGGCCATGCTCAAGCAATGGACCCGCAGCGGCGCCCTTCAGGAGTCGGTGGCCAACAAGCTCGCCGAATGGCTGGACAGCGGCCTCCAGCAGTGGGACATCTCGCGCGACGCGCCGTACTTCGGCTTCGAGATTCCCGACGCTCCCGGCAAGTACTTCTACGTCTGGCTGGACGCGCCGATCGGCTACATGGCCAGCTTCAAGAACCTCTGCGCGCGGCGTCCCGAGCTGGACTTCGACGCGTTCTGGGGCAAGGACTCCAGCGCCGAGCTGTACCACTTCATCGGCAAGGACATCGTCAACTTCCACGCGCTGTTCTGGCCGGCCATGCTCGAAGGCGCCGGCTACCGCAAGCCGACCGCGCTGAACGTGCACGGCTACCTGACCGTGAACGGCCAGAAGATGTCCAAGTCGCGCGGCACCTTCGTCAAGGCGCGCACCTACCTCGACCACCTGGACCCGGAATACCTGCGCTACTACTACGCCTCCAAGCTCGGCCGCGGCGTCGAGGACCTCGACCTGAACCTCGAGGACTTCGTGCAGAAGGTCAACTCCGACCTGGTCGGCAAGGTCGTCAACATCGCCAGCCGCTGCGCCGGCTTCATCCACAAGGGCAACGCCGGCGTGCTGGTCGGCGCCGATCCTGCGCCGGAGCTGCTCGCCGCCTTCCGCGAGGCCGCACCGGGCATCGCCGAGGCCTATGAGGCCCGCGACTTCAATCGCGCCATGCGCGAGATCATGGCCCTCGCCGACCGCGCCAACGCCTGGATCGCCGAACAGGCGCCCTGGGCGCTGGCCAAGCAGGAAGGCCAGCAGGACAAGGTCCAGGCCGTCTGCGGCCTGGGCATCAACCTGTTCCGCCAGTTGGTGATCTTCCTCAAGCCGGTGCTGCCGAAGCTGGCCGCCGCCGCCGAAGCCTTCCTCAACGTCGCCCCGCTGACCTGGGCCGACCACCGGACCCTGCTGGCCAACCACCAGCTGAACCCGTTCCAGCCCCTGATGACCCGTATCGAGCCCGCGAAAGTAGAAGCCATGATCGAAGCCTCCAAGGAAGACCTCGCCGCCGCCGCATCCCAACCCGCCGGCAACGGCGAGCTGGTCAAGGAACCCATCGCCGCGGAGATCGACTTCGACGCTTTCGCCGCGGTCGACCTGCGCATCGCCCTGATCGAGAAGTGCGAATTCGTCGAAGGCGCCGACAAGCTGCTGCGCCTGTCGCTGGACATCGGCGACGCGAAGCGTAACGTGTTCTCCGGGATCAAGAGCGCGTATCCCGATCCGAGCGCCCTGGAAGGCCGCCTGACGCTCTATGTGGCCAACCTGGCGCCGCGCAAGATGAAGTTCGGGGTGTCCGAGGGCATGGTCCTGGCCGCCGGCCCGGGTGGCGAGGAGATCTACCTGCTGAGTCCGGACAGCGGCGCCAAGCCGGGCCAGCGCGTCAAGTAACGCAGACCACGAAGCCATGGAGGGCTCGATAGAATGAACGCATGGAAGCTTGCCGCCGGCGTCCTGCTGGCGGCGCTCTACGGATGCTCCGCCGAACACGCCGAAAGCGTCTCCGGCAATGCCGGTTTCCAGGGCGAGACGGGCAAACCCGGCACCGCCCTCGCCTACGAACACCGCGTCGGCATCCGCCTTTCCGCCGCGCGTATCGACGCGCAACTCGCCGCCAGCCGCGACGCCTGCAACAGCGAGCGCTTCGGCCAGTGCGACGTGCTCGCCATCGAACAACGCGGCGGTATCGGCCATTACGCCGAACTCACCGTGCGCATCGTCCCGGACGGCGTGGAGAAGCTGGTCGCGGCCGCTGCCGAGGGCGGCACGCTGGAAAGCCGGCAGACCCGCGCCGAGGACCTGGCCCAGGCGGTCGCCGACACCCGCCAGCAACGCGAGCGCCTGCAACGCGAGTACCAGACCCTGCAGCAATACCAGGGGCGCAAGGACATGAGCGTCGGCGACCTGCTGGCCCTGGCCAAGGAAATCGCCGCGGTGGAAGCCCAACTGGCCGACAACGCCCAGGCCGGCGCCCAGCAGCAGCGGCGCATCGCTACCAACCTGCTGACCCTGAGCTTCAGCAGCGAGGCGCAGCCGGACAGCCGCCTCGGCCAGCTCACCACGGCCGCCGGGCAACTGCTCGACGACCTTGTCGATGGCACCATCGCCGCGATGAAGTTCTTCGCCTACAGCCTGCCGTTCCTCGTCGTGCTGCTGCCGCTGGGCCTGTTGCTGCGCGGCCTGTGGCGCTGGCTGCGGCGGCCCGGCAAGAACGAGGCGCGCTGAGCCCAGGCATACGGGCGGACCGGGAGGGTCCGCTCTTTCGCCCAGGACCGCCTGACGGACCTGGCAACTCACAAGGAGGAAGACCGATGACCGCCACCAGCGACCTGATCGAGTCACTGATTTCCTATAGCTGGGACGACTGGCAGGTGACCCGCCAGGAAGCCCGCCGGGTGATCGCCGCGATCCGCAACGACAACGTGCCCGATGCGACCATCGCCGCACTCGACAAGAGCGGCTCGCTGATCAAGCTGTTCCAGCGGGTGGGCCCGCCGGAACTGGCGCGCTCGCTGGTCGCCAGCATCGCCGGGCGCACCACCATGCAGCGCTACCAGGCACGCAATGCCTTGATCCGCAGCCTGATCAACAATCCCCTGGGCACCCAGACCGACAACTGGATCTACTTCCCCACCATCACCTTCTTCGACATCTGCGCCGACCTCGCCAACGCCGCCGGCCGCCTGGGCTTCGCCGCGGCCGGTGCCACCGGGGTGGCCAGCCAGGCGATCCAGGGTCCGTTCAGCGGGGTCGGCGCCACCGGCGTCAATCCGACCGACCTGCCGTCCATTGCCTTCGGCGACCAGCTCAAGCTGCTCAACAAGGACCCGGCGACCGTCACCAAGTACAGCAACCCGCTCGGCGACCTGGGCGCCTACCTGAGCCAGCTGTCGCCGCAAGACAAGCTGAACCAGGCACAGACGCTGGTCGGCCAGCCGATCAGCACGCTGTTCCCCGACGCCTATCCGGGCAACCCGCCGTCTCGGGCCAAGGTCATGTCCGCGGCTGCGCGCAAGTACGACCTGACGCCGCAACTGATCGGCGCGATCATCCTCGCCGAGCAGCGTGACCAGACCCGCGACGAAGACGCCAAGGACTATCAGGCGGCAGTCAGCATCAAGAGCGCCAACACCTCCATCGGCCTCGGCCAGGTGGTGGTCTCCACCGCGATCAAGTACGAGCTGTTCACCGACCTGCTCGGCCAGCCGGTGCGCCGCGGCCTGTCGCGCAAGGCGGTCGTCACCCTGCTGGCTTCCGACGAATTCAACATCTTCGCCACCGCCCGTTACATCCGCTACGTCGCCAACCTCGCGTCGCAACAGGACCTGCGCAAGTTGCCGAAGACCCGCGGCGCATTTCCCTCCATCGATCTCCGCGCCTACGCCGGCAATCCGCGCAACTGGCCGCGGGACAATGTCCGCGCGCTGGCCTCGGAATACACCTCGCGGCCCTGGGACGACAACCTGTCGCCGGGCTGGCCGATGTTCGTCGACGATGCCTACGCCACCTTCCTCGACCCTGGAATGAGGTTCCCATGAAGACAGTCGCCCTGATTCTCGCCAGCCTCGCCCTGCTGGCCTGCACCGCGGAGTCCGGGGTGGACTTCGACAAGACCCTGACCCACCCGAACGGCCTGGTGGTGGAGCGCCCCGTAGGCTTCGACGCGCGGCGCAGCGCCGAGGGCTTCCGCTTCGACGAAGGCGGCAAGCTGCGCAACCCACGCCAACTGGAGGTCCAGCGCCAAGACGCGCCACCCCCGACCGACCTGGCGAGCAGGCGCCTGGGCGACGGCGAGGCGCGCTACAAGGTAGAGGAAGACGACGGCGGCTCCGCAGGCAGCGAATACCGCCTGTGGGCAGCCAAGCCGGCGGGCGCGCGGTGGATCGTGGTCAGCGCCAGCGAGCAGAGCGAGGATGGCGAACCGACCTTCGCCCTGGCCTGGGCGCTGCTGGAGCGGGCCAGGTTGCAATAGAACCGCTCTCTGCGGAGTGCCGGACGCTCCGTGGAACCTCCGTCGATCCGGGCGGAGCAGCATCCTGCTCGGGTTGCGGTAGCGCTTTTTCGCTCAGTCTGCGCCCATCGGATTTTCCCTCACATATTTTGTTTCATAGTACTGAGACTCAGGCGCGCCGCGGTTTTCCGGCGATGTGCG
>NZ_KV813369.1:0-5676 GCF_001813645.1 Pseudomonas sp. HMSC063H08
AACCGGGTTCCTCGTGCCGACCGCACCGAACAACCGAAAGGCTGGGCTCCGAATCTAGGAATCCGGTGTGCGGTTTGAACAGCAAACCCTTTTCGTCAGGAGAAAGACCATGCAACTCGCATCCCGTTTCGCTTCCCATTCCCCAGCACTGCGCAGCGACTACCCGCTGTCCGATGACCAGATTCGCAGGGTGGCCCCGTCCATCTTCGCGGATGCCCCGCATGAGAGCCGTTCCGAGCGGTACAGCTACATCCCCACCGCCACGGTGCTGACCGAGCTTCGCAAGGAGGGGTTTCAACCCTTTATGGTGACGCAGACCCGCGTGCGCGATGAAGGCCGCCGCGAGCACACCAAACACATGATTCGCCTGCGCCACGCCAGCCAGATCAACGGCGCGGAAGCCAATGAAATCGTGTTGCTGAACTCGCACGACGGCACCAGCAGCTATCAGATGCTGGCCGGGATGTTCCGGTTCGTGTGCAGCAATGGCCTTGTGTGTGGCGACACCGTGGCGGACGTGCGCGTACCCCACAAAGGCGACGTGGCCGGGCACGTCATCGAAGGCGCTTTCGAGGTGTTGAGCGGCTTCGAGCGGGTGAAGGAATCCCGTGACCTGATGCGCAGCATCACGCTGGACGAAGGCGAGGCCGAAGTGTTCGCCCGCGCTGCGCTGTCGCTCAAGTACGACGACCCCGACAAGCCCGCACCCATCACCGAATCGCAAATCCTGATGCCGCGCCGGTTCGACGACCGCCGCCCGGACTTGTGGAGCGTGTTCAACCGCACGCAGGAGAACCTGACCAAAGGCGGATTGCATGGCCGCAGCGCCAACGGACGCCGCCAACGTACCCGCCCCGTGCAGGGCATTGATTCCGATGTGCGCCTGAACCGCGCCCTGTGGCTGCTGGCCGATGGCCTGCGCCAGTTGAAAGCCTGATTCCCCACGCGGCAGGGGCAGGCAGCAGCCCTTACCGCTTCTTTCGCTGCTGCATTTCCTAACCGCAAGGAGTTATCATCATGAACGCCATCACCCAAACCGAAGCCCGCGCCGTCAATACCGCCGCAGCTATCCCGCTGGAAGCCGCCGACCCGACCAAGAACCTGATTCTGGTTCCGTTGTCACGGTTGGTACTGCGCCCCACGGGCCGCAACGTGCGCAAGACCCCGCGCATGTCGATTCCCGAACTTGCCGCGAGCATCCAGCGCGTGGGCCTGCTGCAAAACCTGATTGTGATTGCATCCGCCGATGGCGAGCATTACGAAGTCGTGGCCGGTGGCCGTCGCCTCGCCGCCTTGAAGCTGCTGGCGAAGAAGCATCGCATCAGCAAGGAATGGGAAGTGCCTTGCCTGCTGGTGGCCGATGGAACCGCCCGCACGGCCAGCCTCACCGAGAACGTGCAGCGGGAGGCCATGCACCCGGCAGACCAGTTTGAAGCCTTCGCGGCGCTGGTGGCCGAAGGACGGCCCATCGAGGACATTGCAGCGGATTTTTCCGTCACGCCGCTGGTGGTGCAGCGCCGCTTGAAGCTGGCGAATGTCTCCCCGCGCCTAATGGCCGACTATCGCGCCGATGCCGTGAGCCTTGACCAGTTGATGGCCCTTGCCATCACTGACGAACACACTGCGCAGGAAGCGGCGTTCTACGATGCCCCGCAATGGCAGCGCCACCCCTCGCACTTGCGCGAGCGCCTGACCGAACGGGAAATCGACGCCTACCGGCATCCGTTGGTGCGCTTTGTCGGGCTGGACAGCTACGAAGCCGCAGGCGGCGGGATTCGCCGTGACCTGTTCGCGGAAGGTGACGCGGGCGTGTATCTGACCGATGCCGCGTTGCTGGAACGGTTGGTGCAAGACCGGCTGGCAGGCATTGCCGCCAATGTTCGCGCCGAAGGTTGGGCATGGGTGGATGCCACGCCGGGAATGACCCATTCCGACCTGCACGCCTTCCAGCGTGCGCCCAGGGAGCGACGCGAGCCAATCAAGCGCGAGGCCCAACGTATCGAGAAGCTGCAAGCCAAGCTGCACGAACTGGCCGAAGCAGTGGATGCCGCGCTGGACGCCGAGGACGAGGACAAGGCCGACGCGCTGCAAGAGGAAGGCGAAGCCGTGGGCGAGCAATTGCAGGCGCTGGAAGATGGCTTGCAGGACTACAGTCCGAACGTGAAGGCCGCAGCCGGGGCTATCGTCACCATCGACCGCAACGGCGAAACCGTGATTCATCGCGGTTTGATGCGTGAGGCCGAAGCCAAGGCGCTGCGCACGCTGGAACGCTTGCGGCAGGGTTTCGGCGGCGAAGGCGAAGCCGGAAACGACGACGAAGGCGAGGACGACGAACAGCCCAAGATCGCCGCCATGTCTGACCGGCTGGCGCAGCGGTTGAGCGCCCACCGCACCGCCGCGCTGCAAATCGAAGTCGCCCGGCACCCGCAAGCCGCGCTGGCTGCCGTGGTGCATGGCATGGTGCAGACCATCTTGCAGGGCAGCCACTACGGCCACGACCTGCCGCTGGGCATGAGCTTGAAAGTGCAAGACCGGCTGGAAGGCATGGCCCCGGACTGGCCGGAATCGCCCGCCGCCGTGGCACTGCGCGAACTGCAACAGGTGGCGGGCGAAGCCTTGCCGGAGGACAGCGCCGAACTGTTCGCCGCGCTGCTGGCGAAGCCGCAAGACGAACTGGTGCGGCTGCTGGCCGTATGCGTGGCTTCCACGGTGGACGTGGTGACGCCCCGCACCACGGTGCAGCAACCCGGCGAGGAATTGGCGCAGGCCGTGGGCCTCGACATGGCCGCATGGTGGCAGCCGACCGCAGAAGGCTATTTCAAGCACGTTCCGAAGGCCGTGATTCTGGATGCCGTGGGCGAGTACGCGCCGCAGCACGTCACCCGGCTGGCGAAGTTGAAGAAGGCCGACATTGCCAGCGAGGCCGAACGGCTGGCCGATGGCACCGGCTGGATGCCCGCCATCTTCAAGGCCGCAGGCCCGCAGGATGCCGCGCAGGAGGCAGGCCCGGAGCAGGACGCCCCGGAGGATGCCGAGGCAATAGCGGATGAACCTGCCGAGGCGCTGGCCGCTTGATCCGCGCCGAAGGCATGCGCCCCGGCCTCAACCGGGGCGCTTCGCTGGAAGGAGACACCCCCATGACCCGCACCACCATCAGCCGCCCGCGTATGGCTGCGATCTACGCCCCCGGCACGGTACGCGCCCGCCGCTGGCACGGCGATGGCGACGTGCGCGGCTACCGTCCGCCCTTGGGCTGGAAGGCCTGCGCCGACCTCACCGACATTCATCCCATCACGGGCCGCGTCTTGCCGCGTGCCGTGTGGTGGCTCATCGAGACGAAGGAATAACCGCGATCAGCACCGCGCCCAGGCCGTTCCGTCCTGGGCGCGGTGAAAAGCAAATCCGGGCGCGGCAGTAGCCGCGCCCGGTGTTCAAGGTCAAGGCTTAAACCTTATGTTCATGTTTTTTGCTTCTTGGTGTTGAACCATTCCTTGAACTCTTCTGCCTCGTTGCCGGTTAGCTTTGGGAAAAGCGACATATTGAATCCAAGGGTGATTGTGCTGTCATTGACTAGGGCTAAACGGCTCTTTGTAACACCAAGCAGTCCGAATTCCTGAACAAATCCATGGAGAGGTTTGTCGATTGTTGCGAAATGAATTCGCATTTTCATTCCTCTGCTTATGCCCGCCAACTCTGAAAGATTGACAATCACCATCAGGTCGGCCAATGCGTTATAAATCCTCGCATTTCTCTTAGGATCATTCTGTTTGGGTTTCTTAGGTTTTAGCACTCCATGCGCATTCTTGTTTCCATATAAAGTCGACAAGCCACACAGCATGATTGGGTGGCCAATTTCCATATCTCGCTTAGATGCGAAATTTAAAATATCCTCCCTAACCTCTTTAGCTTGGGCCGGGCTGCGCGGCTGATGCAACGTATCTTGTAGGTATGCGACGATTTCTGAATTTTTCAGAAAAGAGTCTCTCTGATGAGTTGTGATACCCCAGGAGGCAAGATTGTTGAAGGCTTCAAAAAAACCTGAATCAACGCGAGCCTTCTTGAAGAACCCCTTAGCTATGTCACCTTCAGCGAACATGCCGGAGGATGCTTGACTCATGTCTTGAGGAATCCCAAGTCGGCCTTCGATGTTTGAAAGAAGAAGGCTTATGGCACTTCCTTTTGTATCCAGTGATTTAATGAAATTTTTATCTTCGATGCTGCAATTTTTGAAGCCTGATGAAATTTTGGATACGATATTTCTGTCGATCATATAAACACGCATGACTCGACAACCTCCTTGCCTGATGAGCGGTTCCCAACGGGAAAATGGCTAAATATTCAGTCATAGAATGATGCCGTAAATTGCTTGAGCGTGTCGGCGCACAGCGCCGCCGGGCTTTCGGGCTGCGCCCCGTGCCGGCAAGCCGTCACGGCCATGCGGCTTCAATCCCTCACGCCTTCGCGCCTGCGGCGCTGCGTGCTTCGCTTGCCTCCAGGGGAAAGCCCTGCGGGCTATCCCCGCCGCGCGCAGCTTGGCGCCCCTTAATACCGCCGAACCGGCTGCGCCGGATCGGCCCGGCAAGCGTCCCGCCGCGATGGACGGGTGCTGGCGAACACGCTGGCGCTTGCTGCGGCAGGTTGTTCGGATGCGTGCCGTCCTCAACGCTGGCGGTTCTCGCCCATCACGTCACGAAGGACGGTTCACGAACATCCCGCCCGGCCTCGCTGGTCTTCTTCCACGCCACGCCTCAAAACCGGCGCCGCAAGGTGCGGCAGGGGCGCTCTCGCCTGTCGTTGGGTGGTTGACCTGGCCCGCGTCAGCGGGCGAGCCGGAGAAGCCTTCGGGCGGGGATGCCGAGCCGGCCCCATCTTCTTTCGGAGCGGTTCGGCCCAAGGCGTCCTTGTCTCGTTGTGAATCCTGGCGGGGGCGCGGCTGCGCCTCGGGCTTCATGGCTGCAACCGTCCGGCGAAAACAATTTCCCCGCCGCTGCGCGGCTTCCTCGCGCAGCAAATTCTTTTCGCCTCCCGGCTCTCCACTGCGTTGCGACCGCAGGCGGTGCAGCCAGCCCGTCCCCCGCCGGCCGGATCACAACAAGGACGCGATGGGCGCGAACCTTGTTCAACCGAAAGGAGAAAACATCATGGCCAACATCGGCACCTTCACCGCAGACAAAGACGGCTTCACCGGCACGCTTCGCACCCTGACGCTCAACGTCAAGGTCAAGCTGGTTCCCAACGACAAGGGCAACAGCGAGAACGCCCCCGACTTCCGCCTCCAGGCCGCCAGCCACGACATCGGCGCGGCGTGGAAGAAGACCAGCGAGGCCGGGCGGGAGTACCTGTCCGTGACCCTCGACGATCCTTCGTTCCCGGCGCCGGTGTATGCCCGCCTGATCGAAGGCGAGGACGGCACGCACGACCTGATCTGGTCGCGCAGCAGGCCGCAAGCGGCCTGACGGCCACCCCAAGCATCCCGCCCATTGCGGCGGGGTGCAGCGCTGCTTATCGCAGCACCGAACACGCGGCAGCGGGAAACCGTCAGCTCGCGCCCGATCGTTTCTGGTTCCGGTATTGCCGCAGTCATATTCAGCAGGTTCAATGCCCGTGGAGGCAAATCCAAGATGGCGTGTCGGCGCTGCTAGCACCGCCGGGCTTTCGGGCTGCGCCCCGTGCCGG
>NZ_KV813369.1:5776-8032 GCF_001813645.1 Pseudomonas sp. HMSC063H08
TCAATCCCTCACGCCTTCGCGCCTGCGGCGCTACGCGCTCCGCTTGCGGAATCCAGTCTTACACGCCGACGCGCGCTACGGCGTGCTGCGCTCTTTCAACACCGCCTCAAGCTCCTGGCGTACCCGCGCCAGCAGCTCATCGGTCTTATCCGTGCTGTCGCCGGCATAGGCCAGCGTCAGCAGCGTGAGCGGATGCACCTCCATGACCTCGCACAGCTCGGTCAGCTTGTGCAGGGTCGGGCTTTTCAAGTCGCGCTCCAGCGAACTCATGTAGGTGCGGCTAGACACGTCCGAAAACGCTTCCTGGCTCAAGCCCCGCGCCTTCCTGACTGTCCGTATCGCCGTCGCCAATGAGTGTTTCGCTGTCACCAACTTGGTTTCCCCATAAAAACCAAGATGACAGTCCATTGCGCCCTATAGGGCTACAATCTATAGTGTTCATTTATGGCTGAGAGGCACGCTTTCGTGCTTTTACGGAAATCCGCATATGCGGATTTCCTCAAACCCGTGGAGCCACATCCGTGTCTTTCATGGCCTGCACAATTCCGCTTCTGCGCTTCCGTGCCTGTACGGATTCGACGGCTTACGCCTTCGTGCTTTCGCACGAAAGCACGCATCCATTTCGCCGCTTCCGTGTTTTGGCAGGAAGGCTCCTCCTTGCATCGTCGGATTCGTGGGAGCGCCAACCATGACCCAACCGCTCATCACTGCCGAACAGCACGCACAACTGCTCGCCGTTGGCGAGGCGCGCGCCAACGGCCAGAGCATCGACCCGATGCCCGTGGTGCGGCTATTCACCCCGGACGCGCACGCGACCTGGTTGCTGGCCGCGCTCGATCCTACCGATGGCGATACGGCCTACGGCCTGATCGACCTCGGGATCGGGATGCCCGCCTTGGGAACGGTGAAGCTGTCCGATCTGGCTGCCATCGTCGGGCCGTGCAAGTGGCCCGTGATGCGCGACAGTTACTTTCAACCTGCGCGGCGACTATCGGAATACGTGCGGCTGGCGCAGGAAAACGGCTCGATCATGGATTGATGCAAGCCAGCGCAGCCGGGTCAAACGGGCGCATCGTGACTATTTCGGTCTTACCCAAGACCGGGCAGGTCTGAATCCACATCCTTGCACCGAAGCGGTGCGCTTCTGACGCAAACAGTCATGATCTTTGGCGCGGGCTGCTGCACCGTGCGCCATGCCGCGCACCATTTTCGTGGCGGCGCAGCCGTCGCATTCAGACGATTTCAGCAATGCCCCGGAGCGAATCTGTCTTGACACCAGTAGTTACAGCTTACCCCGATTTCGATGACAACCTGATGGTGATTCGATAGCTCCCGCACGACGGAATCCAGGCGACGCACCCCAAGCACAGGGAGGTTCCGTCATGACTAATCGCAGCGTCGAACACTGGTATCCGACAGCGGCTTATCTCTACGTTCTGCACCAGGGCGGCCCCGCGCTGGCCTGGGAGTACCTGCGCCGAAACCCTGACTACCGGCGCGACTGGCTGCACCGCCGCCGCCGACCAGATACGGCGCATCGTTGGGGCTTGCGCCTGCTGGAAGATCCCGCCCTGGATGCGCGCGACGCACATCCGGCGTGGTTCCCCGATCACGATGGCGTGATCCAGCTCTACCCGGACGACGACCCGCCGCCGGATGCCGATGCCTTCGAGTTCTGGAACGTCCCAGGACGCAAGCACCTGATCCATGATGGCAAGCGCCTGATGCTGACGGCGCAATGGCCCGGCTGCTGCGTGCGGCTCACGCTCACGCCGAGCATGGCCGACGGAATGGCCTACCTCTACGCCATCCGAGGCTGCACTACGCCTTGCGCACGCTATCGCGCACTGGCGGCTGGGCTGGATGCGTTGTCCACTGCAACCGGGGCCGCGCCTGCGGCGGCGACCCGCTCGCGGCCCACGCACGCCGCAGTGCTGGAACTGCACACCTTGCAGGCACTCGACGCGACCCTGGCGGGCGCGTCCTTGCGCGAGGTTGCCGAGGGGCTGTTCGGCGTTGATGCCGTCGCGGCCGATTGGCACAAAGACAGCGCCTTGCGTGCCCGCGTGCGGCGCTTGGTGCGCCGGGGCGATGCGCTGATGCGCGGCGGCTACCGCCGCCTGGCACAGCTTCCGCCGTTCCCGTCGCATTAGGAGGGGGGACGTTTCGCGCCCCCTGCAAATCGTCCCTTAGCAAGAAGCCTTGCTTTCTTGAAAGTGCCTCTATCCGGCCGCGTGGTGTGGCCGGGCTTGATGG
>NZ_KV813369.1:8132-10308 GCF_001813645.1 Pseudomonas sp. HMSC063H08
GGCCGCGTGGTGTGGCCGGGCTTGATGGAGGTACACCCCATGCGACCCTCTCCCTTGCGGCCTGCCGCCGCTACTGTCGCTGCGCCCTCGCAGCCCCAACGCTACCTGACCAACGACGAAGCCGCCGAGTATCTGCGCCTCAGTCCTCGCACGCTGGAGAAGCAGCGCGTGATCGGCGGTGGCCCGAAGTTCCGCAAGTTCGGTCGCCGCGTCATGTACGCAGTAAGCGACCTCGATGCCTGGGCCGACCAGCGCAGCTACGAGGCTACATCCGACCCGGAATACGCCGAACGCCACGCGGGTGACTACCGTGATGGCCGCTGATCGTCGGCGCGTGGGTGGCCTTCGCCATGTCCGGCCCTCCAGGGCAAGCCTTGCCGCAGTGCGAACAGCTCGACCTGTTCCGCGCGCTGCCGGGCGACATGGCGCCACGCGACAGCCAGGACTTGATGGCCTTTCCATTCTTCTCGCTGGCGAAGTCGCGGCGCATCGCGCCGATCGACTTCCGCAGCGGGAACATCACCATCCGCGTGGAAGGCACGGCCGAGCACGGCATCGCCACGATATGGGATGCCGACGTTTTGATTTGGGCGGCCTCGCAGATCGTGGAGGCACGCGACGCGGGCATTCGCCCGTCGCGCTGGATACACGCCACGCCCTACGAGATCCTGCGCTTCATCGGGCGCGGCACATCCCTCAACGACTACCTGCGCCTGAAAGCGGCGCTCGACCGGCTGCAATCGACCAGTGTGGCCACGTCCATCCGAGAAACCACGGGCAGGCGCTTGCATCGCTTTTCGTGGATCAACGAATGGCGCGAACTGGCCGATGCCAGCGGCACGCCGCTGGGCATCGAGCTGATCCTGCCGGACTGGTTCTATGCCGGCGTGCTCGACGCCGCCCTGGTGCTGACCATCGACCCGGCTTATTTCCGCTTGAAGGGCGGCATCGAACGCTGGCTGTACCGCTTGGTACGCAAGCACGGCGGGCGGCAGGAACACGGCTGGCAATTCGACTTCCGGCATCTGCATCGCAAATCCGGCAGCGCGGCTCGCTTCTCGGACTTCGCCTACGACCTGCGCGTGCTGGTGGCACGGCAGTCGTTACCCGGCTACGTCCTCGGCATCGAGCGCATGCCGGACGACAACACCGAACTGCTGACCTTCCGGCCCGTGCTGCATACGGCACGGGGATAACTGCGGGAAAAGCTGTGGACGGCCTCGTGCTATCAGGAGTACCCGGTATCGTGCTATCGGGAGTACGCCTATCGTGCTATCAGGAGTACGAAAACGCCGCAAAGCCAGTAATGGCGCGGGTTTTCAGCCTCTCTAACTTACCTAACTATAAATCTCTAACTTTTAGTAGAAGCGCACCGTTTCGGTGGACAACCGCCAAACGGCACAGCGAACAGCGTTTTGCAGGGCAGGCGAATCCCGGCTTTCCAGCATGGGAGGCCGCGTCATGATCTTCGCGCTTCTCAATCAGAAAGGCGGCGTCGGCAAGACCACGCTCGCCACGCACATCGCGGGCGAACTGGCGATGCGCGGTCTGCACGTCATCCTGCTGGATGCCGACCCGCAGGGTTCCTCACTGGACTGGACGCAGCGCAGAAGCCAGCAGGGCTTGCCCCGGCTGTTCAGCACCGTGGGCCTCGCCCGCGAGACGCTGCATCAGGAAGCGCCGGAGCTGGCCCGCCGCGCCGATCACGTCATCATCGACGGCCCGCCGCGCATCGCCGCATTGGCGCGTTCCGCGCTGCTGGCGGCCGAGCGCGTGCTGATTCCCGTGCAGCCCAGTCCGTATGACCTGTGGGCCAGCGCCGAGATGGTGGCGCTGATCCGCGAAGCGCAGGTGTTCCGGCCTGCGCTGCACGCGGCCTTCGTCATCAACCGGCGCGTCAGCACCACCATCATCGGCAGGGAAGCGCGGCAATCGCTGGCCGAACAGCCGCTGCCGGCGCTGCGCAGCGAAGTGCGCCAGCGCATCGTCTTCGCCGACAGCGTGGCCGCTGGCCGGCTCGCCCGCGAGACGGCGCCCGACAGCGCCGCCGCCCGCGAGATCGCCGTGCTCACCGATGAACTGCTGCGGTGGCCGACATGAGCAGCCCGCGCAGCAAGCGCGTCGGCATCGGCGCACGTCCGCCCGCGAATCCGCACGCCGAGGCGTGGATTCGCCA
>NZ_KV813369.1:10408-23398 GCF_001813645.1 Pseudomonas sp. HMSC063H08
GCGTGGATTCGCCAGGGCGATGCCGATGCGCTCAACAAGGGCGACCTTTATACGGCCCGCCTGACGCTCGACGTGACGCCCGCGCTACGTGCACGCATCAAGATCGCCGCCTTCGGCCAGGGCGTGACCGTGGCCGAGTTGCTGCGCGGCTTGCTGGAACGGGAGTTCCCCGACAAGCGCCCGGAGAACCTGCCATGAACGCATCCGCCTTGCCTGCCGCTCACGCGGCGACGGCTGCACCGGCTGCTGCGCCGCCGCCTTCGCTTTCGACGCTCGCCGGCCAGGCCGGCAGCGTGCCGCTGACGCGCGTATCGCTCGCCTACATCGAACCGCGCTTCAAGCTCTACCTGCGTTTCGGCGAACCGGCACGCACGTTGCGGCTCGACCGCTGGCGGCGCTGCGCGGTGTTCCTGCCGCGTGCAATGTTCTGCCGCGTGCGCTGGGAAGCAAACGACTACGGCACGATCCGCTGGCAGCTCATGGTGATGCAAGCCGCCACGCCGCTGGACGACATGCAGCGCATCCCCGGCGTGCGGCCCGGCGCACGCCTGCTGCTGCACGCCGAAGGCGAAAACGCGGTGCGTGCCGTGCTGGAACGCATCGACGGCATCGAAGGGCAAGGCATCGCCGCCATCGACGTGTCGCCAGCGTACTGGCGCACGCTGGGCAACCGTCTGGCGGCCCGCCTGGCGCTGCCCGAATACACCGCCGAGCGGCACGCCGCCTGGCTGGCCGGAAAGGCGCTGCCATGACGACCCAATCCAACACCCCATGCACGCACGAAGTCGCGCCGCAACCTCGCTCGCGCCTGCGCGTTCGCATCGTGCTGGCGGGCTTCGCCGCCGTCGGCCTCGCTGCGCTGGCCTGGGCGGCTTTCGTGTCGCCGCTGCCGCGTCTGACCTACAACCCGTCCGACAGCGTGGCGGTCGGCTGGTATCGCATCGAACCGTTCGACCCGCGCACCGCCTCGCTGCCACGTCCGTTGTCCGTGGACAGCATCGTGCTGGTGCCGCTGCCCGACAGGGCCGCCATGCTGGCTGCGCAGCGCGGCTACCTGCCGACCCGCGTTCCGCTGCTCAAACGTGTGGGCGCGGTCGCGCCGCAACACGTTTGCATCGTCGCCGGGCAGGTACGCATCGACGGCGTGCCTGCGGCCGCCGCGCTGCCTGCCGACCGGCTGGGCCGGCCGCTGCCATCCTTGCAGCTTTGCCGCCGCCTCGAATCGGGCGAGCTGTTCCTGTTGAGCGTGACCAATCCAGCGTCGTTCGACAGCCGCTATTTCGGGCCGGTCAGCGCATCCGCCGTGATCGGCGTCGCGTATCCGGTCTGGCTGGAAACACGCCCATGATGGCCGCCGATTCGCTGCACGTTGCCGTGCATCTCATCGTGCCATCGGGCATGTCGTTCCGGTGGCTGCCGCCGTGTCGTCGCGCGTGCAGCGCGGGCGCATCCGCGCCGCGCCTCGCGCAACATCCGGCGCAGCCGTCCAACGTGCAGGCGTCTTGCCTCGAACGCGCCCGGCCTGCAGCCATTGGCGCGTTCGCCGGCGGGCGGGTTGCAAGCAGCGCAGCGCCGCCGGGCCGCCGACGCCCGGAGCGACAGCGAAGGGCAAAGGCGGAAGGCAAGATAAAAGGTCGCGGCACATGGCCGCTTGAAAACCTTGTCTGCACGTGGGGGGAGCGCGGCACGCGCCACGGGGCGGCAGCGTGCCGCGAAGGTGCGCAATGCCGCATCGGCATTGGCGAAGTCGCGTGCTTCGTCCGCTGGACTGCGCTGGTCTTGGACGGAGCGACGCCATGAGCCAGCGCGACGATGACCGATTCCGCGTCCGGCCTGGCGCTCCGAAACAGCGCGGCGATGCCTTCGTCAACAAGGTGCTGCGGCAGGCCAACAAAGCCGGCACGAAGCTCGGCAAGGTGGCAGGCAAGGTCGGCCAGCGACCCGGTTCCCGGCTAGGCCGCGGGCATGTCGCGGCGCGCTTCGCTGGCCGGGGACTTGGGGCCAACGCCCGGCGCGTGACGATCAAGGCGCGACTGGTGAATCTGGCGCAGGCTGGGCCGCGCTCGACCGCCGCGCACCTGCGCTACATCGAGCGCGAAGGCGTCGATCGCCAGGGCGGGCCGGGCCACGCCTACGGGCCGGCGACCGACGACGCCGACCTCGAAGCGTTCAAGGAGCGCGGCGCTGACGACCGGCACCAGTTCCGTTTCATCGTCTCGCCGGAGGATGCCGAACAACTCGACGACCTGCGCACTTACACCCGGCACCTGATGGCGCGCATGGAGGCCGACCTCGGCACGCCGCTGGAATGGGTCGCCGTCGATCATTGGAATACCGACAACCCGCACACGCACGTCGTCCTACGCGGCAAGGATGACACCGGCAAAGACCTCATCATTTCCCGCGACTACATCGCCGAGGGGATGCGCCGGCGTGCGTCGGAACTAGCGACCGAATGGCTGGGGCCGCGCACCGAGCTGGAGATGCAGCGCGCCATGCAGCGCGAAGTCGATCAGGAGCGGTGGACGGGCCTGGATCGCACCTTGCAGCGCGAGGCCGCCGACGATGGCTTGGTGCGCGTCGAACGCTTCGCCGAACCCGGGTTGCAACGCCAGCGGCAAGTGCTGATCGGCCGCCTGCAACACCTACAACGCATGGGATTGGCGTCCGAACCGCACCCCGGTACGTGGGCCGTCCATGCCGACGCCGAGCCAACCTTGCGGGCAATGGGCGAGCGCGGCGACATCATCCGCACGATGCAACGGGCGATGAGCGGCAAGCAGCGCGAACTGGCCGTGTTCCAGGCCGGCGAGGGTGGCCGCGCCGTCATCGGTCGCGTCGTCGGCAAGGGGCTGGCCGACGAGCTGTACGACAAGGGCTATCTGATCGTCGATGGCGCGGACGGCAAGGCGCACTACGTCACGCTGCCGCCGCGTGCCGAGCTAGAGCAGTACCCGACCGGGGCCGTGGTGGAGGTGAAAGGCACGGCCGACGTGCGCGCCGCCGACCGGAACATCGCCGCGCTGGCCGCCGATGGCGTGTACCGCACCGATCATCACCTTGCGCTCGCCCAAGGTCAGGCCATGAACGAACGCGATCCGCGCGAGGTAGTGGCCGCCCATGTACGCCGGCTCGAAGCCCTGCGCCGCGCTGGCATCGTGGAGCGCGAGGCTGAAGGCGTCTGGCGCGTGCCCGCCGACCTGGCCGAGCGAGGCCGCCAGTACGACGCGCAGCGCCTCGGTGGTGGTGTGGCGGTCGAGCTGAAATCGCACCTGCCCATCGAGCGGCAGGCCCGCGTGATCGGCGCCACCTGGCTCGACCAGCAGTTGATCGGCGGCGGCAAGGGCCTGGGCGACCTGGGCTTTGGAGCCGAGGTCAAGGATGCGCTACGTCAACGCGCCGACTTCCTGGCCGAACAGGGACTGGCCGAGCATCGCGGGCAGCGCGTCGTCCTCGCGCGCAATCTGCTGGGGACGCTGCGCGGGCGTGAATTGGCGAAGGCCGCGCAGGACATCGCCGCCGAAACCGGCCTGGAGCATCGGCCGGTGGCCGACGGGCGGCGCGTGACTGGTATCTACCGGCGTTCCGTCATGCTCGCCAGCGGGCGCTACGCGATGCTCGACGACGGCATGGGGTTCTCGCTGGTGCCGTGGAAGCCGGTGATCGAGCAACGGCTGGGGCGGCAACTGGCCGTGACGGTACGAGGAGCCTCAACATCGTGGGAGCTGGGGCGACCACGCGGCCCCGCTATTGGCTGATTGAACGCTACCGCATGGAACGAGAGGCATCGCTTACGCGAAGACTGCACTCAGCCATTATTCTTCTGAAAGGCGCGAAGAAAAGTAGTGACGGCATCTTTCGCCCACCGATCCCGTTGGGCAGCGGACGCCGGAGCATCAGGGTGCATTACACACTGCATCTGGGCCTCACCGCGCACCATGTTCACGAACAATGAGGCCGCGGAGTCGAATCCGATACTTCCAAGATCCAATTCTCCCTTCGAGGCAGCGACTTCCAAGGTCTCCGCAACGATGTTGTTTATGGCGGCAGGGCCGGCCAGATAGAAGCGCCTCCCAAGCTCGGGAAACCTCGGCGCTTCGGCCGCAATCATGCGGTATAGCGCCAACCCGTCGCGCGACAGCACAATCTCCAAGTAGGCGAGCGCCATCGCGTTCAGAATATCGGCAAGCCGTTCTTCTGGAAACTTGGGCTTTCGAACGGCTCTAAGAAACCGCTCACATTCGGCCTCGACGACGGCCACGAACAAAGCTTCCTTGTTCGGGTAGTGCGAATACACCGTCGATTTCGATACGCCGGCGGCCTGCTGAATCATGTCGGTCGTCGCAGCGCTAAAGCCGTTTGCCAAGAAGACAGTCCTTGCGCCGGCAAGGACAAGGCGTGCTTTTTCTGATTGCACTGCGCCCCCAGCGGACGAGGGATGCTTGGAAGGCGTGCTCGCCTTCGAGCGCGCTGACGAAGTGGTCATGTGTTCGGTCCACCGCTGCGGAAAGTAAAGCCGCACGATAGCACATAAGCGGTCCAAGTCAAACCGATCGGTACTGTATTGTCTTTCCACAACATGTTGACATTGCTGTATTTCCTGTTTGACTTCCGCTCTTGACTAAACCGAACCGATCGGTTTAGCATGGCGCCATGCCAAGTCACGGGTGCCTCCATGTCAAGCCCATCGCTCCAATATTCATCCTTCGTCGATAAGTCCTCTGCCGCATGGCGCAAAACCGCTGCGGTAGCGATTTGCTGCGCAGTACTGGCGTCATGCGCCTCCATCCCGGACCTGGGGCCGATGGAAAAGCCCGCATCAATGGACGGGCTTGCGGCCGACAAGAGCCTTGGGGCGCCTGTCGGTGAATGGCCGACGCAGGCGTGGTGGAAGTCCTTTGGCGATCCACAACTTGACCAATTGATGGACGAAGCGCTGGCTAGCTCGCCGTCGATGGCGCAAGCGCAGGCTCGCCTCAATGCCGCTATTGCGCGATCGAAAGGTGCGCGCGCAGCGCTGTTTCCCTCTGTCTCACTGGACGCATCCGCCAGCGAGCAGAAGCTGACGTACAACAGCATCTTCCCAAAGGATGTCGTTCCCAAGGGATGGAACGACTATGGCGCGGCTTCTCTGAATTTCGGATGGGAACTCGACTTTTGGGGAAAGAACCGGTCCGCGCTGGATGCGGCCACATCCGAGGCGCTGGCGGTGCAAGCCGATGCCGCCGCAGCCCGCGTCCTGCTGACGACGGAGCTTGCAAGCCGCTATGTCCAACTCAATGGCTTGCATGTACAGCGCGATTTGGCGAGCGACACGCTCAGAAATCGTGAGGACTCCGAGCGCATGGCGATGCGCCGCGTTGACCAGGGCCTCGATACACAGACAACACTGGAACAGGCACATGCGAGGGCCAAGCTGGCACGGGCTGACTTGGCCGACGTGGAAGAGCGGATAGAACTGGCTCGCAATGGGATCGCGGCTCTGCTGGGGCGTGGACCGGATCGTGGTCTGAATATCCACGAGACGCATCTTTCGCCGAGCCTGTCCCTGGCGCTTCCGGAAACACTGAAGAGCGATCTGATCGGGCGCAAGCCCGAAATCGTGGCAGCGCGATGGCGCGTGGAGTCGGCCGCCAAGCGTATCGGCGTTGCAAAGGCAGGCTTCTATCCCAGCGTCAATCTGGTCGCCCTGGTTGGCTACGAGTCGCTGGGCCTGAACCGCCTGTTCGATTCGGGTTCCGACGCGGGCCGTGCCGGAGTCGCCATCCATCTGCCCATTTTCGAGGGTGGAAGGCTCCGAGCGAACTACAGCCGAGCCTGGGCCGAATACGAGTTCGCAGTAGCCAGCTACAACGATGCGCTGGTCCAAGCATTGAGAGAAACCGCGGACGCGGTGAGGAGCTTGCAAGCGCTTCCGATCCGCCTCGAAGCAACGGAGTCGGCGGTCGTCAGCAGCGACAAAGCCTACCAACTCGCCAAGCGCCGCTACGAGGGCGGCTTATCCAACTATCAAACCGTGCTAACGACGGAGGATGCCGCGCTCAATGCGCGGATGGCCGTCAATGCCCTGTGGGTGCGCGGCCTATCCCTCGACATTGCGCTGACAAAGGCCTTTGGCGGCGGCTTTTCCGATTCCTCAATGAATGAACAGGTGACCCGATGAGTGCTCCGATGCCCCCTGACCCTCAAGATTCTTCCACAACGCCGGAGGCTTCACAAAAGCGGGCGAAGCGCAAACGTCTCGTTTTAATTGCGACGGTTGGTTTGGTCGCCATCGGTGTTCTCTACGGTGCGTGGGCGCTTCTGTTCGCAGGCAAATCCGTCACCACGGATAACGCCTACACGGCAGCGGAAGTGGCCCAAATCACACCACTCGTTGCCGGCCCTGTAAAGGAAGTCAAGGTCAGTGACACGCAGGCCGTCAAGGCTGGCGACGTGTTGGTAATTCTGGACGATACCGACGCCAAGATTGCTGTCGCGCAGGCCGAGGCGGATTTGGCGCGTACTCAGCGCCAAGTACGGCAACTGCTGGGAAATGACGAGAGCCTTGCGGGACAAGTGGCCCTGCGTGCTGCCGAAATCGCCACCGCTCGCAGTGACCTGACCCGTGTAACTGCCGCCTATGAAAAAGCGGTCATCGACGAGCGCCGTAGGCAGAACCTGGTTGAAGAAGGCGCTGTCTCGAAAGAGGAGCTGACGAATGCGCAGACGCAGTTGCGCGAGGCGCGCGCTGCGCTGGAGCAGGCTCAAGCCGGAGTTCGCGCTGCCGAGGCCGCAAAGGAAGCTGCAAGCGGCGCCCGGACGGCCAACTCGGCGCTGATCGTAGATAGCACGGTCGATGACAACCCCGCCGTACTCGCGGCGAAGGCGCGGCTTGACCAGGCGCGCGTGAATCTTGAACGGACGGTGCTGCGTGCGCCCTTCGATGGCGTCATCGCGCAGCGTTCGGTGGAGATTGGGCAACAGGTTCAGACTGGCGTGCGGCTGATGACCGTGGTGCCGATCGACCGCATCTATGTCGATGCGAACTTCAAGGAAGGCCAGTTGCAGAAGGTCCGTCCCGGGCAGCACGTGGAACTGACCTCGGACCTCTACGGCAGCGATGTCGTTTATACGGGCCGTGTCGAAGGCTTCGCTGGAGGATCAGGGTCTGCCTTCGCAGCGATTCCCGCGCAGAACGCCACGGGCAACTGGATCAAGGTGGTCCAGCGGCTGCCCGTCAGGATTTGGATTGATCCCGAGCAGTTGAAGCAGCATCCGCTGCGGGTCGGTCTGTCAATGGAGGCTACCGTCGATCTGCGCGACCACGGTGAGTCCCAGCCGGTTGCGACGAGGTAGTGACATGACTTCCACGGAACACAAGCCGCTTTCCGGGATGGATCTGGTCATCGCGGCAATCATCCTGTCTCTGGCGAATTTCATGGTGGTGCTCGATACCTCCATCGCCAACGTGGCCATGCCCACGATCTCGGGGTCGACGGGTGTCTCGACGAGCCAGGGCACTTGGATCATCACGTCCTATGCTGTTGCGGAGGCCATCACCATCCCCCTGACCGGCTGGCTCGTTCGCCAGGTCGGCGAAGTACGGTTGTTCATGATCTGCGTCGTGGCATTCGTACTGTTCTCCGTGTGCTGCGGCCTGTCATGGTCTCTGGAAAGCCTCGTCTTCTTTCGCGTGTTGCAGGGGTTGGCCGGTGGACCGCTGATTCCGTTGTCATCGACGTTGATGCTGGCGGTGTTCCCCAAGAACAAGTCAAACATCGCGCTCTCGTTGTGGGGAATGATGACGGTCGTGGCCCCGATCTTCGGCCCAATCCTGGGCGGGATCATTTCGGATAACTGGCACTGGGGCTGGATATTTCACATCAACTTCGGGTTCGGCATCTTGGTCATGCTGGGCGCCATGAAAGTGCTTCGGGGCCGGGACGAACCCACGGAGCGTTCCCGCATCGACGGAATCGGTCTGGCGCTTCTGGTGGTTTTTGTCACCAGTTTCCAGATCATGATCGACAAGGGCCGCGAGCTGGATTGGTTCGCTTCGCCGCTAGTGGTCACGTGCGCCATCGTTGCAGCCGTTTCGCTGATCTATCTGATTATTTGGGAACTCACCGACTCCGATCCCGTGATCGACCTGAGCGTCTTCCGCTCGCGCAACTGGCTGGTTTCCTCAATCACGCAGAGCCTGATGTTCGGCATCTTTTTCGGCAACATCGTGCTGACGCCTCTGTGGCTCCAGCAACAGATGGGCTACACGGCGACATGGGCCGGCTTCGCTACCGCGCCGATGGGCATTCTCGCGGTGGCGACTTCACCGATCGTCGGTCGTCTCCTGCCGAAGGTTGACCCTCGTTGGATCGTCACCTACGGCATGGGTATCTTGGCCGTCTCGTTCTTCATGCGGGCGCATCTGACGACCCAAGCCGACTTCATGTCGGTGGCCATCGCGATGTTTGTCCTCGGCGCAGGCATTCCCGCATGCATGATTACGCTGACCTCGTTGGGTGTTTCCGACCTGCCGCCCGAGCGCATTGCGAATGGAGCCGGCCTGCAAAACTTCCTGCGCGTGCTCTCGATGGCGCTCGGATCGTCCCTGACCCAAACCTATTGGGAGCATATGTCGAAGGCAAGCCGGTCCGAGCTTGTCTCAATCATCAACCCGAATGCAGGGCATGAAATCGCTTCCGCGGCGGTTCGCGCCGGAATACCGCCATCGAGTTCTACAGCATTTTTCTCGCGCCTGGTCGATGGTCAGGCTGTGATGCTGGCTACGAACGATTTTTATGCGCTGGCTACCGTGCTGATGATCCTCTCGATCGGCGCTATCTGGCTGGTTAAGCGGCCGAAGGGGCCACTCCAGAAAGTCACGGGGCATTGATCTAAGGAGCGTGAATACTGCCGACGGGGTGTGACATGCAATTGATATATGCAAGAGAAAGCAACGCCGATGTGCCACATGGCCTCATTCATCTGATGAGTCGGACCAACATGGCGATTTGGCAGCTCATCACTCAGAGAACGTCTTCGCTGGGCGGCCTTACAGGCATGCAGGCGAGCGTGCTGCTGCTGTTGGCGTGCCGCCAAAGCATGACCTCCGTTGACCTTGCGCGTGAGTACAAGCTCTACCCGAGTGGCATTACGCGACTGATAGATCGTCTGGTTAGTCGAGGGTTGATTCAGAGAGTTCCTTGCGAGCGTGATCGCAGAGTGACGTATCTCCTCGCAACACGCGATGGCAAGGAAACGGCTTCGCAACTGCCGTCGGTCTTTGACGGCGCTTACGCCATCCTCTTCGATGGAATGAATGAGAAGGATATTGATGCTCTCAAGCGATGCTTGAGGCACATGCTTCTAAACGCCCGCGCAGCGGAAGAACTGAGCAACTCACCTGTAAATCAGAGCTTTCTAACTTAACCGAGGTTCTACTGCCGACAGCTTTCGTGGCCTGCGACAAGAATGGGAACCGTGCAAATTGCACCGGCAAGGCGCGAGCGGTCCGCTTAGGAGACTGCGATGGAAATACGCCATCTTCGCTGCTTTATTGCAGTCGCCGAGGAATTGCATTTTGCTCGCGCTGCTGAGCGGCTGCACATTGAGCAGTCTCCCCTATCGCGCGCGATCAAAGAGCTGGAAGAAGACTTGGGTGCACAGCTTTTCGTGCGCAATACACGCAGCACCCGACTGACTCGCGCAGGCCAGCTATTTCTGGAACACGTGCCGCGCGTCTTCACGGCTTTGCAGCAGGCGCGCGACAGCGTGAAGGCGGCTGCCAACGGTTTTCATAACCAGTTGCGCGTTGCGCTATCGGATGGCATCCCGCCTTCACGCTTCTCAACCTTTCTAGCATTGTGTCGCGAAGAAGAACCGGAAATCGAGATACGTCTATCCGAAGTTTCGCTGGCCCAGCAGATCAAAGGGCTGCACGACGACCTTTACGACGTGGGGTTTGCTCGGTCGGATGAAGTTGGCGACGGCATCGTCGCCGAAGCTGTCTGGAGCGATCCCTTGATGGTGGCGGTGCCCTCTCGGCACCCGCTGTTGACGTACAAGCGCATCCCACTGGAGGAAGTGCTACGCCATCCGCTGGTGCTTGGCGATCCCCATGCGTGCGAAGGATATACGCGGCAGATTGAAAGGGTGCTGCGTAGGGTCGATCAAGAGCCGTTGATCGCCGAACGGGTGGCCTCCGTTGATTTGATGATGGCGATGGTGGCAGCAGGTTTCGCCCTTGGGCTGGCCGGAGCCTCGCAGATTGCCGCCAGCCGTGAACAGGGTGTGGTCGCGCGGCCTCTGGCTGGCCGCACACCCATGCTCACTACTTACCTGCTGCGCCGGGGCAACGAGCCTTCGGAAGTGTTGGCTCGTTTCATCGAGAGAACAAGCACCCTTGAACCATCCGCGACGAAGAAGCCGACCGTACTACCCGACCTTGATGCTTCGGAGGAAATCGAGCCATGAACAAGATTGTGCTGATTCTGCTTGCTGCGATGCTGACCGCCTGCGGCAAATCCGAACCCACCGAAACGGTAGAGGCACTTGCCGCCAATCCCCAACGATTGAAGGAACTGCGGCAACAGTGCAAGACGGATCGCGCCAAGCTGGGCGACGAACTCTGCAATCGTGTGGCTGAGGCGACGAATCGACGGTTCTTTGGCGATGGGAAGGCGCCCTATACCCCACCGAAAGAGCAGCCGAAGTTTTGATCGGGCCATCACCTACCTAATGATCAAGCGAGCCCGCGATGCCACACACTAGGCCGGCCATTAGTGCTGCAAAGACGGCTCTCGTGCTGTCCGGTGGCGGTGCGCGCGCCGCCTACCAGGTCGGTGTGCTTCAGGCTTTGGTGACGTTGCGCCGTGAACACCTGGGCGAAGGGGCGCCCAACCCCTTCGGTATCCTATGCGGCACCTCGGCAGGCGCAATCAACGCCGCCGCTTTAGCCTGTCGCGCAGACTCCTTTGACGCTGGCGTGGAGGCCATCGCCGCAGTTTGGCGCAACTTCAATGCTGGTCAGGTGTATCGCACCGACGCGCTTGGTATCGCTCGCAGCGGCGCACAGTGGCTGAGCGCGATCTCGGTAGGCTGGATGTTGGCACGCTGGCGCAAAGAAGGACCGCATTCACTACTGGACAATGGACCACTAGCCGAACTGCTGCGACATTGGGCGCCTTTGGAACTGCTGCCGCACATGCTGGCCCAGCGCCATCTGCGTGCGCTGGCGATCGGCGCGTCCAGTTACACCAGCGGCGAGCACTTCACCTTCTTTGAGTCCATCGGCGATATGACGGGCTACGAACGCTCGCAGCGGCTGGCCGTGCCCATGCGGCTGGGATTGGCACACCTGCTCGCTTCGGCGGCTATCCCATTCGTGTTCCCGGCACAACGCATCGAACATATGGAGCATGCCGGCTGGTACGGCGACGGCTCGATGCGGCAGACCGCGCCGATCTCTCCGGCCATCCACCTGGGCGCGCAACGTATGCTCATCGTCGGCGTTGGTCGGATGCACGAACCTCGCGGGCGACTCGTGCGTAACGGCGGCTACCCGACACTGGCCCAAGTCGGAGGACACGTGCTGTCGAACATATTTCTCGACGCGCTCACGGTGGACATCGAGCGTATGGAGCGCGTCAACCGTACCCTTGGAATGATGACGCTGGGCCAGCGCCTCGCCACCTCACTACGTCCGGTGAAGGCGCTGGTGATTGCGCCGAGCGAGCGCATCGACGACATCGCGGCACGCCACCAAAAGCACCTACCGCGGGCCGTGCGCGCCCTGTTGCGCGGCGTCGGCTCGTCCAGCGCGAGCGGCGACCTGAGCGGCGCCGCCCTGGTCAGCTATCTGCTGTTCGAGGCTCCATTCACCCAGGAGGTAATGGCGCTGGGTGAGCGCGACACGCTGGCGCAACGGCAGGCAGTCTGCGAATTTTTCGGGTGGCTCTGAGGGGATGGGTGCTGCACTTCGACTTTCAGGGTGCAAGCATTCGCATGCGCCGCGCGTATATCGCTCGACACGCCATAACCCGCCGTCGTAGGCGGCGTTTTCCGTACATTCGCCCGTGCATGAAATCTTGCTTTTTCCGCGATATTCCTGCCGATAACGGTCTTTGACCAACCCTTGACCTGACTCCGATCCTTATGCGTGCGGCACGCTTTTGTGCCGCGTGACAACGAGGAGAAAGCGGAGGCCGGGATGCAAGGTCAAGGTGTGCTGTTCGGGCAAATCGGTGTCGTGTTCGGCATCGTAATTGCCGGCGTGTGGAGCGCCACGCAGTGGACAGCCGCCGCCCTGGGCTATCAAGTACGCCTTGGCTCGCCCTGGTTCGACTTACTCGGCACGCCGGTCTATCACCCTTGGCGCTTGTTCGAGTGGTGGTTCTCATTCGACGCCTACGCACCGCGCATCTTTGACACCGGCGGCGCAATCGCTGGCGGCAGCGGCCTGGTGGCCGTGCTGGTCGCTATTGCCATGTCCGTATGGCGCTCGCGGCAATCGAAGCTGGTCACGACCTATGGCTCTGCACGCTGGGCCGAAGCCGCAGACATTCGCAAGGCCGGCCTGGACAAGCCTGCCGGCGTGTTTCTCGGCCTGCATCGTGGCCTATACCTGCGGCATGAAGGCCCGGAACACGTCCTGACCTTCGCGCCGACGCGCTCCGGCAAAGGCGTCGGCCTGGTAGTGCCCACGCTGTTGAGCTGGCCAGCGTCTGCCGTCATCCACGACATCAAGGGCGAGAACTGGCAGATCACGGCCGGCTGGCGTTCGCGCTTCTCGCACTGCCTGCTGTTCAACCCGACCGATCCGAAGTCGGCCGCGTACAACCCACTGCTGGAAGTCCGGCGCGGCGCGCATGAAGTGCGCGACGTACAGAACATCGCGGACATTCTCGTTGATCCCGAAGGTGCGCTCGAACGCCGCAACCACTGGGAGAAGACTTCGCACGCGCTGCTGGTCGGCGCCATCCTGCATGTGCTCTATGCGGGCGAGGACAA
>NZ_KV813369.1:23498-25409 GCF_001813645.1 Pseudomonas sp. HMSC063H08
GACAAGACGCTGCGCGGCGTCGCCAACTTCCTGTCCGATCCCGCGTGCCCGTTTGAGTTGACGCTGCACCGGATGATGACCACGCGGCACCTGGGCGACGTGCCGCATCCCGTCGTCGCATCGGCTGCGCGCGAGGTGCTCAACAAGTCGGACAACGAGCGATCGGGCGTGCTGTCCACCGCCATGTCGTTCCTCGGCCTGTACCGCGATCCGACGGTGGCCGAAGTCACGTCGCGTTGCGATTGGCGCATCGCCGACCTGATCGCGTCCGAACATCCAGTCTCGCTGTACCTCGTCGTGCCGCCTTCGGACATCAGCCGCACCAAGCCGCTGGTGCGCTTGATCCTCAACCAGATCGGCCGGCGCCTAACCGAATCGCTCGACGGCAGCGATGGCATCGCGCGTCGGCACAAATTGCTGCTGATGCTCGACGAGTTCCCTGCGCTGGGCCGCCTCGACTTCTTCGAGACGGCCTTGGCGTTCATGGCCGGCTACGGCATCCGCAGCTTCCTCATCGCGCAGTCGCTCAACCAGATCGACAAAGCCTACGGCCAGAACCATTCGATTCTGGACAACTGCCATGTGCGCGTGACGTTCGCCACCAACGACGAACGCACCGCCAAACGCATCTCCGAAACGCTCGGTACGGCCACCGAGCTGCGTGCGCAGCGCAATTACGCCGGCCACCGGCTCGCACCGTGGCTGGGGCACCTGATGGTGTCGCGCCAGGAAACCGCGCGCCCACTGTTGACGCCCGGTGAAGTGATGCAGCTCCCGCCCGACGATGCCGTGGTGATGGTGTCCAGCGTCGCACCGATCAAGGCGAAGAAGTTGCGCTATTACGCCGACGCCAATTTCAAGCGCCGCGTGCTTCCGCCGCCCGCGCTCGCGGCCGGACGCTACGCCGATGCGCCGCCGGTTCGGCCCGACGACTGGAGCGGGCTGGCTATTCCTGCTGTGCCGGTCGCGCCTGCCGCCGGCCTGGCGGACGACGACACCGGCGCCGCTGCCGACGACGGCGGGCCGCGCCGGCAGCCAGAGCTATCCGAAATCGCCGAATACAGCCCCGAACAGCAGCCGGCCGACAACGACCTGGCGTTGCTCGATGACGACGACCTGCCGTTGCCGCTTCCCCGTCAGCTCGACCCGGCCATGCAGCGCACGGCCCGGCTGGCGTCCCTCGACCAACAAGACGGGATCGAGCTATGAGCCAGTACCGCCTCAACCTGTTCATTCCGCACGAGCATGCAAAACGCCTCGACGAGCTGGCCACCAAGAAAGGCGTCTCGAAGTCCAGCATCGTCGCGGCGGCGCTCGCATCGTGGCTGTCACCCGATGCAGGCGACCAGCGCGAGGCAGCCATCGCCAAGCGGCTCGATCGGTTGTCGCGCCAGTTCGAGCGGCTGGAGCGCGACCAGAACATCGAGATCGAGACGCTGGCGCTGTTCGTTCGCTACTACCTCACAGTCAGCACGCCGGTTCCCGAGGCGCATCAGGAAGCCGCACGCGCGCAGGGCAAGGCACGTTTCGAGCAGTTCGTCGAACAGCTCGGCCGCCACCTGATGCGCGGGCGCAGCCTTGTACGCGACGTGGTGGAAGAACTGAACCCCGATGCCGCCCGGCTCGATGACGCGGCGGCGCTGGCGGCGGCCGAGGAGTGTGGGTCATGAGCGCCGTGCCGCAATCCTTCGCCACTACATCGCTCGACCGGCGCATCCGCATGTTGCGCACGGCGATGGGGCCGCTGATCGCCGCCGCGCTGGAAGACCCGGACGTGGTGGAAATCATGCTGAACCCCGACCGCACGCTATGGGTCGATCGCCTGTCGTCGGGTCGTGCCCCGATGGGCGCCGAGCTGTCCGAGGCAGACGGCGAACGCATCATCCGCCTGGTCGCGGCCCACGTCGGCGC
>NZ_KV813369.1:25509-32487 GCF_001813645.1 Pseudomonas sp. HMSC063H08
ATCCGCCTGGTCGCGGCCCACGTCGGCGCGGAAGTGCATCGCGGTCAGCCGCTGTTGACCGCCGAGCTGCCGGAAACCGGCGAACGCTTCGAGGGCATTCTGCCGCCGGCCGCTCCTGGCCCAGCCTTTGCGCTGCGCAAGCGCGCGGTCGGCGTCATTCCGCTGGAACGCTACGTCACCGACGGAATGATGACTGCTGAGCAGGCTGCGTTCCTGCGTGACGCGGTACGCGAGCGGCAGAACATTCTCATCGCCGGCGGCACCAGCACCGGCAAGACGACCTTGGCAAATGCCTTGCTCGCCGAGATCGCTGCCACCGGCGACCGCGTGCTGGTGCTCGAAGACACCATCGAACTGCAATGCGCGGCGCGCGACCACGTACCGCTGCGCACGCGCGCCGGCGTCGTGTCGATGACCGAGCTGGTGCGCGCCACGATGCGCCTGCGCCCCGACCGCGTGATCGTCGGCGAGGTACGCGGCGGCGAGGCGCTGGATCTCATCAAGGTGTGGGGCACCGGCCATCCCGGCGGCATCGCCACGATCCACGCCGGTTCCGCGCTTGGGGCATTGCTGCGCCTGGAGCAACTGATTCTCGAAGTGGCCGTGAACCCGCCGCGGGCGCTCGTCGCCGAGGCGGTCAATGTCGTCATCCACATCGCCGGCCGTGGCCGGCGCCGTCGTATCGAGAGCATCGCCCGCGTCTTTGGCTTCGACGGCGTGGGCTATCGCCTGGCAGATGCGCTGGAGCAGCCGCTTCCAGAAGTGCCGCTTTCTTCCCCGTCCCCTAACCACCTTGGAGAACTGCCATGACGCAGACGCACGCCCATGCTTTCCGCTTTTCCGTAAATCCGGTTTCCATCCCCGCACGCCTGCGCCGCCTGGTCGGGCCGGCGCACCACGGCCTGTTGTCGGCGACCGTCATGCTGGCGACCGCCGGCACGGCACAAGCCGCCGGTTCCTCGATGCCCTGGGAAGGGCCGCTGCAATCCATCCTCGAATCTATCCAAGGGCCAGTCGCGCGCATCGTCGCGGTCATCATCATCATCGCCACCGGCCTCGCGCTTGCGTTCGGTGACACCAGCGGCGGCTTCCGCAAGCTGATCCAGATCGTGTTCGGTCTGTCCATTGCGTTCGCGGCATCGAGCTTCTTCCTGTCGTTCTTCAGTTTCTCCGGCGGGGCCGTCGTATGAGCACGGCCACCGACCTGCCTGGCTTCGAGGTGCCTCTGCATCGCTCGCTGACCGAGCCGATCCTGCTGGGCGGTGCGCCGCGCACCGTGGCGATCGCCAACGGGACGCTGGCCGCGGCCGTGGGCTTGGGCCTGCAGCTCTGGATTCCCGGTGTCGTGCTCTGGATCGTCGGCCATTCGCTGGCGGTGTGGGGTGCGCGCGTCGATCCGCAGTTCATGCAGGTGTTCGCCAAGCACCTCAAGCACAAGCCGCTGCTGGACGTGTGACGGGAGGACGCCGCAGTGCTCAACCTCGCCGAATACCGCCAGCGCCCGGCCTTGCTCGCCGACTGGCTGCCGTGGGCCGGCCTAGTCGCGCCGGGTGTCGTCTTGAACAAGGACGGCAGTTTTCAACGTACGGCGCGGTTCCGTGGACCTGACTTGGAAAGCGCAACGCAAGGCGAACTGATCGCCAAGACTGCGCGCCTAAACAACGCACTGCGCCGCCTCGGTGCCGGCTGGGCGCTGTTCGTCGAAGCCGAGCGCCGGCCGGCGGCGGACTATCCGCACTCGGACTTTCCCGAACCGCTGTCGTGGCTGGTGGACGAGGAACGGCGCGCGACCTTCGAGGAATCCGGCAACCATTTCGAGAGCGGCTATCACTTCACGCTGCAATACCTGCCGCCGGAGGAATCCCGCGCCCGCGCGGCCAAGCTGCTCTACGAGAACACGCCGACCGCCGGCGTGGACTGGCGTGAACACTTGACCGCGTTCGTCGCCGAAACCGAACGCATCTTCGACCTTCTCGATGGCGTGATGCCGGAGATTGCGTGGCTGGACGACAGCCAGACGCTGACCTACCTGCACGCGACCGTCTCGACGCGGCGCTATCGCATCGGTGTTCCCGAGGTGCCTTTCCATCTGGACGCGCTACTGGCCGATTCGGCACTGGTCGGTGGCTTGGCGCCCACGCTGGGCGACCAGCACCTGCGCGTGGTGTCGGTGCGCGGCTTTCCGACCTCGACCTGGCCGGGCTTGCTGGACGACCTCAACCGCCTGGGCTTTGCCTACCGCTGGAGCACGCGCTTCCTCTGCATGGACAAAGCCGAGGCGGAAAAGGAACTGGGCCGCCTGCGCCGCCAGTGGTTTGCGAAAAGGAAGAACGTCGTCGCGCTGCTGCGCGAGACGATCTTCCAGCAGGAAAGCCCGCTGGTCGATACCGACGCCAGCAACAAGGCCGCCGATGCCGACGCGGCCTTGCAGGAATTGGGCAGCGATCAAGTCGCGTTCGGCTATCTCACCGCCACGGTGACGGTGCTCGACGCCGACCCGGCCGTGGCCGACGAGAAGCTGCGCATGGTGGAGCGCGTCATCCAAGGGCGCGGGTTCGTCACCATCCCCGAAACCCTCAACGCCGTGGATGCGTGGCTATCGTCCATCCCTGGCAACGCCTATGCGAACGTGCGCCAGCCCATCGTCTCGACGCTGAACCTGGCGCACATGATGCCGCTGTCGGCAGTATGGGCCGGGCCGGAGAAGAATGACCATCTGGACGGCCCGCCGCTGATCGTCACCCGCACCGATGGCGCGACGCCGTTCCGGCTGTCGCTGCACATCGGCGACGTGGGGCACACGCTGGTCGCCGGCCCGACCGGCATGGGCAAGTCGGTCTTGCTGGCGACGCTGGCCTTGCAGTTCCGCCGCTATTTCGGTTCGCGGATCTTGTCGTTCGATATGGGCCGCTCGATGCGCGCCACCATCCTGGGCCTGGGCGGCGAGCACTACGACCTGGGCGCCGATGGTGGCATCGCGTTCCAGCCGCTCGCCCGCATCGACCATGAGGGCTACCGCTCCTGGGCCGCCGAATGGGTGGAAGGTCGCCTGCTGCATGAAGGCGTGACCGTCGGCCCGGACGAGAAGGTGGCCATCTGGTCGGCGCTGGGCAGCCTCGCCGGTGCGCCGCAGGAACAGCGCACGATGACCGGGCTTTCCGTGCTGCTGCAATCGAACGCGCTGCGCCAAGCACTCGCGCCTTATGTCCTGGGCGGCGCGCACGGAAAGCTGCTGGACGCCGACCACGATAGGCTTGGCATGGCCGGCGTGCAGGGCTTCGAGATGGAAGAACTGATGCACAGCCCCGCCGCCGTGCAAGCGGTATTGCGCTACCTGTTCGCCCGCTTCGACGAGCGTTTCGACGGTGCACCAACGCTGCTTATTCTCGATGAAGCGTGGCTGTTCCTCGATGAACCGTCTTTCGCGGCCCGCATCCGGCAATGGCTCAAGACGCTCAGAAAAAAGAACGTCAGCGTCGTCTTCGCCACGCAATCGCTGGCCGACATCAAGGATTCGACCATCGCGCCAGCGATCATCGAAAGCTGCGCGAGCAGGATTTTCTTGCCTAACCCGCAGGCCACCGAGCCGCAGATTCGCTCGATCTACGAGGGCTTCGGCCTCAACAGCCGGCAAATCGAGATCGTCGCCATCGCGCAGCCCAAGCGCGACTACTACTACCAATCGCGCCTCGGCAATCGCCTGTTCGACCTCGACCTAGGGCCGGCCGCGCTCGCGTTCGCGGGCGCATCCACACCGCAAGACCAACGCGACATCGACCGCGTGCTGACGCAGGCCGGCGCACCCGGCTTCGCCGGCGCGTGGCTGCGCCATCGCGGCCTCGATTGGGCCGCCGACCTGCTGCCGTCCGCACCATCTGCCGCGTCCTTCCTCGCTCCCCAACCACAGGAGATTTCGCAATGAAGATTCGCCTTCTTTCCCTCGCCATCGCTGCGTTGATCGGTGTCACGTCCACCGCGCAGGCGCAATGGGTCGTCGTCGATCCAACCAACCTCGTGCAGAACACGCTGACCGCGGTTCGCACGCTGGAGCAGATCAACAACCAGATTCAGCAACTCCAGAACGAAGCGCAGATGCTCATCAACCAGGGGCGTAACCTGGCGAGCCTGCCGTTCAATGTGGTCAACCGGCTGCGCTCAACGCTGGCGACCACCCAGCAACTCATCGCGCAGGCGCAAGGGCTGGCGTTCCAGGTGCAGAGCATGGACCAGCAGTTCGCGCGCCTGTACCCGGAGCAGTACGCCGCGACCGTGAGCGGCAACCAGATGTACCAAGATGCCCACCAGCGTTGGCAGAACACGCTCGAAGGCTTGCAGACCGCGATGCGGATGCAGGCGCAGGTGTCGCAGAACGTGACCGAGGACGAGGGCGTGCTGACCGATCTGGTCGGCCAGAGCCAGTCGGCCACGGGCGCCTTGCAGGCCATGCAGGCGACCAATCAGCTTTTGGCCTTGCAGGCCAAGCAGTCCATTCAGGCGCAGCAGCTCCAGCTCACGCAGGGGCGCGCGGTGTCGCTGGAACTGGCGCGTCAGGCCGCCGCCGTCGAACGTGGCCGTGAGGTGACGCGACGCTTTCTCGGCACCGGCACGGCGTACACGCCGCAGTCGGTCAACTTCTACGGCAACTGACGGGCACGGCCATGAAGCACGCGCCCGTCCTGTTTGCCTTCGTGTGCCTGCTGGCGGGTTGCGACCGGCGGCAGGCGCTGTCGGTCGATGCACTGGCCGCCAATCCGACACGGCTGCACGCGCTGCGTGCGCAGTGCCGGCATGGCGAACATGACGGCGCGTTCTGCGCACAGGTCGCCCAAGCCGACCTACGCCGTCTCCTCTCCGGCCAAGCCGGCCCGGACGAATATCAGACGCTCGCCGATCTGCCGCCGATCCCGGCCAGCTTCGACGGCCCCGACGCGCCGCTGGAGGAACGGCCATGAACGACGTTTCGATCATCGACCACTTCCTCAACGTCTTTTCCGCCTACATCGACTCCGGCTTTGGCTTGCTGCGGGGCGAGGTCGCGTTCCTGACCGCAACGCTGGTGGCGATCGACATGACGCTCGCCGGCCTCTATTGGGCGCTCGGCCACGCTACCGGCCAAGGCGAGGACGTGATGGCGAAGCTCATTCGCAAGGTGCTCTACGTCGGCGCCTTCGCCTACATCATCGGCAACTTCAACATGCTGGCGAGCATCGTGTTTCGCTCATTCGCCGGCCTGGGCCTGACGGCCACCGGCTCGACCTTGAGCATGGAGACGTTCCTTCAACCGGGGCATCTCGCCAAGACCGGCATCGACGCCGCCGCGCCGATCCTTGACCAAATTAGTGAGATGGCCGGCTTCCCCGAGGTGTTCATCAATCTGACGCCCATCGTTGTGATGTTCCTCGCCTGGCTGGTGGTCATCCTCTGTTTCTTCGTGCTGGCGGTGCAGCTTTTCATCACGCTGATCGAGTTCAAGTTGACCACGCTCGCCGGCTTTGTGCTTGTGCCGTTTGCGCTTTGGAACAAGACCGCGTTCCTCGCCGAAAAGGTGCTTGGCAACGTGGTGTCGTCCGGTATCAAGGTGTTGGTGCTGGCCGTCATTGTCGGCATCAGTACGGGCTTGTTCGCCGAGTTCCAGGTCACGCCCGATGAACCTTCCATCGATCATGCGCTGGTCGTGATGCTGGCCTCGCTCGCCATGCTCGCGCTCGGCATCTACGGGCCGGGCATCGCCACGGGCCTTGTGTCCGGCTCGCCGCAGCTCGGGGCCGGCGCGATGGCTGGTGCGGCGCTAGGCGCGGCGGGAACAGCCGTCGCTGTCGGCGCTGCCGCTACCGGCGTTGGCGGTGCTGTTGCTGCTGGTGCTCGCATGGCGCCGGCCGCCGCCAGCGCCATCGGCAGCGGCGCCCGTGCCGCTGCTTCGACCGCGACCGGCGCGCGGTCGGCGTTCCAAGCCGGTTCCGCCGCCGCCGGCGGCGGCGCGAAAGGCGCAATGGCTGGCCTGGGCAATGTTGCTAAGACCGGCGCGCAAGCAGTCGGCCAGAAGGCCACCGCGGGGGTGCGCTCAGTTGGGCAGCGCGCAGCCGCCGCGTTTCGCTCGGACGGCGCGGGCGCCGCCGCATCCGGTGCCAGCGCATCCGGTCAGGCCGCGAGCGAAGCACAAGCCAACACTGCCGAGCAGTCGCAGCCCGCCTGGGCCAAGCGGCTGCACCGCCGTCAACAGATCGCCCATGCGGCGACCACTGCCGCGCACACACTGCGCGGCGGGGACGGCGGTGGCTCGGCGCAAGGCCCAAGCCTGGGCAATTCCGATTCTTGAGGAGAACGAGCCATGCGATTCAAGCGACCGCAGGTGCGCTACGCCGATACACCGCAGCCTGCCACCCCGTATCAAGCCGCCGCGCAGGTGTGGGACGAGCGTATCGGCTCGGGCCGCGTGCAGGCGAAGAACTGGCGACTGATGGCCTTCGGCTGCCTCGTGCTCGCCCTGCTGATGGCAGGCGGCCTAGTCTGGCGCTCGGCGCAGTCCATCGTCACGCCCTACGTGGTGGAGGTGGACAAGACCGGCCAGATTCGCGCCGTCGGCGAAGCCGCCACGCCATACCGACCGGCGGATGCGCAGATCGCCTACCACCTCGCGCACTTCATCACGCTGGTTCGCTCGCTCTCCATCGACCCGATCGTCGTGCGACAGAACTGGCTCGACGCCTACGACTACACCACCGACCGCGGCGCGGCTGTGCTCAACGATTACGCCAGCAAGAACGACCCGTTCGCCCGCGTCGGCAAAGAATCCGTGACGGTGCAGATCACCAGCGTCACGCGCGCCAGCGATTCGTCATTCAACGTGCGCTGGACGGAACAGCGATTCATCAATGGCGCACCGGCCGGCACCGAACGCTGGAACGCCGTGCTTTCCATCGTCCTGCAAACCCCGCGCACCGAGCAGCGCCTGCGCAAGAACCCGCTGGGCATCTACGT